>SHWW01000052.1 GCA_009693635.1 Flavobacteriaceae bacterium
CATCTAACTCTTTAAACTCGAAACTGCCATTATTTTTGGATCCTACCTACCGAATTAAGAATAAAAAACTATGGAAATATAATACCAGATAGCAAAAATTAAATTAAACTATCAGTAAAAATCATCAGCAAAAAGTGTACTGATTTAGTCAAAAACTAAGAGAGTGTTTTCAAAAATTATTAAATAAATTCTAATTGCAAAAATCCAATTTAGTTTGAAGAAATTCAATTTATAAGGAAAACAAAAAATATACTTAATTTTTTAATTCATTGCACTTAATCTATTTACTAATTTCTAATGCGTTTATTATAGTTTTGATTTGTTCTACTTCAATTCTTTTGGCTTTTATCCTTTTGTCTTTGTCTAAAATATAAATTACAGGGGTAGAGTAGATGTCATATTTGTCTTTTAAATTATTAAAATGTACCCCATCATAAACATTTATCCAATCTAATTTTTTCTCAACAACATATTTTTGGTATTTCTCAAAGTCTTGAAGTGTATATACGCTAAAAACTTTTAAATCTATATTTTCTTTTAATAATTCGTGGTAAACATTTATCAATTTAGGGATTTCTAACTGACAATGTCCACAGTCAACATCCCAAAAAATAAGCAAAGTATAGTTAGCTTTTATAGAATGTAACTTTAAAAATATTTTTTCAATTTCTTGATTATTGTCATAGAATATTTTAGTAAGCTCCTCACTAGTCTTGGCATTTTCAAAGCCCATTTTAGCAATTTTATCATGACTTTCTATGGGAATCATCGGTAATTCTGGAGCAATTTCATCAAGTAATAAAGGTCGAAGTATTTCTGCTCTCGCAATAATGTTTTTAATAATATTGTAGTCATTGTAGAGATCGTTTGCTTTTCCTGTTTTAAAATAAGCATCTACAATATGAACAAAAACCTTATCGAATCCCATTATTTTAGAAGTTTCATATGTTGATACAAAATGAGATAATAATATTTTGTACATGATTGAGCCCTCAACCGATTGCTTCATAATTCGGTCAATTTCAACAGATACAGAGTCAGGATGTCTGATAACCACAGATTCAAAGTATCGTTTTAAACGGCCCGCAAAGAAAGGCGTACGAACCAATCCATCTTCTTTGAAATTAACCCCATCCCAATAGTTTTTTTTATAATAACCATAAACCGAGATACTATCGGGTCTTCCATTTGAAGCTTTTGGAATGTCTTTAAGATACTTTTCAATTTTTAAATTTAGTGCGGCACTTATAAACGTTCCTTTATTTTTTGAAATAAAATCATTTTCATAAAATTCAATATTTTCATTAATTAATTTTTGCTTATTCACCACAAATTCGGTTGAATCTTTCTTGTTCATGCCTTTTGTTTTCAATAAATGGGAATCAAAATCATTTTTTTGTGTTTCAAAAAATTGAATATATTCAAAGAAGTCATTTTGTATTTTTGAATTGCTACATTTTAAGGAAGCTCTATAATTTAAAATTGCATCACTACTAATATCTAATTTTTGATTTTGGTCATCTATAAAAAAATCAAAATAGATTGATTTTCCTTGGCTTACCAGCGAATAAATACCTTTGTCTAATTTTTTTGTACCATTGAATATAATTCTTCCGTTTTTTATTTTAGTGCAAGTATCAACTATCATGTTTTTGTCAAATTGATAAAAAGTTAGAAATGCTAGTGTGTCTTTACAGTTTTTTAAATTAATTTTTATATCATAAGCATTTTGAGCTTTGACTGATGTAATAAAAAATATAAAAAGTAAGGGTAATGTGATTTTTTTCATTTTGAATTAGTACTATTTATTAATTGAAACCAATTTTTATACAACAAAAATAAAATATTTTACAAATAAAAAATACTTTAACATTATTAAATTTATTAAAAACAAAATCCACATTTATAAATGTGGATTTTGAAATTCTTTATGGAGTTATTTATCTCAATTGGGCTCCTAATTGAGTCTTTAAATTACTTTGAAGTTTACTCATTATTTTATCAATTTGTGTTTCTGTAAGTGTTTTGGAGTCATCTTGTATTGTAAAACTTACTGCATATGATTTTTTTCCTTTAGGTAAATTTTGGCCTGTATATACATCAAATAGCGTAATTTCTTTTAAAAACGACATCTCGGTTTGACGTGCAATATTGTAAACATGTTCAAAAGCGACATTTTCATCAACTAATAGTGCTAAATCTCTTCGGACTGCAGGATATTTAGGTATTTCTGTAAACTTAATTTTATTCGAAATTGATTTTAAGACCCCGTTCCAATTAAAATCAGCATAAAAAACTTCTTGTTTTATATCAAAATGTTTTAATATTGATTTTTTTATGGTTCCAAATTCTACTAAAATTTCAGACCCTTCAGCTATTGCAATTCCTTCCGCAAAAATATCTGAGGTTACTGGTTTATTTTGAGTTTTGTTAATTCCTAAACGAGATAAAATAGTGCTGACATAGCCTTTAAATAAGAAAAAGTCAGATGGTTTTAGAGGATTTGTCCAGCTTTCTTCCAAACGATTTCCTGTGGTAAACAATGTTAAATGTTTTGGCTCGTCAAAACCTGAAGGCAGTTTATGGTAGGTTTTTCCAAATTCAAATAATTTTAAATCAGAATTTCTACGATTAATATTAAATGAAACAGCTTCTAATCCAGAAAATAATAATGATTGTCTCATTGTTGATAATTCATTGCTCAACGGATTTAATACCAATACATTGAATTCCTCTCTCAGGTTTTCTGATAATTTAACGTAGTCAGGAGTTGTCAGTGAATTGGCCATCATTTCGTTGAATCCTAAAGCAGTCATTTGATTGGAGATAATATTTTGAACTTTATAATCTTCTGTTCTACCTGAATTTGAAACGGTTGCGTTTAATTTTTCTGTAAAATTGATATTGTTGTATCCAAAAACTCTCAACAATTCTTCAATTACATCAATTTCTCTTTGAACATCTACTCGATAAGCAGGAATTATTAATCCCAAACTTGAATCTGAAAAACTTGTAACTTTAATATCCAATGAAACTAAAATTTTCTTGATGGTTTCTTTTGGTATTTCTTGACCAATAATTTTTGATACATTGTTGTAATTTAAAACTATAGAAAAATCCTCTATTTTCTTTTGATAAACATCAATAATATCAGATGTAATTTCACCACCAGCTACTTCTTGAATTAAAATAGCAGCTCGTTTTAGGGCATATTCTGTGATACTCGGATCGATTCCCCTTTCAAATCTAAAAGAGGCGTCCGTACTTAAAGTATGTCTTTTGGCAGTTTTTCTAATAGAAACTGGATTGAAATAAGCACTTTCTAAAAAGATATTTTTCGTATTTTCAGAAACTCCAGAATTTTGACCTCCAAAAACTCCTGCTATGCAAATGGGGCCTTTTTCATCACAAATCATTAAATCTTCTTCATGCAGGTTTCTTTCTATCCCGTCTAATGTGGTAAATTTTGTTCCTGACTCAACAGTTTTAACTAGTATATTTCCATTAATTTTTGCGGCATCAAAAGCGTGCAGCGGTTGACCTAATTCATGTAAAACATAATTAGTAACATCAATAATATTATTTTTCGGGGATAAACCAATAGATTTCAATCTGTTTTTTAACCATTCTGGTGATGATTTTACGGTAACTCCTGAAATTGTTACTCCACAATATCTTGGGGCCAATTTGCTGTCTTCAACTTTAATATCAATTTTGAGTGTTCTTTTATCAACGTTGAATTTATTTACGGAAGGTGTAATTAATTCACATTGGTTGTTGTTTTTTTGAATTAATCCAGCTCGCAAATCTCTCGCAACTCCCCAATGGCTCATTGCATCGGCACGGTTAGGAGTTAATCCAATTTCAAAAATCTCATCGGTTTCAATTTTAAAAACTTTAGCAGCTGGCGTTCCAGGAATTAATTCATCTGAAAGAATCATAATTCCATCATGATTATCGCCTAAACCTAATTCATCTTCAGCACAAATCATTCCATGACTTTCTTCGCCTCTAATTGTTCCTTTTTTTATTTCAAAAGATTCTCCTTCTTTGCCATATAATTTAGTTCCAATTGTTGCAACTGGTACTTTTTGTCCTATAGCAATATTTGAAGCGCCACAAACAATTTGAATTGGAGAACCAGAGCCAATATCTACGGTTGTAACTTTTAATTTATCAGCATTCTTATGTTGAACGCAAGTTAATATATGCCCAATTACAACTCCTTCAAGTCCGCCTTTTAAACTTTCAAATTTTTCTACACCTTCAACTTCTAAACCTAAATCAGTTAATATTTCTGCAGTATATTCCGATTTTAAATCAATATTGATAAATTGTTTTAACCAGTTGTATGATATTTTCATTTGTTAGCTATAATATAGATGCAAATATAAGGATTGCTATTTGTAGTATGAAAGATTTTATTTGTTTTTTCACTACCAATTTTTCATTACCTTACAAGTGAAAAATGCGAACTAAATTGGTGATTTATATTTTGTTCAGTATAATAAACTGTAAACCAATAATCTGTTGCTGGCAGTGGGTTTCCATTGTAATTTCCATCCCATCCCTGTCCTGAAGGGTTTATTTGACGAATTAGTTTTCCATACCTGTCAAAGATGTCAATATAGGAATTGGGTTGGTTTTTCAATTCAGTAATATTCCAAGTATCATGAATGGTGTCTCCATTTGGAGTAAAATAATTAGGATAATCAATTATCTGAAAAGTTATTTTTTTTACGCCACAGAAAAATTTGTCTCTAACCCATATATCATGAACACCCATAGATAGATTTGTAAATACATTACTGTCTTGATAGGGGTTGAAATCTAATTTGTATTCGTAAATTCCAATTGGACTGACCAATATTGAAACAGTTTGTATTTCTGAAAAGTAATTAGAAACAGTTGCAGTTACTATTCCAGGAGATAAATGAGTTCCAATTATGGCATTTGCACTAGCAAAACATCCAGTAGCACTGTTTGTAGCAACTAGGGAATAAGCACCCGGTAACGTAGCACGATAATTATTCCTTGTTTGTCCTGCAATTACTCCGGTACTATTAGACCATACAAATGAGTGATTATTAGAACTTAGATTGGCTATTAAAGTATAAGATCCAAGGGAATTTCCAGCATCATCTAAACAAATAAAACCGTCTTGTGGTAAAGTAACATTTGGTAAACTATTTATAATCAAAGTTCCATTATAAATTGCAGCTGGCGAACAACCGCCTTGAGTAGTTATCGTAAAATTAAACAAACCAGTTATTGTAGGTTTTCCAATAATAGTAAAAACACCATTATTGTAACTACCTGATAATCCTGCTGGCAAACTACCTAAACTTATGGAAGCATTAGTTGCAAGACCACTAATGTTAAAAATAATAGGATTAATTAAACCATTTATACATAAAGATGGCAAAGGAGTATTTAATTGTATACTAGGTAATGGATTTATAGTAATTGAAAAATTGAATGTTGATGCGGTTTGGCAAATGACAGGATTTGCAGTTATAGTATAGTTTACTTGATAGGTTCCCGGTAAACTATTTGTAAGATTTATTTCCCCTGTAGAAGTGTTGATACTTAACCCAGTAGTCGAACTAAATATTCCGCCAATAGTAAATCCTGTGGCAGGAATTATTATCGGATTTGTATCGTTAATACAAATGGGTGAATTATAAGAAAATCCTGTTACAGTTGGTAAAGTTACAGAAATATTGAAATCGGTAATAGCAAAACAACCCGTAAAAGTGTTACTTAATCTGATAAATATCTGTTGAGGATTTGAAGTGTTTCTAAAGTTATTTGTATTTGCAATCGCATTGGTATTGGTTACAGCATCATTATAACTGGTATAATAAGTTGCAATTATATTGGTTTGTGATCCAATAGCTAAATTACTATTAGGAGTCATATCAAAATAGGCTTCCCCGGGGAAATTTGGTAAACTACATTTTCTAAAATCAGTTTTTGAAATGGTGGTTGGTGCTTGAAAAAATGTTGATGTACCTGACCAGGTAATTGAAAAAGCGCTAACCCCTACAGGTCGATCTATTGCAATATAATAGGTTTCATTATCTAAAACATCTATCCATTTTACAAAACTATTTCCGTCCGGGCCCGGACCTTCACTAATGTCTATCTCACTTCCGTTTATTCCAGTTAAATTATCAGTTAAACTAGCTTGAAGTGGATTTGTAGTGGAACATCGAATTGCAGTTCCTAAATTATTGCAAGTAACATTAGGACCAAAAATCCAAAAATCTAAATCTTCTAGTAAATCTGAGCTTTGTGGGGTTAAAGTAAATCCTAAAGTTCCGCCAGTTCTGATTTTTATTTTCAACCACAAACTATTATTTTCTCCAAGACCACAAGCATTTCCGGGTGAAATTTCTTGAACACCAATTCCATTGGCAGTTAAACCTGATAAATTGGCATTTCCACAAATAAAAATAGCATCAACACAGTCGTTTTGAGCCGACAAAGTTAGAGTTAAAAAAAAAACTATTACAGTTAATGTTTTAGATAATTTATTGAAAAATAAAATCATATTGACATTATATTAATGTAAGTAAATTTAAGTAATTTATTATAAAAAAAATTAATAAAATTAAGTTAACTGATGTAATTCCAAATGTTTTTGCGTTTGGTCATTTCTATAAATACCGTTCGCATTACTAAATGCTCTTGTTTTTCAAGTGGGGAATCGTCTTTTAGGATTTTCACAGCGTAGTTTCGAGCCAAATAAAGGATGTCTCTGTCGCGAACCAAATCGGCAATTTGAAGGTTCAACACACCACTTTGTTGAGTGCCCATTAAATCACCGGGACCACGAAGTTTCAAATCGACTTCGGCAATTTCAAAGCCATCATTAGTACGAACCATCGTTTCCATTCTTGTCTTGCTATTATTGGTTAGTTTGTGGGAACTCATCAAAATACAGTAGCTTTGATCAGAGCCACGACCTACGCGACCTCGCAATTGATGCAGTTGTGAGAGTCCAAAACGCTCGGCACTTTCTATAATCATAACACTGGCATTGGGAATATTTACGCCCACTTCAATAACAGTTGTAGCAACCATGATATTGGTTTTTCCTTCTGAAAATCGTTGCATTTCAAAATCTTTTTCACTTGCTTTCATCTTTCCGTGAAGGATTGAAATGGCGTATTTTGGAAGCGGAAAATCACGAGAAATGGAATCGTAGCCATCCATTAAATCTTTGAAATCCATTTTTTCGGATTCCTGAATTAAGGGATATACTACATAAATTTGTCGTCCTAAAGCAATTTGGTCGCTTACAAACCCCATAACATTCAACCGATTAGAATCATATCGATGAACGGTTTGAATTGGCTTTCTACCTGGAGGTAATTCGTCTATCAATGAAATATCTAAATCACCGTACAAACTCATCGCCAAAGTCCTTGGAATTGGGGTTGCGGTCATCACTAAAACGTGTGGTGGAATATCGTTTTTCTTCCACAATTTAGAGCGTTGCTCCACACCAAAACGATGTTGCTCGTCGATGATTGCCAATCCTAAATTTTGAAATTTTACCTTGTCTTCTAATAGGGCATGGGTGCCAATCAGGATTTGCAAAGTTCCGTTTTCTAACTCTTCGTGAATGACTTTTCTTTCTGAAGTTTTTGAGGAACCAGTAAGTTTCTTTATGTTTATATTCAATGTTTTAGCTAATTTTGACAAACCTATAAAATGTTGATTTGCAAGTATTTCTGTGGGTGCCATAAAGCAGGCTTGGAAGCCATTATCCAACGCCAAAAGCATACTCATAAATGCCACAATTGTTTTTCCAGAACCCACATCGCCTTGCAATAATCGGTTCATTTGAGCAGGATAACCCATGTCATTTCGGATTTCTTTAATAACTCTTTTTTGAGCATTTGTTAGTTCAAATGGTAGGTGATTGGCAAAAAAATTGGAGAACAATTTACCTACTTTTTCAAAAGCGTGTCCTTTGATTTTGTGTTTCCGCACCAAGTTTTTTGTGATTAATTGTAATTGGATGAAAAATAATTCTTCAAATTTTAATCGGAATTGGGCTTTAGCTAATGCCTCGGGGCTTTTAGGAAAGTGAATATTGAAAAGCGCTTCTTTTTTGGAAACCAATCTTAACTCGTTCATCAGATAATCAGGCAAGGTTTCTGAAAATAATGCCTGTGTTTCTTGAAACAATTGCTGCATTAATTTGTTTACCACGCGATTCGTAATCCCCCGATTTGAAAGGGTTTCCGTAGATGGATAAACAGGTTGCATCGCTGAGCTCAAACTTTGCTCGTGATCTGCAAGTAACTCAATTTCAGGATGTGCCATATTATAGACATTTCCAAATGACGCACATTTTCCGAAAATTACAATGGAAACGTTTAATTCTAAACTCTCCCTAACCCATTTTTGACCTTGAAACCAAACCAATTCCATTTGCCCAGTTGCATCAACAAAAGTGGCAACTAATCGTTTTTTTCCTTTGGCAGGTTCAACTGTTTTTATGTTTATTATTTTTCCAATCAATTGAACTTCAGTACTATTATTATCTAATTCATTGATTTTATAATAACGGGTGCGGTCAATATACCGATTGGGATAAAAATTTATTAAATCCTGATATTTGTGAATGCCTAATTCTTTTCGCAACAAATCACTACGTTGTGGACCAACGCCTTTCAAGTATTCAATGGGAGTTTGAAAAAGGTTATTTTGCATCTTGCGAAGATAGTTTTTTGTTTGGAAATTTAAAATGTGTTGGAATAACTATTTTAATAATTATTGTGTAATAAAGCTCAAACACAATATCTTTGGACATTAAAAATAATAAATAATGACTACTCATCTCGCACTTCTTCGTGGTATTAATGTTTCAGGACATAATATGATTAAAATGGATACTTTGAAAACTACTTTAGAAAAAATTGGTTTTCAAAACGTGCAAACTTATATCCAATCTGGAAATGTTTTTTTGGATACAGACGAGGAAAGTAATGCAAAAGTTGGTTTTGTAATTAAGCAAGAAATTTTTAAGGTTTTTGGTTACGATGTGCCTATTATTGTTATAGGAAAATCTGATTTAGAATCTTGTTTTGTTAAAAATACTTTTTTGAAAGACAAAGATGTAGATGTTAAAAAATTATATGTAGCTTTTGTATCCAAAGAGTTGCGGAGCGAAAATATCAATGATTTGAAAATTAGTCAATTCAAGCCTGATGAAGCCAGAATTGATGGAACGAGGATTTTTATCAAGTATGACATTGGCGCAGGAAAAACAAGGCTAGACCAAAAATACATTGAGAAAAGACTGAATCTAACGGCAACCATTCGCAATTGGAATACTGTGACGCAATTATTAAAAATGTATGAAGAACGCTAAAAAATGAAGTGCCTAATCCTATTGTTTTCCTTCATTTCATTTGCCCAGCAAACCAAATTTGTAGATTTCAAATCGGTATTGGGTAAAATTGAAATCAATCCAATTGAGAAATCAGTTTCCGGGGAAGTAACTTATTTTTTTGAAGTTACAAGTGCAATAGATACCATTAAAATGGATGCTCAAAATATAGATTTTTCCAATTTGAAAATAAACAATATCGAAGTAAAATTCAGTAATAATAAAAAGCAAATCTTACTTTTCGAAGGTTATAAAATCGGAAAAAACACCTTGACTTTTAATTATTTGGCTAAACCAAAGCAAACAATGTATTTTGTTGGCGAAGGAGAAAACCTTCAAATTTGGACGCAAGGGCAAGGTAAATATACCAGCAATTGGTTTCCAAGTTTTGATGATGCCAATGAAAAAGTAATTTTTAATTTAGATGTCAATTTTGATAAAAACTTCAAAGTAATTTCTAATGGGGTTTTAGATAGTAAAGTTATCAATTCTAATACCATCGATTGGTATTACCGAATGAAAAAACCAATGAGCAGTTATCTTTTAATGCTTGCTATTGGAAAGTTTGAAGTTCAATATGAGCTATCTAATAGCGGAATTCCATTACATTTTTATATCGAAAACGAAGATATTTCAAAATCAGAACCCACGTATCGTTATTCTAAAACTATTTTCGATTTTTTTGTTAAAGAAATAGGAGTGAAGTACCCTTGGGATGTCTACAAGCAAATTCCAGTTCGTGATTTTTTGTATTCTGGAATGGAAAATACTTCAGCAACGGTTTTTTCAAGAGATTTTGTAGTAGATGAAATTGGGTTTGAAGATAAAAATTATGTGAATGTAAATGCACACGAATTGGCACACCAATGGTTTGGAGATATGGTAACTGCAGAAAGCGGAAAACACCATTGGTTGCAAGAAGGTTTTGCTACGTATTATGCGTTATTGGCAGAGAAAGAAGTGTTTGGAGAAGATTATTTTTATAATAAATTATACTCCATTTCTCAGCAATTGAAGTCGGTTTCCAAAACTGATACCATTCCTATTTTGAATAAAAATGCAAGTTCTTTATCGTTTTATCAAAAGGGAGCTTGGGCTTTGCACGTTTTGCGGGAAGGTGTTGGAGCGAAGGTTTTTCAAAAATCGGTGCAAAACTATTTGAAAAAATATTCTTTTAAAAATGTTACTACTGACGACTTTTTGAATGAAATTAGAAAAGTTTCCAAATATGATGTGGATTCTTTCAGAATAAAATGGCTAGAAAGTGCTAGTTTTGACAATCAGAAAGTAACTGAATTACTAATAAAAAATCAATCAACAAAAGCGTTATTCGAAATCCAGAAACTTAGGAATAAACCTTTTAAAGAGAAGCAAGATATCTTTTTGAAAACAATGCAATCGGATGCATATTTTCCAATAAAAGAAGAAATTATTTATCAAATAGATAATGTTTCATTTTCTGATAAAGCAATACTATTGCGTTTGGCATTGGCTACAAATGACGTTAATGTGCGACAAGCAATTGCAAATACAACATTAAAAATTCCTTTAGAATTCAAAGTTGAATTTGAGACGTTACTGGATGATAAATCCTATATTATAAGGGAAGTTACGCTAAATTCATTGTGGTCGCAATTTCCAGAAGACCAAATTAAGTATCTCGAAAAATCAAAAGATTGGGTTGGTTTCAACGATAAAAATCTCCGTATTCTTTGGTTAACATTAGCGCTTGGAACCAAAGACTACAAATTGGAAAGCAAAGCTAAATTTTACGATGAATTGCTTCACTATTGTTCTCAAAAATTTGATAGTTCTATTCGTCAAAATGCGCTAGAAAATTTAATTTTTATTAATGATAAAGACAAAAATGTATTGCCGTTTTTGGTAAATTCTTTAACCAGTCATAAATGGCAATTTTCAAAATTTGGCAGAGAGAAAATCAGATTATTATTAAAAAATCAGAATGTGAGAATCTATTTTGAGACTTTACTATCAACTTTGAATAAAAATGAAAGTGAGGCATTGGGTAAATTATTAAGGGAATAAATAAATAATTTAATAATAATTTTTTTTATATTTGATACTTATTAACTTCAAAATAAATATATTATGAATTCAAAAAAACTCTTTCTTTTGATTTTATTGATTCCTTTTTTGTTCAGTAATTGTAGTTCTGATTCAGGAAATGGTGGAAATTCAACTGTAACTCCTTTGAATTTTGGAAGTGAAGTATCAAAAAATTTTACCGGACAAATTGTTGATGAAAACAACAACGTTCTATCCAATGTAGCAATTACAATTTCAAACAAAACAGCTACCACAGACGTAAATGGAGTTTTCATTATTAATAGTGCTACGGTTCGTGAAAAATTTGCTTATATAACAGCTAAAAAGACTGGTTATTTAGACGGATCACGAGCTTTAGTCCCTACTAGTGGTATGAACAATATTAGAATTACACTTTTATCAGGAACTATTATAGGTACAGTTAATTCTGGAACCACAGGAAGTGTTTCATTATCAAATGGCGCAAAAGTTACTTTTGATGGTAGCTTTAAAACAGAAGCAGGTACGGCTTATACCGGAGTGGTAAGTGTGATTATGAAACACCTTGATCCTTCAGATCCAACGGTCATTGATAAAATGCCAGGTATGTTATTGGCTCAAAATTCAAGCGGGGAGGAGCGAGTATTAGAATCGTATGGCATGATGAATATTGAGCTGAGAGGTGCTGCTTCACAAAAATTGCAACTTTCAACAACGGCTCAAATTGAAATGCCAATCTCTACATCACAATTAGCGTCTTCACCAACAACAATTCCACTTTGGCATTTTGACGAAACTTTAGGATACTGGAAAGAAGAAGGGGCTGCAACTAAGCAAGGAACAAAATATGTAGGTACCGTTTCTCACTTTTCATGGTGGAATTGCGATGCTCAATTTCCAACAGTGAGATTGTCTGTAACTGTAGTAAATTCAAATGGTACGCCATTAGCAAATGTTAGAGTGGGTATTAGAAGAGCTACCAATTCATATACTGTTAATGGAACAACCAACAGTCAAGGACTAGTTAGCGGTTTAGTTCCAGCAAATGAAACTTTAACTATGGTTGTGTTTGATTCTTGCGGAAATATTGTTAGCACCACTAATATTGGGCCATTCTCAGCAGATACTACTTTACCAAATTTAGTAATCCCAAATTCTACAATTCAATCTACTTTAGTTCAAGGAAACCTTCTTAAATGCGATGGGACTAATGTTACTAACGGATATGTTTTAATGCGTTATGGAAATCAAAACATGTTAGCTACCGTTACCAATGGTGCTTTTAGTTTTACGATGTTAGTTTGTAGCGCTACCAATACTGCATTTAGTTTACAAGGATTTGATTACGATAACTTACAAACTACCAATTCTATTAATTACACTTTTACCAGTCCAACTACCAATGTGGGAAATATAACGGCGTGTAATACCATTTCTGAGTTTATTTCGTACCGTGTAGATTCTAACCCTATTCGATATATTATAGCGAATATTACAGCTTCTGGAAGAGGAACAAATACAACTACTAATCCTCAATTGACTATTTCTGCCTATGGTGTGGTTTCTCCAAATACAACAATAGCTTTTTATTTATTTGGTAATACTATTATTCCTGGAATTTACTCTACAACTATGTTTTCAATTGAATCGCCTGATATAGGATCAATTAATGTTCAAATGGTTAATACGGTTTCCTTTAATTTAAGTGCTGTAGGTGCAATTGGTCAATATATTGACATCACCTTTAATGGCACCTATACTAATTCCTCAGGTTCACACACCATTACCGGTGTAGCTCATGTTATTAGAGATAACTAAGATTAACAACTATTTGATTTACTAAAAAAACCACGCCTTGAGCGTGGTTTTCATTTTAATAGTGTAATCTATTTTACTATTGTAGTTCTCTTTCTTAATAAGTGAAAGCCAATTACAATTCCCAACACTATCATTGGGATAATATAATCATTGATAGGCGTTACTCCTGGATCTTGTCCTGGATCACCTGGATTTTGTGCAAAAATCAGTGTGCTGGTCAATAACAAAAATGTTATTAAAATTGATTTTATAGTTGTCTTCATGGTTCTTATTTTTTAATTATTTTTGCGGAAAATACCGAATTATCA
>SHWW01000053.1 GCA_009693635.1 Flavobacteriaceae bacterium
TTGGAGTAAAATCAGAAAATAATGTGTTGATAATGAAAATTACTCGAGAAATAGAAAGTACCTCCGTTTATTTGCAAAGAATTAAAGGTTTTAATTCCTTTTTTAATGAGAACAAAGAATTGTCAAATTATAAATTTTCTGAAATAAGTCTCAAGGATTCTGAATCAAATAAACTTAATAATAAAATTTTTGATGGTATAAATAGTGTTTTTGTTCCTAATTCAAGAGTTTATATAGTCGCTAAATATCTTAAAGACAATAATCTAAAAGATATTAGAGTTGTTGGTTACGATTTATTAAAACAAAATTTAGAATATCTAAATGAAGGTTATATTGATTTTTTAATTAATCAAAAACCAGACGAACAAGGATATTTGGGAATTAATCATTTGTACAAAAAATTAGTTTTGAAAGAAGAAATTGAAATAACAAATTATATTCCTTTAGAAATAATTGTTAAGGAGAATGTAATTACTTTAAAGTAATAAATATAAAAAACTCAAATTACACTCAAAAAAGCATTCGTTTTCTATTAAATTCATAATTTTAAGAAGATAAAATCTGTTATTTAATTACATTAATATATATTTGTCGCAATAAATTTGACTAAATTATGGAAGAATGTATCTCTGTTTTTGATATGCTAAAAATCGGTATTGGTCCTTCAAGTTCACACACACTAGGCCCTTGGCGAGCAGCAGAACGTTTTTTGGGTGAACTACGATCTACTAATATATTTGAAAAAACTACTCGCATTAAAGTCGATTTATATGGTTCACTTTCCTTAACTGGAAAAGGACACGTCACTGATTCCGCACTTATGCTTGGGTTGAGTGGTCAAGATCCTGAATATATTCCTATCAAAAATATATCTAAAATTATAAAATCTATTGAAGGTAAAAACGAAATTCTTTTAGGAAACGAAATGCCAATTCCTTTCTATTATCTTCAAGATATTATTTTCAATAAAAACTTTCTTCCTTTTCATTCAAATGGTTTAAAATTTACCGCTTTCGCCAATGATGATTCGGAATATTCATCTACCTTTTACTCAATCGGAGGTGGGTTTGTCGTAAAAGAAGAGCGTGAAAATGCAAAACAAAAACTAAAAATAAAAGATGCTTTCCCCTTTCAAATTGCAAACGCTGCTGAACTTTTAGACTTTTGTACCAAAGAAAATAAGAAGGTTTCAGAAATTGTTTATGAAAATGAAAAATCGATGCGTTCCGAGGATACCATCCATAACGAATTAATGCGAATTTGGAATACGATGCTAGAATGTATTTATATCGGGTGTCACTCAGAAGGAATTCTCCCTGGAGGATTGAACGTGAGACGAAGAGCCTTTGATATGCATCAAAATTTAATTGGTTTGGCCAATTATGACTCGCCTCTAACATGGCTTGAAGAAATTAGAAAAACTGAAGTTAAATTCCGACAAATTTTAAAATGGGTAAGTTGTTTTGCTCTTGCAGTAAATGAAGTAAATGCTGCTTTAGGACGTGTTGTCACTGCGCCAACTAATGGAAGTGCAGGTGTTATTCCTGCCGTTTTGATGTATTATTTAGTTATAGAAAATCATAATGCAGGCGAAAAAGAAATTAAACAATTCTTGATGGTTGCTGGAGAAATTGGCAGCATTTTCAAAAAAGGTTCTACTATTTCTGCGGCGATGGGTGGTTGTCAAGCAGAAATTGGTGTTTCATCATCAATGGCAGCTGCTGCTTTGTGCGAATTAATGGGCGGAACTCCAGAACAAGTTTTGATGGCAGCTGAAATTGCAATGGAACATCATTTGGGAATGACCTGCGATCCTGTCGGTGGTTTAGTTCAAATTCCTTGTATCGAAAGAAATACAATGGGAGCTATAAAGGCTATAAATGCAGCCGAATTAGCATTAGAAACTAATCCTAAAAATGCAAAAGTTCCTTTGGATAAAGTGATTGATACAATGTGGCAAACTGCAAAAGACATGAATAACAAATACAAAGAAACCTCTGAAGGTGGATTGGCAATTGCAGTGAATTTAGCAGATTGTTAGTGAAGGATTTAAAGGTTAATCTCGGAATCATTTAATTGTTTAAAGGATTGGGTACCCGATTTATTAAAATCAAATAAATTATAATATATTTGATTATTTTTGCTTAAATTATATACAAAACCATAATTAATAAAATCATAATGTCTGTAGCTAAAAAAGATTATAAAAGAATAACTACCAAGTCACTATTTGAGATGAAAGCAAATGGAGAAAAAATTTCAATGCTTACGGCTTATGATTACTCCATGGCAAAAATTGTAGATTCTGCTGGCATAGATGTGATTCTTGTTGGAGATTCTGCTTCCAATGTGATGGCGGGACACGAAACTACATTACCAATTACATTAGACCAAATGATTTATCATGCATCTGGTGTGGTTCGTGCTATCGAAAGGGCTTTAGTTGTTGTAGATTTACCTTTTGGAAGTTACCAATCAGATCCTAAAGAAGCCTTACGTTCTTCAATTAGAATAATGAAAGAAAGTGGCGGACATGCTGTGAAATTAGAAGGTGGTAGCGAAATCAAGGACTCAATAAAAAAAATATTAAACGCAGGAATTCCTGTAATGGGGCATCTAGGATTAACCCCACAATCTATATACAAATTTGGCAGTTATACCGTTCGTGCCAAAGAAGATGAAGAAGCTGAAAAGTTAATGCAAGATGCTAAAATGCTTGAAAAAATTGGATGTTTTGCATTGGTATTAGAAAAAATTCCCGCTCATTTGGCAGCAAAAGTAGCAAAAAGCATATCAATTCCTGCAATTGGAATTGGTGCTGGCGGCGGTGTTGACGGTCAAGTACTTGTAATTCATGATATGTTAGGTATGAATAATGAATTTAGTCCAAGATTTTTGAGACGTTATTTGAATTTATATATGCAAATGACTTCAGCTATTGGTCAGTATGTAAAAGATGTGAAATCGAGTGATTTTCCCAATACGAATGAGCAATATTAAGCCCCCTATCACCAGAAGGGGTAATTGAAATGAAGATAGTTTCCGATAAAAATAACCTGCAAGTCCTTCACGAAGACAATCATATTATTGTGGTTAATAAGCGAGTAGGTGACATTGTACAAGGCGACAAGACAGGCGACAAACCATTATCAGAGGTTGTAAAAGAATACATAAAAGTTAAATATAGTAAACCTGGCGAAGTTTTTCTTGGTGTGGTTCATCGATTGGACAGACCAACAACTGGAATTGTAATTTTTGCAAGAACCAGTAAGGCCTTGACCAGAATGAATGAGCTTTTTAGTAATCGAGAAACACAAAAAATATATTGGGCAATTATCAAAAACAAACCATTAAATAATGAGGATAAGTTGATTCATTTTCTGAAAAGAAATGAAAAAAAAAATACTTCAAAAGCACATCTAAAAGAAGTCCCAGACAGTAAATTGGCAAGTTTAGACTATAAAATTATAGCCACTCTGCAAAATTATTTTGCCTTAGAGATAAATCTTCACACAGGAAGGCACCATCAAATTAGAGCACAATTATCAGCCATTGGATCACCTATAAAAGGAGATTTGAAGTATGGTTTTGACAGAAGCAATCCCGATGGCGGGATACATCTTCACGCTAGAAAATTAGTTTTTGTACATCCTGTTTCTAAAGAAATTTTAGAAATTATTGCCCCTTCACCAAATGATGTGATTTGGAATGCTATTTAAAATAAAAAAACGTAATTTTATTTATTATTTAATCCGAAATCCGAAAATTATGAAAAACCTATTTTTATTTCCTATTTTCTTATTAACGTTGAATGGCTTTTCACAAGACCATTTTTCAGGAATTACTACTTCTAAACGGATTGGAATTATAAATGTTGGATTAAATCCCTCAGAACTAGCAAACCTAAATAACCACTTCGAAGTTCAATTATTTTCTTCAAGCATAAATGTATCAAACAACAAAATAGGTTTTAGTGATATTTTAAATGGTAATAACCTAGAAAACATAATTTTTAAGGGAACAGAACCTGTAAATTTCAATGTTGATACTGAATTTCTAGGTCCTGGTTTCGCTATAAAACTTTTAAAATGGGGGTTTGCAGTAACTTCAAAAGGACATATTAAAGCAAATATAATTGATGTCGATCCAAATCTTGGTTCAGCATTAACCAATAGTTCCTTAAATGCAATTGGGGGTTCGGCACTTATTTCTAGTGATAAAAACCAACGAATTAATGGAACCGCATGGGGAGAAATTGGGTTTTCAGCTGCTCACAAAATATTTGAAAACAAAAAACACAAAATTAATGCAGGATTAACTTTAAAACTTTTATTCCCGGGTGCTTTCGCTAATATTGGAGTAGATAAATTTAATGGGAGAATCACAGATAATCTAGGTAATTTACAACTTACTAATGTAAACGCGAATTTGAATATTGCCTATACAGGTAGTCTTGGAAATGAATTTACAAATACAAGCGATTATACAAAATCAGTTTTTGGAAATCTTCAAGGAATTGCAACAGATATTGGAGTCAATTACCAACTCTTAGGTTCTGGGAAAAACTATAAATTAAAAATTGGTGCTGCATTAAAAAACATTGGAAGCATGACTTTTAAATCATCCAGTAATTATTCAACAAATTATACACTAGCGATTCAAGGTTCTCAACAATTAAATTTAAATCAATTTCAAAATACTAACGGTGTAAAAAATATAGAGCAAATTTTATTAAATAGTGGGTTTTTAAACAAATCTGCTCAAAATAGAAACTTTAAAATTCAACTTCCAACTGTTTTTAATTTTTATGCAGATATTAAAATTATTACAAAAATAAATATTACGCTTTTCACACAACAAAAAATTAAAAGCAATAGTGGAAATGATCAGATAACTTCACAAAATATAATTTCAGCTACACCACGATTTTCTGTCGGATTTTTTGAAGCCTATATTCCAGTCGCGATTAATGAAATTTCAGGAACAACCGCCGGTATAGGATTTAGATTTGGTGGATTCTTCCTTGGTTCTAATTCGGTTTTAACAGCACTTTCAAATGAAGGAAAACAAGCAGATTTTTACACAGGATTTCGGTTTGGGTTTCTTTAATAAAATTAAAAACTAAATATAAAACTTAAATACCATGGAATTCCAAACAAACATAAACGTCAGAAAAAATGGACTTATAAAATTGTTGTCTTCAATTCAGGAAAATGAAGATAGAATAATTCAAGCTTTATATAACGATTTTAAGAAACCTGCTTTTGAAGCTGTTTTAACGGAAACTAATTATGTTATTACTGACTTAAAATACACAATCAATAACATAAAATGTTGGTCGAAACCTAAACAAATACTTCCTTCACTATTAAATTTTCCTTCAACAGATTATATATATAGTGAACCCTATGGCAAAATTTTGATAATTGCACCATGGAATTATCCTTTTCAATTAGCTTTATGTCCATTAATCGCTGCAGTTTCGGCTGGCAATTCAGTAGTATTGAAACCTTCAGAGTTAACGCCACACACCTCTAGTATCATTGCTGAAATTATTTCAAATGTATTTGATAAAAATCATGTAGAAGTAGTTGAAGGCGGTGTTGAAATAGCACAAAAACTTTTATCGCAACGTTGGGATTATATCTTTTTTACGGGAAGTGTGGCTGTTGGAAAAATTGTAGCCAAAGCTGCAGCTGAATTTCTCACACCAATAACATTAGAATTAGGCGGTAAAAACCCGTGTATTATTGATGAAACCGCCAATTTAAAATTAGCTGCAAAACGGATTGTTTGGGGAAAATTTATAAATGCGGGACAAACTTGTATAGCCCCTGATTATTTATTAGTTCACAAAAGTGTCAAATTGGAGTTTACAGAACATTTGAAACAAGAAATTACCAACGCTTATGGCGAAAATCCCGAATTATCCCCAGATTTTACTCGGATAATAAATACTAAAAATTGCGAACGATTATTAAATTTAATTGAATCTGAAAAAGTAGTTTTTGGCGGCCAATCAAATACCGAAAATTGTTACCTCGCTCCTACTATCATTGACGAACCATCGCTTGATAGCGAAATAATGAAAGTGGAAATATTTGGTCCTGTACTACCCATTATATCGTATCAAAACACAGTCGATTTGAAACATATAATATCAAAATATGAAAAACCGTTGTCTTTGTATGTATTCACAACAAACAATTACTTTGCAGAAGAATTGATTCAAAAATTATCTTTTGGCGGAGGTTGTATTAATGACACAGTTATTCATTTTTCCAACAATAGATTACCCTTTGGAGGTGTAGGTCATTCTGGAATTGGAGCTTATCATGGTAGATTGAGTTTTGATACTTTTTCGCATAAAAAAGCAATTGTAAAAAAAGCGAATTGGCTTGATTTACCGATGCGTTATGCGCCTTACAACGACAAATTAAAAACAATAAAAAAGCTATTAAAATGGCTTTAAATTAAAACCAATTACGTTTTTTAAAGTAATAAACCATCCCAATTACTATGGAAAACATAAAACCTATAACAAAATAATAACCGTTTGGATTTTTTAATTCTGGCATATTTTCAAAATTCATACCATAAACTCCAACTATAAAAGTCAAAGGGATAAATATTGCAGAAACAATGGTTAATGTTTTCATGACTTCGTTCATCTTATGATTTTGGGAGGAAAAAAAGAAATTAGAAGCACTATCAAGAGTAACCATATCATCATCTATTTGATCCAAAAGTTCTAAACTTTTTTGGTGTAATCGAGCAAAAAAACTAAAATTTTCGTGAGCAATAGCATTGAAAACGTTATCATCTTTAATACTTTTAATAGAATATAAAGAATCTCGCAAAGGAATAATGGAACGTTTCAAAAAGTTAAAATTTTCACGATGTTTCTCAATTTGTACCAAAATAGAAGGGTTAGTGCTTGTTTTAGAAAGGCTAATTAACAATTCAACTTTATCTTCTTCAGCTTCAATAGTAATGTAGAAATTTTCCATTATCGCATCTAGCAATAAATAAAGTAAATAGTCGGAATTTTTGGTTCTTACAATTCCTGAATGTGTTCTAATTCTCTCTCGAATATGAGTAAAGAAATCGCTTCTTTTTTCTTGAAAAGAAACTAAAACTCCCGCTTTTATTAAAAAACTAATTTGTTCAACGGAAATATTATCAGAATGCTCAGTTGGTAAAAGTGATTTTATATTGAAAAATAAAACATCGGGAAGTTCATCTAATTTTGTTCTACTAGTAGTATTTAAAATATCTCCTAAAATAAAATTATCAACATCTAAGAAAAATCCAATTGATTTTATTAATTCAATATCGTTCAAACCATGAATATTCAACCAATTTATCTTTTTAAAATCGAGTGTTTCAGAAAATTCATTAATTTTAAAATCAGGATATTCCGTTAAATCGATATCATCATAGACAAACAACTGCATTTCAGTTTGAAATTTCTTATAAATGCCAGTATATTCTAATATAGAAGGTTGAACTTTTCTACCTTTTTTGTATTTAATTTTTCTCACAATGTCTAATTTTGTCTAAATTTAAGAATTATTCTAAAATTCAGAGTATTTTTACTAAAAATCATTGCATGAAAATTTTAATTATCAATATAAAGGAGTTAATTCAAGTTCGTGAAAAGGGAATCTTAAAAGTCTCTGGAGCAGAAATGGGTGTACTTCCAACAATAAAAAATGCCTTTTTATTAATAGAAAATGATATAATAGTAGCTTTTGGAGAAATGAATGATTGCGTAAAAACCTACGTAGATACTACAATTGATGCCTCAGGAAAAATGGTACTTCCAACTTGGTGTGATAGCCATACTCATATCGTTTATGCTGGAAATAGAGAACAAGAATTTGTAGATAGAATTAATGGTTTGTCTTATGAAGAAATTGCAAATCGTGGGGGTGGAATTCTAAATTCAGCTAAAATGCTCAACGAAACTTCAGAAGATGAACTTTATAATCAATCTAAAGTTAGGTTAGAAGAAGTAATGAAATTAGGAACTGGAGCAGTAGAAATTAAATCAGGTTATGGACTTTCCGTTGAAGGTGAACTGAAAATGCTTCGGGTAATTAAAAAACTCAAAACTAATTATCCAATTGCGATTAAAGCAACTTTCCTTGGTGCTCACACATTTCCATTAGAATTTAAAGAAAATCATAAAGGTTATATTGATTTAATTATAAAAGAAATGATTCCTCAAATTGCCAAAGAACAACTTGCTGATTTTATAGATGTTTTTTGCGAATCAGGTTATTTTTCTTTAGAAGAAACCAAACAAATTATGGCTATGGGAATACAATTTGGATTAATTCCAAAAATTCATGTCAACCAATTCAATGCTATTGGCGGGATTAAAGTAGCTGTAAAATACAAAGCACTTTCTGTCGATCATCTTGAAGTTATGAATCCTGAAGATATTGAAGTATTAAAAAATTCCGAAACAATGCCCGTTGCTTTGCCTTCGTGTTCTTATTTTTTAAGTATTCCATATACACCTGCTCGTGAAATAATTTCAGCAGGATTACCATTGGCTTTAGCCACAGATTTCAATCCTGGCTCTACCCCTTCTGGCAATATGAATTTTGTGGTCGCTACGGCTTGTATAAAAATGAAAATGACTCCCCAAGAGGCAATTAATGCCGCCACAATTAATGGCGCTTTTGCCATGGGGATTTCTAAAACTCATGGAAGTATTACAATAGGTAAAAAGGCAAATATCATTATAACTAAGGCAATTACATCTTTTTATCAATTACCTTACGCATTTGGAAGTAACTTAATTGAAACTGTAATTATCGGAGGAACTATTATTTAATATCAATTTAAACATCACATAAAAAAAGGGATTCGTTTGTTGCGAATCCCTTTTTAATTTATAATTGAAAGTTGACTATTTCAATAAAAAACTTGATTTAGAAACCAATTCAACTTTATCGAAAACATTCACAAAATAAGTTCCTTTTTCAAGTTTGTCACTTGGTAAATTTTGAGTTATATCAACCGTTTTATTTTCATATTTAACATTAGCGGCAAAACTATACGTTAACGTTTTGTCTCCAAAATTTTCAGTTTGTTTTTCACCTATAACGTTGTTTTTACTGTCAATTACTTGAACATAGTATTTTTTATCTCCAGATTTAGCAATAGAATTTTCAGCAATTGTAAAGCTAATTTTTAAAATATCAGCACGACTTGCTTTGTCGGTAGCGATTTCTTTACCAGAACCTCTTACTATAAAAGCAGCAGTTTTTAAGTTCAAAATACTTAATTTAGATCCTTTTTCAACAGTTTTAGCTAAATCTTGATTTTGACCTACCAAAACTTCATTGAATTTTTTAGATTCTCCAAGAACCACAATTGTACTATCACGTTGAACTGTTAATATGGAATTGTCTTTTTTTAAACCTTCGTTTTCTGCAACTAAACCTTTCATTTTTGATTCTAACGCAAGGAATTGTTTTTTGTATTTTGCCATGGAAGCAACATCACCCTTAGATTTTTGCAAATTCGCCATTAATGCGACTACTTTATCCCTTTCGGCAATTAATTCATCAGACATTGTAGTGTTTTCTGCAATTACAGCATCATACGTAGATTTTAATGCTTGTAAATCCTTCATTACAGATTCTTTTTCTGTAATTGTAGAGCTTAATTTAGATTGAGTTGCATTGGCATCAGAAGTTATTTTGTATATGTATACTAGACTTAATGCTAAAAGGACTGATAATGCAATTATAATTGCTTTTAGACTCGAATTGCTTTTTTGATTTTCCATTTTTTGTTAAATTTTTTACGAAAATAATAATTTATATTATGATAACGTAAGTAATTAAATTATATTATTTTTGGTGAAAGAAAACTTCTATGGAAAAATTGGTTCCCTTCACGGTTAATGATCTTGCAAAAGTTACCAACTTCAGATGTGGAGAAGTGAAATTTGGAGAAAAAATGATTACTGTGCCCAAAAACTCAGATGCAATATCCTTTTTAAAAACCTGCGAAGCAAAATATGTTTTGTTCGGAATTCCAGAAGATATTGGAGTTAGAGCTAATTATGGAAGACCTGGAGCTGCTTCGGCTTGGGAAAGTGCTATAAAAAGCATTGCAAATATTCAACATAATCGATTTTGCAAAGGAAGTCAATTGCTTGTTTTAGGGCAATTAGACGTCACAGAGGAAATGATTGAAAGTCAAAAATTAGATTTTAATGCTGTTAATGATCTAAAGAAGTTAAATCAATTAGTTCATAAAATCGATAAAGAAGTTTCTCATATTATTTTCAATATTATTAAAGCAGGAAAAACCCCAATCATTATTGGTGGGGGCCACAATAATTCTTATGGAAATATTAAAGGAGTTGCATTGGCAAAAGGGAAACCTATAAATTCAATTAATTTTGATGCCCATTCCGATTTTAGAATATTGGAAGGCCGTCATAGTGGAAATGGTTTTTCATATGCTTATGAAGAAGGATTTTTACATAAATATTTTATCTTTGGATTGCATGAAAGTTATACTTCAAAAAGTGTTTTAGATTCTTTAAAAAAAATTGAAGACCGCGTAAAATTTAATACGTATGATGAAATTCAAATTAGAAAGCAAAAAAAGTTTGAACCCGAAATGAATGTAGCATTAGAATTTATAAAAGATGACTATTTTGGAATAGAAATAGATCTTGATGCAATTCCAAATATTGCGAGTAGCGCTATGACATTGAGCGGTTTTTCGGTTGAAAAATTACGTCAATTTATCTGCTATTTTGGAGGAAATAAAAATGCATCGTATCTTCATATTTGCGAAGGAGCACCTGATTTAGGAGATGAAAAAAATACTCATTTAGTTGGAAAATTAATTGGTTATTTAGTTACCGATTTTATTAAAGTCCATTATGAAAACCCTACAAATAATGAATAAATCACAACCTCTTCATTTGCTTTAGGGGTTAAGAATATTGATATAATTAATAAAACCTATCTTTGCAAAGAATTTTAGTACATAATACTAAATTCTAAATATCAAAAATATGTTATTTGAAGATTTAGCACTTTCAAAAAGTATCCAAAAAGCCTTATTTGAATTAGGTTATTTAGAAGCAACACCTATTCAAGAACAAGCAATACCTATAGTTTTAGCAGATCAAGATTTAATTGGTTGCGCACAAACAGGAACAGGAAAAACGGGCGCATTTGCAATCCCAATAATTCATAAATTGCACCGAATTGTAGGTTCCTCAAAAAAAACAAAACAAATTCTTGCCTTAGTTGTTACTCCAACAAGAGAATTAGCTGTTCAAATTGGACAAAGCTTTGAAGCCTACGGAAAATACACAAACATAACGCAACTTACAATATTTGGTGGGGTTTCGCAAAATCCACAAGTCGATACTTTGAAAAATGGCGTTGATATTTTGGTGGCAACTCCTGGTAGATTATTAGATTTACATAAACAAGGATTCATAGATTTAGACCATTTACATACTTTGGTTCTTGACGAAGCAGATCAAATGTTGGACATGGGATTTGTAAATGACGTAAAGAAAATCGTTAAATTAACTCCAAAAAACAGACAAACTTTATTCTTTTCGGCTACAATGCCAATAGCGATTAGGGAATTAGCAGAGCTATTTCTTCAAGATCCTACTTCAGTTTCAGTTTCACCAGTTTCATCAACAGCAGAAAATGTAGAACAAAGGGTTTATTTTGTAGATAAAACGGAAAAAAGAAATTTGTTATACCATTTAATTAAAAACGAAAATCTATCGGATGTTTTGGTATTTTCAAGAACAAAACACGGAGCTGACAATGTTGTAAAAGCGTTGAGAAAACAAAATATTGCTGCGGAGGCAATCCACGGCGACAAATCCCAAAATGCAAGACAACGTGTTTTAGATGCATTTAAAAATAAAGAAATTGGTGTTCTTGTTGCCACTGATATTGCTGCTCGCGGAATTGATATTGATCAATTACCATTTGTAATCAATTTTGATTTACCTAATATTCCTGAAACCTATGTACACCGAATTGGTAGAACGGGAAGAGCTGGAAATGAAGGAATTGCTATTTCGTTTTGTAGTAAAGACGAGCATTTGTATTGGAAAGACATCCAGAAATTGATAAAAGTAGATGTGAAAACGGTTACTGATCATCCTTATCCTTGGCATAGTGGAAGTCAGGAAACGGCTCCTGCAAGTGCACAAAATAATTCTAATAGAAGCGGAGAAACCAATAAATCTAGAAAATCTTCAAATTCTAAACAGAATAAAAAGCGCTGGTATTAATTATCTATTTTTTATATACAATTTCTATTATTTTTACTGATAATTCATCTATTTTGAATGGTTTTGTAAAAACCGCATCAATTCCTGAGTCGATTACTTGTTGTTTAATTTCTTCCATTGGGTAAGCAGTAATAGCAAAAACAGGAGTTTTAATATTGTTTTTTCTTATTTTTTTGGTTAATTCAAATCCAGTAATATCTGGGAGGTTAATATCTGTAATGATTAAATCGTAAGTATTATCTTTAATTACATTTAAAGCTTCCATTCCATTTTCAACAATTTCCACATTACAATTTAATTTCATTAATGACTTTTTAGTAACCAATTGATTGATTTTATTGTCTTCAATTAAAAGAACATTTATTGGGCCTAGTGATTGATGGTTGAAACTATTTGAATCTAATAAATGTTCTTTGTCAGAAATATTTTTAAATTTAATAGTAAAATAAAAAGCACATCCTTTTCCTATATCACTTTCAATTTCTATTTTACTTTCAAACATTTCAATTAAATAATTAACTATCGAAAGTCCAATTCCAACTCCATGATAGGAAAAATTTAAGTTTTTAATTTGTACAAAATTGTCAAATATTAATTTTTGATTTTCAGGTGCAATTCCAATTCCTGTATCTTTAACTTCAAATTTTAAGTAAGAATAATCCGCATCATTACTTATTAAATTAATTTTTAAAGTAACTTCACCATTTTCGGTAAATTTAAATGCATTATCTAATAAGTTTATTAATATTTGAGCTAATCTATTTTTATCTCCAATTAAAAATTTGGGAATATTTGGATCAATATTAAAACTGATTCTATTCTTATTTTTATTATAAATAATATTTGAAGAACTAAAAGTAGATTTAACTTCATCAAAAATATTGAATTCAATATCTTCAAGTTTGATTATTTTACTTTCAAATTTACTCAACTGTAGTACATCATTTACCAATAATAAAAGATAATTAGCTGAAAAAGAAAGCGATTTGAAATAATCGCTTTTGGCAAATTTAGGATTTTCATCTTCAATGATACCAATTATTCCTACCACACTGTATAATGGTGTTCTAAGTTCATGACTAATGGTGGCAATAAATTGAGATTTTAACAGAAGTAACTCTTCTGCATTTTCTT
>SHWW01000004.1 GCA_009693635.1 Flavobacteriaceae bacterium
GCTGAGAAATCAAAGCAAGTCGTTGCGAAAAAAGCCGTAATTACTGCTGATGCTGCAATTGTTGGCGATACATTGCAAATGACAAAACTTAAAAAATCTTTGGGAAATTTTGCTTATTCTGCAATGTTACCTTTTGCAAAAGATACGGTTACAACAATTGAAAATGAATTCGTTCGCATTAAAATCGCTAATAAAGGCGGTTATATTGTTGAGGCAATCTTGAAAAATTTTGAAAAAATCAAGAAAGGTTCTGGGGAATTAGTTGAATTGATTAAAGACAATAATTCAAATTTAAACATTCAATTAGTAACCAACGACAATCATACTTTAAACACAAAAGAGTTGTTTTTTGAACCAACATTAACGAAAGTTGGTGTCAATCAAATTCTAACGATGCGATTGAAAGCTGGCGCAAATGAGTTTTTAGAATACCAATATACATTGAAACCAAACGATTATATGATTGGTTTTGATCTTCGTTCACAAGGTTTAAATAAAGTTTTGAACACGAATAAACCGTTGGATTTAGAATGGGATTTGAAAACTTTCAGAACAGAGAAAAGTATTTCTTATGAAAACAGATATACCTTGCTTAATTATGAATATGACGACGAAAAATTCAATAATGTTAGTGATGGAAATAACCAAGAAGAAACACTGGAAAATGTCAAATTCATTGCTTTCAAGCAGCATTTCTTCTCTACAATTTTATTAAGCGAAACACCATTTTCGAAAGCGGTTTTAAAGTCAAATAATTTAGTTGTTGACGAAAATAAAGATACAATTTTCATCAAACAATTCAGTGCTAACGTACCTTTGGCGTTTGCAAACGGAGAAGTAAACTATAAAATGAGTTTGTATTTTGGACCTTCGGATTATAAAACTTTAAAGGTTTACGATAAAAACATTGAACAAATAATTCCATTAGGTTGGGGGATTTTTGGATGGATAAATAAATTTATTTTCATTCCATTATTCGGATTTTTGAGTTCTTATATTTCTTATGGAATCGCAATTATTTTATTCACTATTCTGATAAAAATTGCAATGTCGCCAATTACGTACAAGTCGTTTTTATCTCAAGCAAAAATGAAAGTATTACGACCTGAAATTACAGAATTGGGGGAAAAATACAAAAAAGAACCAGCGAAAAAGCAACAAGAAACAATGAAATTATACAATAAAGCGGGTGTAAACCCTATGGCTGGTTGTATTCCTGCATTAATTCAGTTGCCTTTTATGTATGCGTCATTTCAGTTTTTTCCATCAGCATTTGAATTAAGACAAAAAGGTTTCCTTTGGGCTGACGATTTATCTTCGTTTGATGAAATTGCAAAATTACCCTTCAACATTCCATTTTATGGAAGCCATATTAGTTTGTTTCCGATATTAGCTTCAATTGCGATTTTCTTTTATATGAAAATGACTTCTGGCGATCAACAAATGGCGGCTCCAACTCAAGAAGGAATGCCTGACATGGCAAAAATAATGAAAATAATGATTTATCTTTCACCGATAATGATGTTGTTTTTCTTCAATAGTTATGGGGCTGGATTGAGTTTGTATAACTTTATATCCAATTTAATTACGATTGGAATTATGTTAGTCATTAAAAACTATATTGTTGACAATGATAAAATTCACACCCAAATTCAAGCTAACAAATTGAAAGAGCCCAAAAAGTTAGGTAAGTTTCAACAAAAAATGCAAGAAATTATGGAACAAGCTGAAGCTCAAAAGGCACAGCAAAAGAAAAAATAAATTTAAAAGCACTCTTAACGGGTGCTTTTTTAATAAACGGCTTATTTTTTGATTACATAAAAAATATAATTTTGAGTTTATAATTTTATAATTTATCCCCTAGTTATGAAACAATTATTGATAGTATTTGCATTTATTTTTACAACATCTATTTTCGCACAATCTGATTTTAATAAATTAGATGAAAACGGTAAGAAAAATGGCGTTTGGAAAGGTGTTTATGAAGAATCAAAACGTCCTCGATATGAAGGTACTTTTGAACACGGAAAGGAAATAGGTTTGTTTACTTATTTTGAAGATTCTAAAGCTTCATCGATAATGGCGACCCGCGAATTTAATAACAAAGACAATTCGGCATACACTATTTTTTACGACCAAAATAAAAATAAAGTAAGCGAAGGGAAAGTAATTAATAAAATTCACGAAGGTATTTGGACTTACTATCATGAAGCTTCAAAAATTATTATGACTTTAGAAAACTACAAAAACGGAAAATTGGAGGGTTTAAAAACGATTAATTTTCCTTCTGGAAAAGTTGCCGAATTAACCAATTATAAAAACGGAATCAAGGAAGGAGCTTATAAAAAAACCGCTGAAAACGGTGTTTTACTTGAAGACTCATTTTATGTTAATGGCGAAATTAATGGCGTTTCTTCTTTCAAAGATCCTGATGGATTAGTAGTTGCAAAAGGAATGTTCAATCAAGGAAAAAAAGTTGGAATTTGGTTGTTCTATGAAAATGGAAAATTAGTAAGTAAAGACAATTTCAATAAACCTCGAAAAAAATTCCAAAAACGAGAAGCAATTAGAAAAGAGGAATAGTTGAAATGAAATTCACAAGAATACTACCTTTGAAAAACTAAAATTTATGGTATATTTACATACCTTTTTTAGGTTTTAAAATCTTTCAATAAAATACAAATGAAGCGTGTTGTAGTTGGACTTTCTGGTGGTGTTGATTCAAGTGTTGCAGCCTATTTGTTGCAACAACAAGGATATGAAGTCATTGGCCTTTTTATGAAAAATTGGCACGATGATTCTGTTACAATCTCTAATGAATGTCCGTGGCTTGAAGACAGTAATGACGCACTTTTGGTAGCCGAAAAATTAGGAATTCCTTTTCAAACGGTTGATTTAAGTAAACAATACAAAGAGAAAATCGTTGATTATATGTTCAACGAATATGAAAAAGGAAGAACCCCAAATCCTGATGTATTGTGCAATCGTGAAATTAAATTTGATGTTTTTATGAAAATCGCTTTAAGTCTTGGTGCCGATTTTGTAGCAACGGGTCATTATTGCAGAAAATTTGAAACCGAAGTTTACGGAAAAAAAGTATTTCAATTAATTACTGGAGTTGATAATAATAAAGATCAATCATATTTTTTATGTCAATTATCTCAGAAACAATTATCAAAATCTTTATTTCCAATTGGGGAATTAAGAAAGCCAGAAGTTCGTGAAATTGCTGCACAAATGAATTTGATTACCGCAGAAAAGAAAGATTCTCAAGGTTTGTGTTTTATAGGAAAAGTTAAATTACCTGAATTTTTACAACAAAAATTAGAAAAGAAAGAAGGTTTAATTGTGCAAATTGACCCTCAAGATCTAATTTATATTCAAAATCCGACTGAATTTCAATCGGAAGAAGAAAAATTAGCATTTGAATCTCGGACTTTGTTTTATGAACCAAATATGGGAAAAGTAGTTGGAAAGCATCAAGGAGCCCATTTTTTTACTATTGGTCAACGGAAAGGATTGAATGTTGGTGGAACTAAAGAACCTTTATTTATAATTGCTACAAATGTTGAAACCAATACCATTTATACCGGTTTAGGGTTTGAACATCCGGGTTTATTTAAAAAAGCATTGTTTATTGAAAAATCAGAAGTTCATTGGATAAGAGAAGATTTAGCTATTTCAAATGGAGAAACTATGTTGGTTATGGCTAGAATTCGGTACCGTCAACCTTTGCAAAAAGCAATTTTACACCAATTTGAGAGTGGAATGTACGTTCAATTTGAAGAAGCGCAACCTGCAATTACAGAAGGGCAATTTGTTGCTTGGTATTTGGAGGACGAATTAGTTGGTTCGGGAGTAATTTCTTAATTTAGTACTTTAAAAACTATTTAAATGAAAAAAATAATATTGATTCTTGTCTTATTTGTTTCTTATTTTTGCTATTCGCAAGAAGATGCTTGGGTATATTTTAAGGACAAACCTAACAGTCAATATTATTTTGATAATCCTTTACAAATGCTTTCGCAGCGTGCTTTGGACAGAAGAATTACACAAAATATTCCGTTGGATTTAATAGATATTCCAATTCATCAAGCTTATATCGAACAAATTACTGCAACTGCTGGAATAACAGTTAAGGCAAAGTCAAAATGGTTGAATTGCCTACACATTCGCGGTTCACAAGTGGATATTCAAGCTTTGAGTTTGCTTTCATTTGTAGATCACGTTTCATTTGCAAACCGTACTTTGAATGTGGGCAGAAGATTTTCAAATTCTACTTTTAATCCTTTTAATAAGGTTTTAGAAACCCAAGTTACTTATAATTATGGTACTTCTGCGAATCAAATTCAAATGTTAAATGGGCATTTATTGCACCAACAAAATTATACGGGAACTGGAAAAACAATCGCTGTTTTAGATGCTGGTTTTCCAGATGTAGATGTTGCGCAACCGTTTCAAAGATTGCGTGATAACAACCAAATTTTAGGCGGATATAATTTTGTTGATAGAAGTTCCAATTTCTATGCGATGAATATTCACGGAACTTTGGTGCTTTCTACAATGGGTGGATATACTAATAATCAATTAGTTGGAACAGCCCCTGACGCATCATATTATTTATTTGTTACCGAAGACAGTTCGTCAGAAAATCCTTTGGAAGAGTCACTTTGGGTCGAAGCTGCAGAAATGGCAGACAATTTAGGTGTAGATGTAATCAATACTTCATTAGGTTATTTTGGATATGATAATCCAAATTACAGTCATACTTATACCGATATGAATGGAATATCAGCCTTCAGTTCTCGAGGTGCCAACGTTGCTTTTAGCAGGGGAATGATAGTTGTGGTTTCTGCTGGAAATTCAGGAAATTCTACAAACGTTCATATTGGAGCTCCTGCAGATGCGATTAAAGCTTTGACTGTTGGTGCAGTGGATTCTGCTCGAAATTATGCGAGTTTCAGTTCAATCGGCCCCTCATTTGACGGAAGGGTTAAACCCGATGTAATGGCACAGGGATTAAATGCTGTACTTTCTTATCCAAGCGGAACGATTTCAACAAATAGTGGCACTTCATTTTCTGGACCAATTATAGCAGGAATGGTCGCGAGTTTTTGGCAGGCTTTCCCAACATTTACAAATACTCAAATAGTACAATTTATAAAAGAATCTTCAGATCATTTTACAAATCCTAATCCTCAATATGGCTATGGAATTCCTAATTTTCAATTGGCTTTAACCAATGCTTTTTCAAGTATGGAGTTTAATTCAGATTTAATTTCTGTCTATCCAAATCCTGTAAAAGACTTAGTTTATTTTTCAATTCCAACAATTGGTTCATCCAAAGAAATTAGCATTTACAATAGTTTAGGTCAAATGGTAATTAATCAAAGTAGCTTAAATCAGATTCAAAACATATCGTTGCAGCCATTAGAAAGCGGTATTTATTTTTATAAAATTGCTCTTGCAAATGGAACTAAAATCGGAAAAATTATTAAAGAATAAACATTCAAATAATCACATGATGCCATTTATTAAATGAACAGAATCACACAACTTTTCAATATTAAATACCCAATTATTCAAGGTGGAATGATTTGGAATAGTGGTTACAAATTGGCTAGCGCCGTAAGTAATGCTGGTGGTTTAGGATTAATTGGCGCAGGCTCAATGTATCCTGAAGTATTACGAGAACATATTCAAAAGTGTAAAAAAGCAACTGAGAAACCTTTTGGAGTAAATGTTCCGATGTTGTATCCAAATATTGAAAAAATTATAAAAATTATTGTTGAAGAAGAAGTTAAAATTGTTTTTACATCAGCAGGAAATCCTAAAACTTGGACGTCATTTCTAAAAGAAAAAGACATTACAGTAGTTCACGTGGTCAGCAGTTCAAAATTTGCTTTAAAAGCACAAGAAGCTGGTGTTGATGCAGTTGTTGCTGAAGGTTTTGAAGCTGGAGGACATAATGGAAGGGAGGAAACGACAACATTAACATTAATTCCGATGGTAAAAGAGCATCTTTCTATTCCATTAATTGCTGCTGGCGGAATTGCCACAGGAAGAGGAATGTTGGCAGTTATGGTCTTAGGTGCGGATGGAGTTCAAATAGGTTCAAGATTTGCGGCTTCTTTGGAATCTTCATCACATCAAAATTTTAAGAAAGCAATAATCAATATAAAAGAGGGAGATACGCAAGTAACTTTGAAAGAATTGGCTCCAGTTCGTTTGATTAAAAATAAGTTTTATGACGATCTTCAGGAATTGTATAAAAAAGCTCCAACTCAACAAGAATTGAAAACTTTATTGGGAAGAGCAAGAGCAAAAAAAGGGATGTTTGAAGGTGATTTAGTCGAAGGGGAATTAGAAATTGGTCAAATTGCAGGATTAATTCATGAAATAAAATCAGCGGCAGCAATCATAGATGAAATTTTTTTAGAGTTTGAAATTGCAAAGAAAGAAGTTCTAAAATTATAAAATAAATTTAAAAAATAAAGACAATTGAATAAAGATATAAATATGAAAATAATAAAAACTCTATTCTTATTTATGTTTTTTAGTATTGGAATTCAAAAAACATATTGTCAAACCTATAAATTTGTAGCTACAAGTTTTAGTGTTATGGAAAAAGTCTCTAATGGAGCTTGGGGAAGTTGGTCAGATTTGCAACCCGTTAATATTATTATCACTTTAGATACAAACAAGAACCGAATAATTGTTTATTCTAAAGAAATCCAGTTGTATGAAATTCAAAATTATGAACAAAGACAAGATGGTCAATCCGATGAAATCTATCCTTTTGTTTGTAAAGATATTGATGGAGAAGATTTTACAATTTCAATTATCACAAGGAAAAGTCAAGAAAATAGGAAGCAATTGTATATTAATCATAGGAATGTAATAATTGTTTATAACATAGTTAACTTTCTTGATAAAGAAATAAATAGAGAATCTACCATAAAGAAATAATCATGAAATTTTAATAGCTACCATTTATTTCTAAATTATATAAATTTTAATCAAAGTTCTTTAAAATTTATTTTCTACTTCAGCAGCTTGTAACATTAAATTATGTAAATCAGTATTTTTTATAAAAGAATTTAAAAGTTCGCTTCCAGGTCCAAACATAGCTAATTCACTATAATCTGAAGAATGATCCATACTAATCCAGCCAACAGAATTGTGTGTTTTTTGTATATCAGATAGCAATTTAAAAGGCAAATGTTTCGGATTATACAATCCGTCTTCCATTTTTATATCAGAATAAAAACTTAAAATTAATTTTGCATCGCCCTCTTGCAATGCTAATTTTGTAGCAAATTCAATTCTTTCGACAATCTGACTTGAAGTAGTTTCTTTTTCAATCCCATTTAAAATCCAGTCGTTAGTTTGCTTATAGTTTTGAATAGAATCAAAATTTTCATTAACAGCTTTTCCATAAATTAAGCCGGGATTTGCATTTCCATGATCGGTAGTTATAATTACTAATGTATTTTCATTTTCTTTAGCAAAATCAATAGCTACTTTAATAGCTTCATCGAGCGCTACTTGGTCATAAATTAATCCTGTAATATCATTTGCGTGTGCAGCCCAATCTACTTTTCCAGCTTCAACTTGCAACACAAATCCATTTGGATTATTTTTCATTTTATCAATTGCACGTATTGTCATTTCAGCTAATGTTGGGGAAGAATTAGTTAATTCCTTACTACTTTCTCTATCTTTAGAATAAGGTAATCCATCGATATTGAAGACCCCTAAAATAGGTTTGCTGTTATCAATGGATAACATTTCGGATCTATCTTTTACTACATTGTAGCCTTTTGAAATAAAATCTTGGTATAAATCTTTTTTATCTTTTCGGTTTTTAGAGGAGAAGAATTTATCGCCACCACCCATCATAATGTCAAATTTCAAATCGAGATACATTTCTGCAATTGCTTCTTGACTATTTCTGCTTTTTGAAGCGATACAAAAACCTGCAGGTGTTGCGTGAGTAATTGGAACTGTTGTAACACACCCCGCCATTTTGCCTGCTTTTTTGAATTTTTGCCAAATTGGTAAATATTCTTCGCCATTTACTCCTACATTCAAAGAACCATTTTTCACACGAAAACCACTTCCCCACGATGAACTTGCGGCAGCAGAATCAGTAACAATTGATGATGCCGAAGTCATGTCCATCAAGGATCTTTTGACACGATTATCTTTGTATAATTCAATCCAATTACTACCTTTTCCTGTTTTTCGATTTAAATACAAATCTACCATATTTAGGGTACCTGAACTCATGCCATCACTAATAATGACAATAATGTTTTTGGCTATTTTATTTTTATTGGAACTATCAAAAACAATTTTTTGCCCAATACTTTGAAAAGGATTTATGATTGTAGAGCCTATAGCTGCAAGTGAGCCATTTTTAAAAAACTTTCTTCTATCCATCTTTGGATTTTAATTTTTCCAAAGGTAAAAAAAGTATTTTCAATTAATGTTTAAAAGTATATTTTTTAATAAAAAATTTAACTAAATAGTTTAATTTGATTTTTTAATAAATCTTCAAAAGTTTCTCGTTCGCGAATTAAGATTCCTTTTCCATCTTTCCACAAAACCTCTGCTGGTTTATATCTAGAATTGTAATTGGAAGCCATTGAAAAACAATACGCGCCAGCATTTCTAAAACATAGAAAATCACCTTCTTTAATTTCAGTAATTTTGCGATTATTGCCAAAAGTGTCAGTTTCACATATATAACCTACTACAGTATAAAAACGTTCTTTTCCTTTTGGGTTAGAAATGTTTTCGATATGGTGTTGTGACCCATATAACATTGGTCGAATCAAGTGATTGAAACCACTGTCAATTCCTGCAAAAACTGTAGAAGTAGTTTGTTTCACAACATTTACTTTTGCTATAAAGTATCCTGCTTCACTCACTAAAAATTTTCCTGGCTCAAAGGCCAATGTTAATTCTCTTCCGTAAGAAGCTTCAAAAGCTGTGAATCTTTTTGATAACTTTCTACCTAATTCTTCAATATTTGTTTCAATATCACTTTTGTTATAAGGAACTTTAAAACCACTTCCGAAATCTAAGAAGTCTAAAGTTTTGAAGTTGGTGGCCGCTTCAAATAAAATTTCTGCTGCATAAAGAAATACTTCAATATCTAATATATCAGAGCCCGTATGCATGTGGATTCCGTTAATGTGCATTTTAGTATTTTCTACAATTCTCAAAATATGTGGCATTTGATGAATTGAAATACCAAATTTACTATCAATATGGCCCACAGAAATATTTGAATTTCCACCAGCCATTACATGTGGATTAATACGAATACAAACAGGAATGTTTGGATGTTTTGTTCCAAAATGTTCTAAAACTGAAAGGTTATCAATATTAATTTGAACACCAAGAGCAGCAGCTTCTTCAATTTCTTCAAATGAAACTCCGTTAGGTGTATAGATGATTTGTTGTGGTTCAAAACCTGCATATATTCCTAATTTCACTTCTTGAATTGAAACGGTATCTAAATTAGATCCTATGGATTTTAATAACTGAAGAATAGCTATATTAGACAATGCTTTTGCAGCATAATTGATCCGTAATCTTGGTACTTTTGCGAAAGCATTAGTTAGTCTTTTATATTGTGACTGGATTTTTTCTGCATCATATACATACAATGGACCTCCAAATTCTTCTGCTAATTTTACTAATTCTTGTGGCTGCATTACTATTTAATTTTAAGCAAATTTATAGTTATATCTATCGTAATCAAAGCAAATTGATTTTAATAACAAATAATAACAAAATGTTATATTTGTAACAAATAATCATAAATTCGGCAAATCCCCATTTCCTTTTGTAGGTAAATTAGTAGAACCCATTAAATACAAATCGACTATTCGAGCGGCTTCACGACCTTCAGAAATTGCCCAAACAATTAAAGACTGTCCCCGACGCATATCACCAGCTGTAAAAATATGAGGTTTGTTAGTTTGATAATTCGAAGCTTTATAATTATTTCTCATATCTATTTCTAAACCCAATTTTTCGCTTAAAGTTTTTTCAGGACCTGAAAATCCAAGTGCTAACAAAGCCAATTCGCAAGGCCAAATTTTCTCAGAACCTTCTTTTTCTATCAATTCAGGCTGTTGTCCAGGAATTGTTTTCCAAGCAACTTCAATAGTCTTTAATCCAACTAATTCTCCTTTTTCGTTTGCGATGAATTCTTTGGTATTGATGAGCCAATTTCTATCGCAACCTTCTTCGTGTGAAGAGGATGTTTTGAATTGCAGCGGCCAGAAGGGCCAAGGGGTATTTACACTTCTTCCAACGGGTGGTTTTGGCATAATTTCAAAGTTTGTGACCGTTTTTGCTCCTTGACGGTTAGAAGTTCCAACACAATCTGAACCCGTATCACCGCCTCCAATTACAATTACATTTTTATCTTTTGCTAAAATTTGATTTGGGATTGTTTCCCCATACAATGATTTTGTTTGCTGTGTTAAAAAAGTCATCGCTTGAAAAACTCCCTTACTTTCAATACCTTTTGTTGGCAAACTTCTGCTTTCTGTTGCACCTCCACATAACACTATAGAATCGAATGCATTGAGTTCTTCAACACTATAATTAACACCAACATTTATATTGACTTTAAATACAACTCCTTCGGCTTCTAAGACTTTTACTCGACGATCAATTATTCCTTTTTCCAGTTTAAAATTTGGAATTCCATACCTTAATAATCCACCGATGGCATTGTCTCTTTCGAAAACAGTAACAGTGTGTCCTGCACGATTTAGTTGTTGTGCCGCGGCTAATCCAGCAGGTCCAGAACCAATAACAGCTATAGTTTTTCCAGTTCTCGATGTTGGTATTTGAGGTTTAATCCAACCTTCAGCAAAGCCTCTTTCGATGATATTTTTTTCGATATTTTCAATGGCTACAGGTTCGCTAATGATTCCCAGCACACATGATTTTTCACATGGAGCAGGGCATAGGCGTCCCGTAAATTCAGGAAAATTATTAGTAGATTGCAAAATTTCTAAAGCACCTTGCCATTCTTCCTGATATACCATATCATTGAAATCGGGAATTAAATTTCCCAATGGACAAGAGCTGTGACAAAACGGAATACCGCAATCCATGCACCGTGAACCTTGTTCTTTTATTTTTTCATTTGATAACGGAATAGCAAATTCATTGTAATTTGATACCCGCTCTAAAATAGCAACATTACTTTCGTCGGTCCTTGTAAATTCTTTAAATCCTCCTATTTTTCCCATAATATTATAGTGTCAAATGTCTTATTTTCAAATATTAATTTCTAAGACAGGTATTATTTTGATCCTAATTTGTTACTTTCAACAACTCCTTATTCGATTCAAGAGCTACTTTTTGCAATGCTTTTTTATAATCTGATGGCATTACTTTCACGAAAACATTTTGTTGGTTTTCCCAATCTTCCAATATTCTTTTTGCCAAAGGGCTGTTTGTAAATAACGAATGATTTTTCACCAATCGTTTCAATTTACTAATATCATCAAGTTCTAATGGCTCAAAGGCTACCATTTCCATGTTGCATAAAGTGCTGTCAAATGTCTTATTTGGATCATAAACGTATGCAATACCACCACTCATTCCAGCAGCAAAATTCCTACCTGTTTTTCCTAAAACCACTACCGTTCCCCCTGTCATGTATTCACATCCATGGTCTCCAATGCCTTCTACAACAGCTGTTGCTCCTGAATTTCTAACGGCAAAACGTTCTCCAGCCATCCCATTAATATAGGCTTGACCAGTAATAGCTCCGTAAAGCGCAACGTTTCCAATGATAATATTTTCTTCAGGTTTGAAAGTTGCAGTAGGTGGAACTTTGATGATTAATTTACCTCCAGATAATCCTTTTCCTAAATAATCATTACAATTTCCATGAATTTTAAACGACAATCCATTGGTTGCAAAAGCACCAAAACTTTGCCCCGCTGAACCTTCAAAATCAATTAATATAGTATCTTCTGGTAATCCTTGTGCACCGTAAATTTTAGAAATTTCATTACTCAAAATTGCACCTACAGAACGATCGGTATTTTTAATTTTGAAATTCACACGCGTTTTTTCTTTTCTATAAATAGATGGAATTGCTGCTTTTATAATTTCAAAATCCAATACGTTTTCTAAGGCGTGATCTTGGCAAGAATCATTATAATTACTTACTTTATTAGCAATTTCTGGTTTGTATAATATTGCCGAAAGGTCTAAACCACTCGCTTTATAATGTTTTATTGCTTTATTGACATTCAATTTTTGAGACTGTCCGACCATTTCTTTTAAAGTTCTAAAACCTAATTGTGCCATTATAACTCTCAATTCTTCTGCAATAAAATACATGAAATTGATAATGTGTTCTGGTGTTCCTTTGAAATTTTTTCTCAATTCTGGATCTTGGGTTGCAATTCCCACAGGACACGTATTTAAGTGGCAGGCTCGCATCATAATACAACCCGAAGCTACTAACGGTGCTGTAGCAAATCCAAATTCTTCGGCTCCTAATAAAGCGGCAATGGCTACATCACGTCCCGTTTTTAGTTGACCATCACATTCTAAAACAACTCTACCGCGCAAATCATTTAATAATAAGGTTTGTTGAGCTTCCGCTAATCCTAATTCCCAAGGAATCCCAGTATGTTGTAATGATGTTAATGGTGCGGCACCCGTTCCTCCATCATAACCTGAAATCAATATCACATCAGCTTTAGCTTTCGCAACTCCTGCAGCGATAGTTCCAACACCAACTTCAGAAACTAATTTCACATTGATACGCGCTTCTCGATTGGCATTTTTTAAATCATAAATCAATTGTGATAAATCTTCAATAGAATAAATATCGTGATGTGGAGGAGGAGAAATCAGTCCTACATAAGGAGTTGAATTTCTAACTTCTGCAATCCAAGGCACTACTTTATCACCGGGTAATTGTCCGCCTTCGCCTGGTTTTGCACCTTGTGCCATTTTAATTTGTATCTCTTTGGCATTTGTCAAATAATTAATAGAAACCCCAAATCTTCCCGATGCAACTTGCTTGATAGCGCTATTTCTGGAATCACCGTTTATGTCTTTTTGAAATCGTTTTGGATCTTCTCCGCCTTCTCCAGAATTACTTTTACCGCCAATTCTGTTCATCGCAATAGCCAAATTCTCATGCGCTTCTTGACTAATTGAACCATAAGACATCGCACCAGTTTTGAATTTTTTTACAATTTCTGTCCAAGGTTCTACTTCATCAATTGAAATTGGATCTAAGTTATTGAATTCAAATAAACCCCTAATAGTCATTAAATTCTCACTTTGATCGTTCACCATATCTGAATATTCCTTGTAACTTTCAGGACTATTCAATCGAACAGCTTGTTGTAATTTAGAGATGGTTGTTGGATTGAACATGTGTTTTTCTCCATTTCTTCGCCATCTGTAAATTCCACCAATTTCTAAAGGCAGTAAGTTTGCTATTTTAGAATTTGGAAACGCATTTTGGTATCTTTTCTTGACTTCTTTTTCAATTTCCATTAACCCAATTCCTTCAATTCTTGAAGGGGTGTACGGAAAATATTTAGAAGTAAATGTTTTATTTAAACCTAAAATTTCAAATATTTGAGCAGCTCTATAGGAATGTAAAGTAGAAATCCCAATCTTATTCATGATTTTCAAAATACCTTTTGCAATTGCTTTATTATAGTTTTTAATCGCATAATCTGCTTTGATTCCTTTAATAAACCCAGAATTAATCTGATTGTGTATGATCTCATTTACCATATATGGATTAATTGCACTGGCTCCATATCCAAATAGTAAAGCAAAATGATGCGGTTCTCGAGGTTCAGCAGATTCGATAATAATTCCGAATTTGGAACGTGCTTTTAAGATATTTAAAGAATGATGAATATAGGAGCAAGCCAACAACATTGGAATTGGCGATAATTTATCGGTAACACCTCTATCCGAAATGATAACAATGTTACATCCCTCAGAAACGGCTTTGAAAGTTGCTTGCACACATTTTTCTAATGCACGTTCTAAACCGTTTACACCTTTTTCAATTTCATATAGGGTAGAAATAGTAACAGATTTGAAATCGACGTGATTGATATTTTTAATTTTGTCTAAATCCTCATTTGAAATAACTGGATTTTGAATTTTTAGTTTTTTGCAATGTTTTGGTTCAATATCAAAAATATTAAAATCGCCACCAATCGCTAAACTTATATCGGTAATAATTTCTTCGCGAATTCCATCTAAGGGTGGATTGGTAACTTGTGCAAACAACTGTTTGAAGTAATTGTATAATAATTGTGGTTGGTCTGATAAAACGGCTAGCGGAGTATCATTCCCCATCGAGCTTAATGCCTCTGCACCATTTGATCCCATTGGGTTTATAATGGTTTTTAAATCTTCAACAGTATATCCAAATAGGCGTTGGCGTGTTTCAAAATCCATAACTTCTAAAGAAATTTCATTTTCAGTATAAGGAATTTGTGCTAATTGCAATAGGTTTTCATCCAACCATTTTTTATAAGGTCGTTTGGTTACAATTTCATTTTTTATTTCTTCATCTTCAATAATACGACCTTCATTCATGTCCACTAGGAACATTTTTCCAGGTTCCAATCTTCCGTGTTGTATAACATCTTCTGGCTTAATATCTAAAACACCAATTTCGGAGGACATAATTACGAAACCACTTTTTGTGAGTGTATATCGTGAAGGACGCAAACCATTTCTGTCTAATAAAGCACCAATTACATTACCATCTGTAAAGGGGATAGAAGCAGGGCCATCCCAAGGTTCCATAATGCAAGCGTTGTACTCGTAGAATGCTTTTTTGTCTTCAGACATGCTTTGGTGACGTTCCCAAGCTTCTGGAACTACCATCATCATTGCTTCTGGTAAAGATCGTCCAGTCATTAATAACAATTCAATAACCATATCCATCGAAGCAGAATCTGATTTTCCTTCTAATATTATGGGAAATAATTTTTTAATATCATCACCAAAGACATCACTTTTCATTAGCTCTTCGCGCGCGCGCATTCGGCTGATGTTTCCACGAAGTGTGTTGATTTCTCCATTGTGGCACATGTATCTGAAGGGCTGTGCCAATTCCCAAGAAGGAAAAGTATTGGTTGAAAATCTTTGGTGAACCAATGCCAATCGGGTAACCAAATCCGTATCAGACAAATCTGTATAATAACGGCTGATATCTTCGGGCATCAAAAGTCCTTTATATATTATAGTCGTAGTAGAAAAACTACTGAAATAATATTGGTGACTTTGTGATATTTTAGATTTTATGACAGTGTGTTCTGATATTTTTCTTGCAGCAAATAATTTAGCATTAAACTCTTGTTCTGCGAGTTCTAATCCATTTTTACCAATAAAAACCTGCAACACTGTTGGTTCTTTTTCAGCAGCAATTTTTCCTAAATTTGATGCGTCAACAGGAACTTCACGCCAACCTAAAACAGTTAAATTTTGTTCATTTATAGCAGTTTCAAAAGTAGTTTTACAATACACAACTTGGTTTTTACTTTTTGGTAAAAACAACATTCCTACGCCATATTCTTTTGGTTCGGGTAGTTCAAAATCACATACTTTTTTGAAGAAATCATGAGGAATGTCAAATAGAATTCCTGCGCCATCACCCGTTCTTCCATCGGAACTTACAGCACCTCGATGCTCTAATTTTATTAATATATCTAAAGCTTTATGAATAATGTCATTTGACTTAATTCCGTTTAAATTGCAAATAAATCCTGCACCACAATTATCGTGTTCAAATTCTGGTAAATATAGGCCCTGTGCTTTAACTTTCATGCTTGATATTTTTTTACTAAATTAATACATTCACTGATTATAATTTAATGAAAATGGCATTTCGGATAATTTTTACTACTATATCAATTAAAAGTTCAAATAATAATAATAATTTAATTTTGGACTTTTAATTTAAAGATTTGATAATTTTATTTTTGATTAACAATTATTTTTTTCTTTAAAGTTTTAAAAAAAGTATTATTTTTATTTAACTCAATCGTTATAGTTTTAAACTATGGATGATGAAAATGTCAAAACTCTTTTTTTTCTATTAAATTTAAGAATTTGATAATGTAAAATTTATTTTTTAACAATTATATTCTTATTTTATATATTAAATAAAAACATTTCGCTTTTAACTTCAATTTTGTTATTTTTGTGCCACTTTAAAAGTCAAAATTTTCATTATGGACATACATGAATACCAAGGAAAAGAAATATTAGCCAGTTATGGTGTGAAAATTCAACGTGGTTATGTTGCAAACAATCCTCAAGAGGCGATCGCAGCAGCAAAACAATTAACTACTGAAACTGGATCAGGATGGCACGTTATTAAAGCACAAGTTCACGCAGGTGGACGTGGAAAAGGTGGAGGAGTAAAACTTGCTAAGAATTTAAAGCAGGTAGAAGATATTGCAGAACAAATTATAGGAATGCAATTAATCACGCCACAAACTTCTGCTGAAGGTAAAAAAGTACACAAAATTTTAGTTGCTGAGGACGTTTATTATCCTGGAGAATCTGAGACTTCTGAGTTTTATATGTCTGTTTTATTGAATAGAGCGAAAGGTCGTAATATGATTATGTATTCTACTGAAGGTGGAATGGATATTGAAGAAGTTGCGGAACACACACCTCATTTAATTTTCACTGAAGAAATTGATCCAACTGTTGGTTTACAGGCCTTTCAAGCAAGAAGAATAGCCTTTAATTTAGGTCTTTCTGGAAATGCTTTCAAAGAAATGACACAATTTGTTGCAGCACTTTACAATGCTTATATTGGTTGTGATGCTACAATGTTTGAAATTAACCCAGTTTTGAAAACATCTGATAATAAAATTATAGCAGTTGATGCTAAAGTAAATTTAGATGACAATGCATTATACCGTCAGCCAGTTTATGCTGAATTTCGTGATTTTCGCGAGGAAAACCCAATCGAAGTAGAAGCTAAAGCTGCAGGTTTAAACTATGTAGATTTAGATGGAACTGTTGGTTGTATGGTAAATGGTGCAGGTCTAGCAATGGCTACAATGGATTTAATTAAATATGCAGGTTTTGAACCAGCAAATTTCTTAGACGTAGGTGGAACTGCAGATGCAAAACGTGTGGAGTTGGCTTTCCGTATTATATTGAAAGATTCAAACGTAAAAGCAATTTTAATCAATATTTTTGGCGGAATTGTTCGTTGTGATAGAGTTGCTCAAGGTGTTGTAGATGCCTACAAAAACATGGGGGACGCCATTAAAGTACCAATCATTGTTCGTTTGCAAGGAACTAACGCCGTTATTGCAAAAGAATTAATTGACAATTCTGGAATGCCAATTTTATCAGCTGTTGAATTTCAAGAAGCTGCTGACCAAGTAAAAGTGGCCCTTTCTTAATTATATTCGTTCAAATTATAAAAAAAATCCTAATCGTAAGATTAGGATTTTTTGTTTTTACCATTTTTAAAATGAACTTTCTCAACTACCTGAACTTTCGGAGTTGCTTTATTTGGAGTATGCTTTTTAAAGGGCTTTTTTGCCGCAGGACTTTTTGCAGGACTTTGATCACCTCTAGATTTTTCTGAATCTTGATTTCCTGGATTTACTTCTTTTTTATTTTTATTCAAAACATCAGAAGGGTTTTTCGGATTTTCTTTTGTTCCTCGTAAGTGCAATACCAAAGCATTCAAGAAATTACGCAAAACCTGGTCGCCACATTCCATGTAATTTTCATGATCCTCCGCACGGAAGAAAGCACCCAATTCTGATTTTGAAATTCTAAAATCTACTAATTCTAAGATTTCTACTATTTGATCATCCCTAAGCATTAAAGCCACACGAAGTTTTTTCAGGATGTCATTATTTGTCATTTTCATTATAAATATTTTTGCAAATATAATTATAAAGCGGCGTTAATAGTAATTAATGAAGTAAATAATCGATTTCATTATTTTGATGTCAACAATTTATCATAAATTAGCGCTTCAATAAATAATGCTATTTAATTACAATTAAAGATGACTAGAATTCAAGTTTTAAATGCAATCATAAAAAAGAAAAATGTACAAAATTACCTTGAAATAGGGGTAAACCGAGGAAAATGTCTGTTTAATATTGTGGGTACAAAAAGACGTTTTGGTGTAGATCCTTTTTTTAATTTTAGTCTGTGGAAAAAAGTTAGAGCTTGTATTTTAAATCCTCACACACTGAAAAATGATTATTTTGAAGTAACTAGTGATGCTTTTTTTGCAGAAAATAAAGCCCTTTTAGAAGCCAATACTCTTGATTTAGCATTTATTGACGGACTTCATACCTACGAACAATCATTAAATGACACTTTAAATACCCTGAAACACCTTGATGATAATGGTTTTATCATTTTGCACGATTGCAATCCTTTAGATGAATTGGCTGCCCATCCTGCCATTTCTATCGATCATGCTAGAAAGGATTTAGAAAATCATAAAGACTGGAAAAACATTTGGAATGGTGACGTTTGGAAAACTATCTCTTACATTAGAAAAAATCATCCTGAACTTTCGGCATTTGTACTAAACACGGATCATGGTTTGGGATTTGTTTTCAAAAAACCTCAAGGGCAATTACCAGAAATTTTCAATACAATTGATTCTATCGATACTTTGGATTATGCTTTTTTAGCACAGCATCGTGAAGAATTGTTGGATTTGAAACCAGTATCTTACTTTAAAACGTTTTTAAACACGCTTTAAATATTCAACCAAGTATAGACTTTCACAAATTTATCGTGCCATAATTTTTCGTCAATATTTCATTCGTCGGCATAAGAAGTTTCGGTACCAAATAGATTTTGTGCGTCGTGTATATAAATTAAGGAATATTCCTTTTCTGAAGTGGCATATTCATTTGGTAAATACAACTAAATTTTATTTATGAAATTTAGTTGTGTCGCCTCAACCGTAAATATTGACACTTGTTTTAATGCAGTACTTTGTTGAGAAAAGAATCTATTTGCAACAAATAATACTATATAAAGAAAGGCTATTTTACGAGTCATAAATTGATTTTTTAATATTAAACCAACTGCTCTTGCAATTTCTTGATGACATCTCTTATTTTTGCGGCTTGCATAAAATCTAAATCTTTTGCAGCCTTTTGCATCGCTTTTCTGTTTTCACGGATGCGCTTTTCAATTTCAAGTTTCGATAAATATTCAGGGATGGGCTCGGCAGCGAAATTCATAGTGTGTCCTAATTCAAATTCTACTAAAGGATTCTTCGTAAAGGCACTTTCAATTTTCTTGTTCAATGCCATTGGAACTTGGTTGTTTTCGGTATTGAAATTAATTTGTTTGGTACGTCGGTAATTGGTTTCATTGATCGTTTTTTGCATACTTACCGTAATTTTATCAGCATACATAATGGCTTTTCCATTGAGATTTCTTGCGGCACGACCAATAGTTTGCGTTAATGAACGGTGACTTCTCAAGAATCCTTCTTTATCAGCATCTAAAATTGCTACCAACGAAACTTCGGGTAAATCCAATCCTTCACGGAGTAAATTTACTCCAATCAATACATCAAAAATACCTTTTCGTAAATCTTGCATGATTTCTATACGTTCCAAAGTATCAACATCGGAGTGAATGTAACGGCATCGAATACTCATTTTCGTTAAATATTTAGCTAATTCTTCGGCCATTCTTTTGGTTAATGTCGTTACCAAAACTCGTTCGTCCAACTCGCAACGCAATTGAATTTCTTCTATTAAATCGTCAATCTGATTTAGACTTGGGCGCACTTCTACGATAGGATCAAGCAACCCCGTTGGGCGAATAACTTGCTCCACATAAACACCATCACAGCGATGCAATTCATAATCTGCAGGTGTTGCCGACACATAAATGACTTGGTTTTGCATTGCTTCAAACTCTTCAAATTTTAACGGGCGGTTGTCCATTGCAGCTGGAAGTCGGAAACCATAATCAACCAAATTTACTTTTCTACTTCTATCGCCGCCATACATCGCGTGAACTTGTGAAAGCGTTACGTGGCTTTCATCGACAACCATCAGGAAATCTTTAGGAAAATAATCCAACAAACAAAAAGGGCGTGATCCTGCCACCCGTCCATCTAAATATCGAGAATAATTCTCAATTCCTGAGCAATAACCTAGTTCGCGAATCATTTCTAAATCGAAATTGGTGCGTTCTTCCAGACGTTTTGCTTCCAAATGTTTGCCAATTTCTTTGAAATAATTGACTTGTTTTACTAAATCTTGTTGGATTTCCCAAATGGCATTTTGCAATACATCGGGCGAAGTCACAAACATATTTGCAGGGTAAATGGTCAGCTTTTCAAATTTCTCAATTACTTGAGAAGTTTTAATATCGAAACTTTCAATTTCTTCAATTTCATCACCAAAAAAGTGAATTCTATAGGCATCATCTGCATAACTTGGATAAACTTCAACCGTATCGCCTTTGATTCTGAAATTTCCAGGAGTAAAGTCAGCTTCGGTTCTTGAATACAAACTCTGCACTAAAGTATGAAGGAATTTGGTTCGAGAAATGACTTGGTCTTTCTCAATTGCAATTATATTTTTCTGAAATTCTACAGGATTTCCAATACCGTACAAACACGAAACCGATGCCACAACCAATATGTCCCGTCGACCAGAAAGGAGGGAAGCGGTTGTGCTCAAACGCATTTTTTCTAGCTCTTCATTTATAGATAAATCCTTTTCAATAAAAACTCCCGTGACCGGCATAAAGGCTTCGGGTTGGTAATAATCGTAATAAGAAACGAAATACTCCACCGCATTATTCGGAAAAAACTGCTTGAATTCAGAATATAATTGTGCTGCTAATGTTTTGTTGTGCGCTAAAACTAATGTTGGTCTTTGCACTTCTTCAATAACATTGGCAATGGTAAATGTCTTACCAGAACCTGTAACTCCTAATAAAGTTTGGAATTGTTCGCCATCGATTAACCCTCGAACTAATTTTTCGATAGCTTGTGGTTGGTCGCCTTTGGGTTGGTAATCGGATACAACTTGGAATTTCATTTATTTTTTTTGAAACTTAAATTTTATAATCGTAAAAGTGAAAATTTTACTGCATATTCGCAAATTAAAAATCTACTAATCTACATTTTTTAATTGATGTGAAATTTTAGAAATCAGAATATTTTTAAGTTCAAGAGTATTTATTTCTATTAAATTTACAAAAATAATAATAATTGTAGTTTCTTAAAATTTCCAAGTTTTTTGTTGTGCTTCACTCAAGAATGTCCATGCTACAATTCGGCTTGTTTTTTGTCCTTGTGCCATATCAATCGTTTTTACTTCAACTGCACTAACTTTATTTAAAGTCTTATAAAAGCTGGAAAGATTTTCTTTTTTGGATACCAATGTGGTAAACCAAAAACACTGCAAAGGATATTTAGCACTTTCAAAAATCATTTGAGTAATGAAAGCCAATTCTCCACCTTCACACCATAATTCGGTGTTTTGACCACCAAAATTTAGTACAGGTTTAATTATTTTTTCTATTGAGTTAGGTTCCAAATTGGTCACTTTACGCAAAGAACTTTTAGTAGCTTCTGCAGCCGAAGAATGAAAAGGTGGATTACAAATTGTGAATTCAAATTTATCTTCGGGCGTTATTATATTTTTGAAAATAAAACGTGATTCCACTTGAAGCTGTAGGCTAATGGCCTCAATTAATTTCGGATTATTTTCAATGATTTTTTTGCAATTTTGAATCGCATTTTCATCAATATCTGTTCCAACGAAACTCCAATTATAAACTGAATTTCCAATAATTGGATAAATACAATTCGAACCAATTCCGATGTCAAGTCCTTGTATATTATCACCTTCGGGCAGTATTCCATTATTAGATTCAGTTAATAAATCAGCTATATAGTGAATATAATCAGCTCTTCCTGGGAGTGGTGGACAAAGATAATTTCTCGGAATATCCCAATTGGTAATGTCGTATTCCGAAATCAGCAAAGCTTTATTCAATAATTTTACTACCTCAGGAATACTGAAATCTATGGTTTGTGTTTCGTATTGATTAGTAAAAACAAAGTCTTTTAAATTGGGACAACATTTAATTAGTTGTTCAAAATCATAACCAAATCTATGTTTATTTCGAGGATGAAGATTGACTTTCTCGGTCGTGATTTTTGCTTTTTTCATGTCGGACAAAGGTAAGGAATCTAAAGTTGAAATTGTATTAATCCAAACATTCCATTAGTAACAAATCGCCTGTTTGGTGTTCTATAACTACAATTCCATCTTGGGCAACAAAATTGCTACTTCCCGTTCTATATCCCATTGTTAAAGTGTCATTTTTTAATGGATAATGCAAATTTGTAGAATGAATTCCTGTTACATTTCCAATAGGAATTAAAGAAATTGGTGTTTTTTTGGTGTACCATTTTTCGTATTTTCTAGGCATTAAAAACACTTTTGAATGGTCGTCAATAATTACAATTTTAAGTTTGTCGCGATAATTGGCAATATTAGTAAGATTGGTTATAGTATGATCGGCACGTTTTCCGGTAGCCCAAACCACATTTACCGCAGGAATTTTTCTAGCATGCAAATAATCTAACGCCTTTTCTAAATCGGTTTTATTTTGATCGGGAGTATGAATAATCTCAATAGGGAAGTGACTTTCTTTGTAATAATTAGCATCAAAACCTCGGTCGAAATCGCCTAATAATACATCTACTTTTATACCTAGTTCCAAAACGCGTTCTATCGCCGAATCCAATACAAGCACTAATGGCGACCATTCTAGTAATTGGCCCAATAATTCGTTGCTACATGATGCACCGTTTGCAATAATTAATGCAGGTTCTTGGTCGTCGCGAACAATGTGGTGAGAAGACATTTAATTTTTTTTTTTGAAATGTAAAAGTAATACAACTTTTCCAATTTTTGTGAATGTATTTTATTTAGTCATGGACCTCTTAAGAATAATTGATTTGAATATATTTTATTTTGAAATAGATTCATATCAATAAAACTTTTCTGTAATTATTTTTTTATTCAATCTTGAATGTATTAATAAACTTGACTTTTCTTTCCATAAAAATACCCCCAAATAGTATCTAACTTTTTGAGGGTAGTTTTATTATAGTAAGTAAGTTTAAATATTGTTTATAAAACGTTTATTTTACTTTATTAAGTACAGCTTTGAAAGCTACTGGGTGGTTCATGGCTAAATCTGCAAGAACTTTTCTGTTCAATTCGATTCCGTTAGCTTTTACTTTACCCATGAATTGTGAATAAGACATTCCTTCCAATCTAGCTCCAGCGTTAATACGTTGAATCCATAATGCACGGAAATTTCTTTTATTCACTTTTCTATCACGATAAGCGTAGCACATTGCTTTTTCTACCGCGTTTTTCGCAACTGTCCAAACGTTTTTACGTCTACCAAAGAAACCTTTGGCTTGCTTCATTATTTTTTTTCTTCTTGCTCTTTTAGCAACTGAATTTACCGATCTTGGCATAATTTTACTGTTTTTTTGTAGCAGGCGTCCCGAATTAAATCAAGGGAACTTAATGGCCATACTCCAAGGTTATTAAATTTGATTTTAACCTAAAGAATTCTTATGCAATATGCTTTAAGCTTTATGCCTAAAGCCTATAGCTTTTTTTAGATAATTCTTAATTGTTGTTTGATGCTTTTCATATCTGTTTTGTGAACTAGCGCTGAGTGTGTCAAAGCTAATTTACGTTTTTTAGATTTTTTAGTCAAAATATGACTCTTAAAAGCATGCTTTCTTTTAATCTTTCCAGAACCAGTAACTTTAAATCGTTTCTTGGCGCTAGATTTGGTTTTCATTTTAGGCATTTTTTCCTAGTGTTTAATTTATTCTTACTTACTTATTTTTCAAAAGCATTAAGCTTAAGGCTTTAAACATAAGGCAAAGCTATTATTAACTCGGCATATTGCTTACAGCTTTTGCTTATTGCAAATATTTATTTTTTCTTCTTTGGAGCAATGAAAATAATCATTCTCTTCCCTTCTAGAACTGGCATCGCTTCTACTTTACCAAACTCTTCTAAATCTGTTGCTAATCTCAAAAGCAAGATTTGACCTTGATCTTTATAGATAATTGAACGTCCTTTAAAGAATACAAAAGCTTTTAATTTTGCACCTTCTTTTAAGAATTTCTCCGCATTCTTTCTTTTAAATTCATAATCATGCTCATCAGTTTGAGGTCCGAAACGAATTTCTTTCACCACTACCTGAGTAGATTTTGCTTTAAGTGCTTTGTCACGTTTCTTTTGCTCATATATGAATTTTTTATAATCCATAATTTTACAAACTGGTGGTTCGGCATTTGGAGAAATTTCAACTAAATCTAGTTCAAATTCATCTGCTAATCTTAATGCTTCTGAAAGTTTAAAAACTCCAGGCTCAATGTTTTCTCCAACAAGCCTTACTTCTTGTACTCCACGAATAAGATTGTTTATCCTGTGTGCATCTTTTTTTTCTACTCGAGGTTGGTAACCTCTGTTACTTCTTATTGCTATGACTTTATAATTTAAGTTAAATTGTAAATACTTTTAATGTTTTTTTGATCTCTTCATTCACAATTGAAGCAAATTCCTCGATTGTAACACTCATATTTCCTTTTCCTTCTTGCCCGTGACGGCGTATAGAAATGGTTTCGTTTTTCTCTTCTTCCTCACCTAAAACTAACATAAATGGGATTTTTTGCATTTCAGCATCCCTAATTTTCTTGCCTATTGTCTCATTTCTGTTGTCAACAAGGGCGCGAATTTCGTGATTTTCTAGCATATTTAAAACTTTTTTCGCATAATTTTCATATTTCTCGCTCAAAGATAATATTATTGCTTGTTCTGGCATCAACCAAAGTGGGAAATTTCCTGCAGTATGCTCTAACAAAATCGCTATAAATCGTTCCATAGAACCAAATGGCGCTCTGTGAATCATTACTGGTCGGTGTAATTCATTATCAGAACCTTTGTAAGTTAATTCAAATCGCTCTGGCAAATTGTAATCAACCTGAATGGTTCCCAATTGCCATTGTCTTCCCAAAGCATCCTTTACCATAAAATCTAATTTAGGACCATAGAATGCAGCTTCGCCATATTCAACAACAGTATTTAATCCTTTATCCGCAGCAGCATTAATAATTGCATTTTCCGCTTTTTTCCAATTTTCATCAGAACCTATATATTTTTCTCTATTTTCTTTGTCACGCAAAGAAATTTGAGCTGTAAAATCTTCAAATCCTAAAGAACTGAAAACATACAATACCAAATCAATTACTTTTTTAAATTCCTCATCCAATTGTTCCGGCGTACAAAAGATATGCGCATCGTCTTGGGTAAATCCACGAACACGAGTCAAACCGTGAAGTTCGCCACTTTGCTCATATCTATAAACCGTACCAAATTCAGCATAACGCTTTGGTAAATCTTTATACGACCATGGTTTTGAATTGTAAATTTCACAGTGGTGTGGGCAGTTCATTGGTTTTAATAAGAACTCTTCGCCATCAGCAGGAGTAGTGATGGGTTGAAAACTATCCGCGCCATATTTAGCATAATGTCCCGAAGTAATATAAAGTTCTTTTTGGCCAATATGAGGTGTAATTACTTGCTCGTAACCTGCTTTTTTCTGTGCCTTTTTCAAAAATTGTTCCAATCTATCTCTCAAAGCAGCACCCTTTGGCAACCATAGTGGTAGCCCTTGTCCTACTTTTTGTGAAAATGCAAACAATTCCAATTCTTTTCCTAATTTTCTATGATCACGACGTTTTGCCTCTTCAAGCAATTCTAAATATTCCGTCAACTCTTTTTGCTTTGGATATGAAGTCCCATAAACACGGGTCAATTGCTTATTTTTCTCATCACCCCGCCAGTATGCCCCAGCAACACTCATAACTTTCATCGCCTTTATAATTCCCGTATTCGGAATATGACCACCACGACACAAATCTGTAAAAGTAGCGTGATCACAAAAAGTAATCGAACCATCTTCCAAATTAGAAATCAATTCTGTTTTGTAAATATTGTCTTTATAAACTTTCAATGCCTCCGCTTTTGAAACAGAACGCAATTTAAATTCGTGTTTTTCTCTTGAAATTTCCAAAACGCGATCTTCAATTTTTTTGAAATCAGCATCAGTAATCTTGTGATCTTCAAAATCAACATCATAATAAAACCCATTACTAATCGCAGGGCCAAGTGTCAATTTAATTCCAGAATACATTTCTTCCAAAACTTGCGCCATAACGTGAGACGTCGAATGCCAGAAAGCTTTCTTTCCGTTTTCGTCATTCCAAGTATATAAAATAAGCGCACCGTCAGTTGTTAATGGCGTTGACGTCTCAATCGTTGTTCCGTTAAATGCCGCAGAAATAACATTTCTTGCAAATCCTTCACTAATATTTCTCGCAACATCTATAGGCGTAGCACCAATTTTAAACTCCTTAACAGACCTATCTGGCAAAGTAATCTTAATCATTTTTTTTATTTTGTGAACGCAAATATAATGGTTTACAAAAAACCACGCAATATATAAAGGTAAAATTAAAGAATAGAGAGAGCTATCATGCAAGATTTAATACTTTGGTAGGTTCTTTCGATATCATTATCGAGTCCAATTGAAAATCGAATTAAGCCATCGGTTAAGCCCATTTCTATTTGTTCGTCTAATGGAATCTCACTGGATGTAGATGTTCCCGGCGCACTGAATAAGGTTTTATAGAATCCTAAACTTACTGCCAAATATCCTAAATTTTTGCTTTGCATCAATTCCATCAAAGCATTGGCTTGATCTAAAGTGCCCACGTCCAAAGTCATCATTCCTCCAAAACCGTATTCTAAATTAATCATATTCTTGTATATTTCGTGGCTCGGGTGACTTTTTAAACCTGGATAAACGGTTTTAATTCCGTCTTTTTCAAAGTGCTCTGCCAAATAAAGTGCATTGTGACTGTGATGTTTCATACGAATGTGCAGCGTGCGTAGGTTTTTCATAACACCTGCTGAACGTAAACTGTCCATTGTTGGTCCTAAAAGCATACTTGCTCCGTTGTTTACATTTTTCAAACTATCGATGAATTCTTGTGAAGCACAGGTTACTCCGCCAACTGTATCACTACTTCCATTGATATATTTCGTTAAACTGTGAATTACAATATCGGCACCCATAAGTGCTGGTGAAACTGATAATGGCGAAAATGTATTGTCAACCACCAACTTTAAATTATATTTTTTAGCAAGTTTCGATAAACTGGCAATATCTGCAACTTCTAAAAGCGGATTACTGACAGTTTCACAATATAAAACTTTGGTTTCTGGCGTAATCGCAGCTTCTACAAGGGCTAATTTTGTGATGTCTACAAACGTGGTTTTAATTCCAAATTTAGGAGTAAAATTCTTCAAAAAAGCGTACGTTCCACCATAGATTGTGCGACTCGAAACAATATGGTCGCCCTGTCCGCACAACTGTAAAAGTGTAGGAGTGATTGCGCCCATTCCCGATGCCGAAACATTTGCTGCTTCCGTTCCTTCCATTGCTGCCATTGCTTTGTCGAGGTATAAATTGCTCGGTGATGAGTGTCGAGAATACAAATAACAACCTTCAGCATTGCCTTTAAAAGTATCGAACATGGTTTTTGCCGATAGAAAAGTATAGGTCGAACTATCAGAAATGGATGGATTTACACCACCAAATTCTCCAAAATATTGCAAATCCTGAATGTTGTCTGCGGGATTAAAATTTTTCATACTTATTTTTTTTAATAGCTATCTAGGCTAGAATTATTTATTTATTATTATGTTTTAGTTTTAAAATATATATAGTCAAAATAACAAAAAAGCAGATTTATATACAATACTATAAGTTAAATTTAGATTATTTAATGGTTTATTATCAACTTAATAGATATTTTTTCTAATTTTACATTTAAATACAATAGTTTATAGATTTTCTTTAACCTTTTCAATTTTCTAAATATTTTAAAACTAAATTACCATGGATTTAATAGACAAAAAATTACTACAACTGCTTCAAACCGACAGTAAGAAAACCACAAAAGAGCTTTCGTTGAAACTTAATTTGTCAGTAACTGCAGTATATGAGCGCATAAAAAAATTAGAGCGTGAAGGAATTATCGATAAATACGTGGTTTTGGTAAACCGCTCAAAAGTCGATAAAGGTTTTGTGGTTTTTTGTCATCTTAAACTCATTCAGCACACCCGAGAATTCCTAACCAAGTTTGAAAATGAAGTGGTTAAACTTCCAGAAATATTAGAATGCCATCATGTAAGCGGCGATTATGACTATATTTTGAAAATTGCTGTTAAAGATATGGAAGCCTATAGAGAATTCTTGGTTACAAAATTAACTACGTTAGAGCACATTGGAAGTACCCATAGCACATTTATGATTAGCGAGGTAAAAAACAGCACTTTAATTGAAGTTTAAATTTAGAAATGAAAAAGTGTAAGAATAGTTTTTAAATTTCTTAATTTTGTGCAGCATTTATAAAAACACATCAAAATACATATATTATGAGTTCATTTGACGTTGTCATCATTGGTTCAGGACCTGGAGGATATGTTGCAGCAATTCGTTGCGCACAATTGGGAATGAAAACTGCCATTATCGAAAAATATTCTACACTTGGTGGAACCTGCCTAAATGTAGGTTGTATTCCATCAAAAGCATTACTTGCCTCATCTCATCATTACAGCGAAATAGCTCATTTTGCTGAACATGGAATTGAAGTTTTGGGAGAAGTAAAAGTGAATTTGGAGAAAATGATTGCTCGTAAACAAGCAGTTGTTGATCAAACTTCTGGAGGTGTGAAATTCTTAATGGATAAAAATAAAATCACTGTTTTTGAAGGACTGGGTTCTTTTATAGACGCCACTCACGTAGCAGTTGTAAAAGCTGATGGAACTTCTGAAACTTTAGAAGCTAAAAATATTATTATTGCAACGGGTTCTAAACCGTCTTCGTTGCCATTTATAAAAATTGATAAAGAAAGAATTATAACTTCTACAGAAGCATTAAAACTGAAAGAAGTGCCAAAACACCTTGTAATTATTGGTGGTGGGGTAATTGGAATTGAATTAGGACAAGTCTATTTACGATTAGGAGCGCATGTTTCTGTAGTAGAATTTATGGATAGAATTATTCCAGGAATGGATGGTTCGTTGTCTAAAGAATTGACTAAAGTTTTGAAGAAACAAGGAATGAAATTCTACGTTTCTCACAAAGTGAAATCCGTAGAACGTTTTGGAGATGTTGTAACCGTTCAAGCTGAAAATGCAAAAGGAGAAACCATCACATTTGAAGGTGATTATTCATTAGTTTCTGTTGGTCGTTTTCCTTTTACTGATGGATTAAATGCAGATAAAGCAGGAGTAAAAATTTCAGAAAGAGGTCAGATTGAAGTAAATGATCATTTGCAAACTTCCGTTCTAAATATATACGCAATTGGCGATGTTGTTCGTGGAGCTATGTTGGCGCACAAAGCCGAAGAAGAAGGAACAATGGTTGCAGAAATTTTGGCAGGACAAAAACCTCATATCAATTATAATTTGATTCCAGGAGTTGTTTATACTTGGCCAGAAGTGGCTGCAGTTGGACAAACAGAGGAGCAATTGAAAGCTTCGGGAGTTGAATTTAAATCGGGTAGTTTTCCTTTCAAAGCATTAGGAAGAGCAAGAGCTGGTGGTGATTTGGATGGATTTGTAAAAATACTTGCAGATGCCAAAACAGATGAAGTATTAGGTGTTCACATGATTGGAGCACGTTGTGCGGATTTGATTGCAGAAGCAGTAACAGCAATGGAATTTAAGGCTTCGGCAGAAGATATTTCTAGAATGAGTCACGCGCACCCTACATTTGCAGAAGCAATAAAAGAAGCAGCGTTGGCAGCAACAGATAACAGAGCATTGCACGTTTAATACTAAATTTATAAAATAAAAACCTATTATTTATAGGGTTTTCTTGTTTTTATCGGTTTCTATTGTTTAATCTAAAACGGATTCTTTATTGATTTCAAAGAAACTAAAAATAGAACCTCCATAACTTTTCTTGAAGGAAAAATGTATCATATGATCCAACTTGGTGTATTTTGAATGTTCAATAACCATCATACCATCTTCTCGAAGTAATTCTTGTTTGAATACTAAAGTTACAATGTTTTCAAAAGTTTTTTGGTCCAATGCATACGGTGGATCGGCAAAAATAATATCGTAGGAATTGGTATTTTTTTCTAAGAATTTAAAAACATCACTTCGCATGGTTGCGATATTAAAATCGTATTCTTCGGCAACTTGCTTGATAAATTTCATGCAACCAAAATCTGCATCAACAGAGGTGATATTTTCACTTCCGCGTGAAGCAAATTCGAAACTGATATTACCAGTTCCTGAAAATAAATCTAAGATTTTTAAGCCTTCAAAATCAAAATGATTATTCAAAACATTAAATAATGCTTCTTTGCTCATATCGGTTGTTGGGCGTACGGGTAGGTTTTTTGGTGGAAAAATCCGTCTTCCTTTATATTTTCCAGAAATTATTCTCACGATTGGAACAGTATAAAATGCTTTAAATTTTGAGAAGTTGAAAAATCATTGCGTTTTTGTAAATCGGAAACATCCAACAAGGAAACATTTCTAACGTATTTGAATGCGATTTGGAATAATTCAGATTCTTCAGAAATTTTACCTAAAAGGGAAACTTTGAAATTCTCTGGATTTAGATTTAATTGTTCGGTAGCAAACAAAAGATAGTATATAAAGTCTTCTTTGGTTACAAAATTAAAAGAATTAAACAGTAATAATTTCTGATTTTGGACTATTATAATTTCAAATTTATTGGCTGAAAAATGAACAAAAACCTCTTTTTCGTCAACATTTTTAGAAAGTTCTAATAGTTTAGAAACTAGAATGCTATTGGTATGTTTGTAATTGAAAGTTACGAACTGATCAAGCAAATAATTATTGATATTAACGAATGGAATATAAACATGATTTATTTCGTAATTTGAAAGTGCATCAAAAGCAAAGAAATCGGTTTCAAAAACTTTTGTATTGTATTGCAAATAACTTCCTAAAAAATCTTCGTCAAATAGCGCTGTTGGAACAAAAGTATCTAAATTGCTATCGTGTAGAACAATAACTTCATCATATGAATCTTTTAATTTTGAGTTATCCGTAAATGCCTTCCAATAATAATCTTCTACTTTATTTGCTTTGGGATATTTAGAAAAATCAATTTCTTTTACCGATATAACAGCCTGATTTAAAGTATCAATAACACAAAAAGCAAACCCATTCAAAGTTACTTGAAGTGTTAGTTTTTTGTATTTTTTATCCGTTATGTTTGCGTTTACCACCATAAATTGTTTCTGATTATCGCAAAACTACAATTTTTTTAAATGACTATAATTTTTAGAGGGAATAAAATTGAGTTTAAGTTCCAAATTGTACTTTTAGTAGAAAATATATTTTAAAGATTTTGATTCAAAACAAAACGCGCTCCAAAAAACTTTGCGTACTTTGCGGTGAAATTTGCATTTATGAAATCAAGTCATTTTTATTCCCTTTTGCTAAGACAATTTCCGTTTACTCCCACGAATAAACAGGATATATTCTTTCAGCAAATAGCAGAATTTATTAATAATGACGATAATAATGAGATATTTGTTTTGAAAGGATATGCAGGAACAGGAAAAACTACTGTAATTTCTACGATTGTAAATAATTTGGTAGAAATCAATAAAAAGTATGTGTTGCTTGCGCCAACTGGTCGTGCGGCAAAAGTTATTGCAAATTACTCACAAAAACCAGCCTTTACGATTCATAAAAAAATATATTTTCCAAAGAAATCTTCTGGGGGAGGCGTTAGTTTTACATTGCAACAAAACAAACATAAAAACACCTTCTTTATAGTGGACGAAGCTTCGATGATTTCGGATACCAATTCCGAAAGTAAAATGTATCAAAATGTGTCTTTATTAGACGATTTGATTTCTTTTGTTTATTCAGGAACCAATTGCAAAATGATATTATTGGGAGATACAGCACAGTTGCCTCCTGTAAATTTAGACATTTCGCCGGCTTTAAATATTGATATTTTGGGAATGCATTACAATAAAGAAATCAAGCACATTGAGTTGGATGAAGTAATGCGGCAAGAAGAAAATTCGGGTATTTTATTCAATGCTACCGAACTCCGAGAAGTGCTTAAAGACACTTTTTTTGATAGTTTCAAATTTCAATTACGAGGGTTTAAAGACATAGTTCGCCTAACAGATGGCTACGATATTCAAGATGCAATTAATTCGGCATATAGTAATTACAGTATTGAAGACACTGCCTTTATCGTTCGTTCTAATAAACGAGCAAATCAATATAATGAACAAATCCGTACTAAAATATTAGACAAGGAAAGTGAATTGTCCACAGGTGATTTTTTGATGGTGGTAAAAAACAATTACTTTTGGCTTAAAGATTCTGATGAAGCTGGTTTTATTGCCAATGGTGATATTATCGAAGTCTTAGAAATTTTTAATATTCAAGAATTATACGGTTTTAAATTTGCAAAAGTAAAAATTAGAATGGTTGATTATCCGAATCAAATTCCATTGGAAACTTTTTTGTTATTGGATACAATAACTAGTGAATCGCCGTCATTAACTTATGAAGAATCCAACAGATTGTACCAAGAAGTGATGTTGGATTATGAAGGTGAAACAAAATATAAAAAGTTTCAAAAGGTGAAAGAAAACGAATTTTTCAATGCGCTTCAGGTTAAATTTTCTTACGCAATTACGTGTCATAAATCGCAAGGAGGACAGTGGAATACTGTATTTATAGAGCAACCCTATTTGCCCAATGGTATTGATAGAGACTATATTCGATGGTTGTACACCGCAATCACAAGAGCTAAAGATAAGTTATATTTGATAGGTTTCAAAGACGAAAGTTTTGAAGAATAGTTTTATTTATAAAATCATTTGTAAGTTTGTATCTCAAAAGTAATCTATGAAAATAATAGCAGTTATTCCCGCTCGTTATGCATCGACAAGATTTCCCGCTAAATTAATGCAAGATTTATGTGGAAAAACGGTCATTGCCAGAACATATCAAGCGGCAGTAAACACCGATTTATTTGATGATGTATTTGTAGTAACAGATTCTAATTTAATTTTTAGTGAGATTATTTCTCAAGGAGGAAAAGCAATTATAAGTGTAAAAGAACATGAATCTGGTAGTGATAGAATTGCGGAAGCTGTTTCAAATTTAGATGTTGATATTGTTATCAATATTCAAGGTGACGAACCCTTTATCAATAAAGAGCCGTTAGAAAAACTACTGCATATTTTTAGAAATGATACCAAAAACGAAGTTGATTTGGCTTCGCTAATGCGAGAAATCATCGATATTGAAGAAATTAACAACCCAAACAATGTAAAAGTTGTTGTAGATCAGAATAATTTTGCTTTATATTTTTCCCGTTCTGTAATTCCTAATCCAAGAGAAGTGAACGCTGGCGTGCGTTACATGCAGCACATCGGGATTTATGCCTTTAGAAAACAAGCCTTATTGGATTTTTATAGTTTACCAATGAAATCCTTAGAAGCTTCCGAGAAATTAGAACAATTACGTTATTTAGAATTTGGAAAACGCATTAAAATGATTGAAACAACTCATATTGGAATTGGAATAGACACTCCTGAAGATTTAGAAAAAGCAAGAAAATGGTTTTGATTTTTTAGAGTAAGGGATTACATTTAAAATCTTTCATTTTTTATCTAAGATTAATATGCGAAGCCCGGCCAATTATTTATTATTATTTATAGTAATTTAAATATTGTTTAACCAGGTTACTCCATAAAAAAACCCGCAATAATATTATAGCTTTTCACTAATTAATTTATAGCTTTTATTTTAAGTTTCCTACCATATCTTCTGGTTTTACCCAAACATCAAAATCTTCCGCAGTTACATAGCCTAATCGAACTGATTCTTCTTTTAAAGTAGTTCCGTTTTTATAAGCAGTTTGAGCTATTTCAGCCGCTTTGTAGTATCCTATTTTTGTATTTAAAGCTGTAACCAACATCAAAGAGTTGTTTACAAATTCTTCAATTCTTTTATAATTTGGCTCAATTCCTTGCGCACAATGTTCTTCAAATGACAGACATGCATCACCCAATAAACGGGCAGATTGTAAGAAATTTGCTGCCATTAAAGGTTTAAAAACATTCAATTCATAATGTCCTTGCATCCCACCAACAGAAATTGCTACGTCGTTCCCCATCACTTGCGCACAAACCATTGTTAAAGCCTCACATTGAGTTGGATTTACTTTTCCGGGCATAATTGACGATCCTGGTTCGTTTTCAGGAATTAATATTTCTCCAATACCTGAACGAGGTCCAGAAGCCATCATACGAATATCATTAGCAATTTTATTTAATGAAACTGCCACTTGTTTCAATGCACCGTGAGTTTCTACAATGGCATCGTGAGCTGCCAAAGCTTCAAATTTATTTTCTGCCGTTACAAAAGGATATCCAGTAAATTTTGCTATATATTCGGCTACCTTTACATCATATCCATCAGGTGTATTTAAACCTGTACCTACAGCAGTTCCACCTAAAGCCACTTCAGATAAATGTGCTAAAGTATTTTTAATCGCTTTTAAACCATAGTTTAATTGTGCCACATAACCAGAAATTTCTTGACCTAGAGTAAGCGGCGTTGCATCCATTAAATGCGTACGACCAATTTTCACTAAAGAATTATAAGTAACTGCTTTCTCTTGAAGCGTATTTCGTAATTTTTCAATTCCAGGAATCGTAACTTCAACTACCACTTTATAGGCCGCAATGTGCATTCCAGTAGGGTAGGTGTCATTGGAAGATTGAGACTTGTTGACATCATCATTGGCTTTGATGAATTGTTCGCCTTCACCAATTTTGAAACCTTTTAAAACCTGTGCACGGTTCGCAACTACTTCGTTAACATTCATATTACTTTGCGTTCCCGAACCTGTTTGCCAAATTACCAATGGAAATTCATCAGATAATTTTCCTGCTAATATTTCATCGCAAACAGCTGCGATTGCATCTCTTTTTTCAGTTGGAAGCACGCCTAAATCACAATTAGCATAGGCTGCCGCTTTCTTTAAGTAGGCAAATCCCTCAATAATTTCTTTAGGCATCGACGCCGAAGGACCAATTTTAAAGTTATTTCTTGAACGTTCTGTTTGTGCTCCCCAATATTTATCTGCAGGAACTTGCACTTCACCCATTGTGTCTTTTTCGATTCTAAATTCCATTTTATTGTGTTTTTATTATTTGTTTGAGCATTATTTATGTCTATCCTTAATTTAAAAGCAAATAGCTCAAAAACAATATATGACAAAATTACGCATAAAAAACTATTTTATAAAAATTGATAATGATTAATTGGTAGTAAAAAATAATAAACTTACATTTGTAATCATTTTAATAATTACGATAATCATGTTTGAATTTTCACAGTATTTAGGATTTTTACTTTTCTTAACCATCCTTACAATGGGATTTTGGTTAATGTTTTTTTTAATTGGTTTCGTTCAATATTGGATTGGCGGTGCTTTGTGGGAAATGTATAAGGAGAAAAAAGCTAAAAAGCATCAATCGGTATAATCTGATTTCTCATAAAAAAACTGTCCAAATATACTTTTGGACATTTTTTTTTGTTTTGCTTGCAAAACCTCAATACGATTTAAATTAAATAATTAAATTAATCCATGTTTAAAAATTTAGTTAATTATTTTTCATTTTCTAGATTAAAAGATTAAAAAATCAAGTTTTTACCAAAACCCCGATTACTTAACTTAACTTTTTTTTAATTCGAGTTCAGTTAAATAATTTAAGTCAATATCATCACATTTTAAATATTGAGACTAAGCGAGTATTTCAATCACAAATAGATAAGGACAATTGTCTCTTTATTTTTTTGTAAAAAACTTTGTGAATATAGAAAAAACAATTACTTTTGCAATCCTTTTGGTGAATAGGAGTTTCCTTTAGGGATTAAAAAATCAAACAAACAACTTCTGTCGTTTTCCTTCGCTTTAAGAAACTCGAGAAAATACAGAATACAAATTTTTTATCAGCATGTCTGAAACATTAAAATCACAAGAGCAGTTTTTAGCTGAATTTAATTGGCACAATTTTGAAGAAGGTATTGATGCCGTTGACCAAAAAAACTTACAAGAATTTGAACAATTAGTTTCTAAAACATTCATTGATACAGATCAAGAAGAAGTAGTAGAGGGTGTTGTAGTTAGAATTACAGATAGAGACGTTATTGTTGATATCAATGCAAAATCGGAAGGTGTTATTTCATTAAACGAATTCCGTTACAATCCAAACTTAAAAGTTGGTGACAAAGTTGAAGTATTAATTGACATCCGTGAGGATAAAACAGGTCAATTGGTATTGTCTCATAGAAAAGCGCGTACTATTAAATCTTGGGATAGAGTTATTAGTGCAAACGAAACTGGAGAAATTGTTACTGGTTTCGTAAAATGCAGAACTAAAGGCGGAATGATTGTAGACGTTTTTGGAATTGAAGCGTTTTTACCAGGATCTCAAATTGATGTTAAACCAATTAGAGATTATGATGTTTATGTAAATAAAATGATGGAATTTAAAGTTGTGAAAATTAATCACGAATTTAAAAACGTAGTTGTATCTCACAAAGCGCTTATTGAAGCGGATATTGAAATCCAGAAAAAAGAAATCATCGGTCAATTGCAAAAAGGACAAGTATTAGAAGGTGTTGTTAAAAATATTACTTCTTATGGTGTGTTTATTGATTTAGGTGGTGTTGATGGATTGATTCACATTACTGACCTTTCTTGGAGTAGAATTAATCACCCAAGTGAAGTGTTAGAATTAGATCAAAAATTGAATGTTGTTATCCTTGACTTTGATGACGAGAAAACAAGAATTCAATTAGGATTGAAACAATTGAACGCACACCCATGGGACGCTTTAAATTCTGACATAAAAGTTGGTGACAAAGTAAATGGTAAAGTAGTTGTAATTGCTGATTACGGTGCTTTTATTGAAGTTGCTGAAGGTGTTGAAGGTTTAATCCACGTCTCTGAAATGTCATGGTCAACTCACTTGCGTTCGGCTCAAGATTTCGTGAAAGTTGGAGATGTTGTGGAAGCTGTTATCTTAACACTTGACAGAGATGACCGTAAAATGTCATTAGGTATCAAACAATTAACGCAAGATCCTTGGACCGATATTACTGATAAATACCCAGTAGGTTCTAAACATTCGGGTATCGTTAGAAACTTTACAAATTTTGGAATTTTTGTAGAATTAGAAGAAGGAATTGACGGATTGATTTATATCTCTGACCTTTCTTGGACTAAGAAAATCAAACATCCGTCTGAATTTGTAAATGTTGGTGAAAAATTAGATGTAATAGTATTAGAATTAGATGTTGAAGGTCGTAAATTATCATTAGGACACAAACAAACTACTGCTAATCCTTGGGATCAATATGAAGATTCTTTCGCAGTTGGAACTATCCACACAGGTGAAATTTATGAAATTGTTGATAAAGGTGCTACTGTAGAATTTGGAGATGATATTGTTGCTTTCATTCCTACACGTCACCTTGAAAAAGAAGATGGCAAGAAATTAAAAAAAGGAGATTCAGCTGAATTTAAAGTAATTGAATTCAACAAAGAATTTAAAAGAGTAGTAGCGTCTCACACTGCCATATTCCGTGATGAAGAAGATAAAAATGTTAAAGCTGTTACTGAAGCTATTGCCAATAATACAAATACGCAAGCATCTTCATTAGGAGATAACAACGATATGTTAGCTGTATTAAAAGCTAAAATGGAAAAGAGCGAAAAAAAATAATTTATTTTTTTATATAAAAAGTTCCAAAAAAAATTCAAGCTGAATATAAAAGTTTGTAATATTTATAATTAATTTGATAATAATGAGCTCGATATTTTATCGGGCTCATTATTTTTACATTATAATATGTCAATTGATTTCTTTTTTTTAAAGATTTACAATCTGCTTTCTTTGGGTGATTGAGTTTCTCCCCGAAGGTTAAGGAATACTAATATATTCTTTACAAGTATTTTAAAATATAGCAACACTTTAAAGTATTCCAAACTTATTTTCTAAATTTTGACAGTATTTTTTAATGTTGGTATTGAATTAAATAAAAAAATCTCCACAAGGGAGATTTAATTCTATATATTTCTATAAACTAAATAGCTCCTATAAGTGCTAAGATTTTAGCTTTTAATTCTGCTCCACGCAAATCTTTTGCAACAATAGTTCCTTTTGCATCTATTATATAGTTTGATGGAATAGCATTTATTCCGTAGGTTAATGCTATTGGATCTTGAAAATCTTTTAAATTTGAAACTTGATTCCAAGTCAATTTATCTTTTGCAATAGCTTCTTTCCATTTTTTTGCATCTTTATCTAAAGAAATACTTATAATATTTAAACCTTTAGTATGAAATTCATTGTATAACGCAACTATAATAGGGTTTTCAGCACGACAAGGGTTGCACCAAGATGCCCAGAAATCGATGATAGTAACTTTTCCTAAAGATTCTTTCAAAGATATTGATTTTCCTTCAGGGTTTGGAGCAGAAAAATCAGGAGCTATGCTTCCTACTTCTGTAGAAGTAGCTACAACTATAGGTTTTCCAATTTTATCCAATTTAAATTGGATTGATTTTCCAGGTTTATATTTTTTTAATTCAGGGCTAAAACTCGCAAAAATCTTTTTAACTCTTACTAAATCGACACTTGGATCGTTTAACATACTGTCAACAATTAGAGCAGATATTAAAGCTTTAGGATTGGTTTCAGCAAATTTCACATAAAAATCCATTCCTTCTTTTTGAATCACTTGATACTCTTTCATCAACTTATTGATTGTAATAGTGTCTTTTGCTTCTTGTGCAGCATTCATTTTAGCCATATTAGCGTTTTGAAAAGCCATCATTTTTTTCTGAGAATCTTTTTGGAATTTTACAATATCAATGTTAAATTTTGAGAAAACATCATTGTTAAATGTTCCAGAAAGTTTTGATTTTTGGATGCTATCTTTATCAACAATTACCTCAATATCACCGTTTTCTAAAATAAATGGAACTTTCCCTTGTAGAGCCTCTACTTGCAACAACATTATTTCTGGCTCTTTTGCAGATCCTTTAATTGTAAATTTTCCATCTTTAATTTTAACGGTATCAATTGGTCTTAATTGACCTGTTTCATCTTGTCTTTCAAGAACTACAGTTTTACCATCTGCTATACCTTTTATAGTTCCGGAAATGACGTATTCATTAACTCCTGCTTTATTACAAGAAAACAAAACTGCTGAAACAGTTAGTAATAATAATAATCTTTTCATTTTAATTTGTTTTTGATTTAAGAATGCAAAAGTATTTAAAAAAAAAATTGATTTTGCATTTTGAAACTTAATTTTTTGTTATAGTTTACTATTTAGCCATTTTATTATTTAAGGAAATACAAAATTACTAATTGGAACTGAAGTAGTTCTAATGCCACAAATTCCTTTTTCTATATTTATCAAATTATGAAATCCACGAGATTTTAATATTGAAGCCATAATTACCGAACGATATCCGCCAGCACAATGCAAATAAAAATTTATATTTTTAGGAATTAAATCTAAATTTGAATTTATCGTATCTAAAGGAAGATTTGTAGCATTTTCTATATGATCCACTTCAAATTCACTAGGTTTTCTTGCATCAACAACAATACTTTGAGTCGATAATTCTATTGCGAACTGTTCCGGCGTAATAGAATTTATACTATCTGTTTCAAACCCTGAATTTTTCCAAGCCGAAATTCCACCTTCAAGATAACCTAAAACATTGTCAAATCCCACTCTTGCAAGGCGAGTAATTGTTTCTTGTTCCATTTCTTCTGGAGTAATTAAAAGTAAAGGTTGTTTGGTATTCATAAGCAAGGAACCTACCCAAGGAGCAAAATTACCTTGAATTCCAATAAATATTGAACGTGGCACATGACTTTTTACGAAATCATTTTCGTGACGAACATCTAAAATAACAGCATCATTATCATTTGCTAAAGTATCAAATTCAGCAGGTTTTAAAGGTTTTGATGATTTTTTAATAACAGAATCCAAACTTTCATAACCTTGAATATTCATCATTACATTTTGTGGAAAATAGGCTGGAGGCAGCCCCAATCCATCTAAAATTTCAGTAGTAAATTCTTTAATAGTCATATTTGCTCGTAAAGCATAATTCGTTTTCTTTTGGTTTCCCAAAGTATCCGTGGTTTCTTTGCTCATATTTTTTCCGCAAGCACTTCCCGCACCGTGACTTGGATACACTATTAAATCATCAGATAAAGGCATAATTTTGTTTCTCAAAGAATCATATAAATAAGAGGCTAATTTTTCTTGAGTCAAATCATTAACCAACGATTGGGCTAAATCGGGACGACCAACATCTCCAATAAATAATGTGTCTCCTGTGATTATTCCGTGTTCTTTTCCGTTTTCATCGATAAGTAGATAACAGGTACTTTCCATCGTATGACCCGGAGTGTGAATTGCCTTAATAATATAATCTCCAACTTTAAATTCTTCGTTATCCGTTGCAATGATAGCATCAAATTTAGGTTTTGCAGTTGGTCCAAAAATAATTTTTGCACCAGTTTTTTTAGCTAAATCGAGATGTCCAGAAACAAAATCAGCATGAAAATGTGTTTCAAAAATATATTTAATTTTAGCATGATCTGCAAATGCCTTGTCAATATATGGCAGCACTTCTCTAAGTGGATCAAAAATAGCAACTTCGCCTTTATTTTCAATATAATATGCAGCTTGTGCAATGCATCCCGTATAAATTTGTTGAATTTTCATTGGATTAGAATTAGATAATTATTGTTATACAAATAAATAAAAAATTGGAACTAAAAAATAAGTTCTTTGGTTAAAATAAAAACAGCCATTATTAAAACAAACCATCCAAATATTTTTTTAAGGCTTTTTTCATTGAAAAACCTACTCATATAAATACCTACAAAGATACCAAACATTGCAACAGCAGCAAAGCGAAACAAGAAAATCCAATCAACATTTATGTTTTGAACATCACCAGAAAATCCAATTAATGAATTAATGGCAATTATCAATAATGAAGTTCCAATTGCTTTCTTTATTGATAGTTTTGCAAAATGAAACAAAGCAGGAATTATCAGAAATCCTCCCCCAGCACCAATAAGTCCAATTAAAATTCCTACACAAAAAATTTGTACTATTATTAGAAAAAGATTTTGTTTTTTTTCTATTGTATCTCTGTTAATTGTTTTTGGAGTTTTAAGCATCAAAAATGCCGCAAAAAGCATTACTACAGCAAACAAAACCATCAAGAAAACGTTTTTTGTTATTATAAATGTACTATTTTCATAAAGTACTTCTGGAATTGAATGCACAATAAATTTCCGAGTTATATAAACTGAAATTAGAGAAGGTAAAGCAAAAAAAAGTCCGGTTTTTAAAATTACATTCCCATTTTTAAAATTTATTAAAGTTCCAAATAAAGAGGTTATCCCAACGATGAAAAGCGAATAGGCCGAAGCTATAATTGGATTTAAATGGAGGATATAAACTAACACTGGAACGGTTAATATGGAACCTCCACCACCTGTTAACCCTAGTATAACCCCAATTAAAAGAGCGCAAAAATATTCTATAAATTCAATCATATTGATAATGAAAAGTGATCAAATTTATGAAAAATATATTTGTATAAATTAGAATTATTAAAAATACTTTAACTAAAAATTATTAATCGTTTTTTGAGCATTTAATATAAATTGTATTATTTTTATTTTTATGAAAAATGTATTTAGAAAAGGCTTTTATTTTAAGCAATATGAAGCTCCATTTCAATCGCCATTTGATAAGCTTTTTGAAGTATTTAAAGAGTTAATAACACATACATCAGGCGATTTTGATGAGGCAATTGATTGGTTGCGTGAGTTGGATAAAGAATACAAACTAACCGATTCAAGCTATACGATAGATGATTTTATTGATGATTTAAAGAAAAAAGGGTACATTCGTGAAGAACTAAAAGAAGATGGTTCGTCTGGTATTGGTATTACAGCCAAAACGGAGCGGTCAATTCGCCAACAAGCCTTAGACCAAATTTTTGGCAATTTAAAGCGTTCAGGAAATGGAAATCACAAAACGAAGCATTTAGGAAATGGTGACGAGCATACTGGAGAATTGCGTGAATTTCATTTTGGTGATGGATTAGAACAAATTTCTTTGACAGAGAGTTTACGAAATGCACAAATTAATAATGGGGTTGACGATTTCCAATTGACAGAAAAAGATTTGGTCGTAGAAGATACTCAATTTAAATCCCAAATGAGTACCGTTTTGATGATTGACATCAGTCATAGTATGATACTTTATGGTGAAGACCGTATTACACCTGCTAAAAAAGTGGCAATGGCTTTGACAGAATTAATCACATCGAGATACCCAAAAGATACCTTAGATATTTTGGTTTTTGGAAATGACGCATGGACAATTGAAATTCGTGATTTACCGTATTTGAAAGTCGGTCCCTATCATACTAATACAGTAGCTGGTTTGCAATTAGCTATGGATTTATTAAGAAGAAAGCGCAACACAAACAAGCAAATTTTTATGATTACTGATGGAAAACCGAGTTGTGTTCGTGAAAAAGATGGTGATTATTATATGAACAGCAATGGATTGGACGAATATATTGTAAATAAATGTTACAGCCAAGCACAACAAGCCAGAAAATTACACATTCCAATAACGACTTTTATGATTGCAAATGATCCGTATTTACAAAAATTTGTTAATCGATTTACAGAAGAAAATCAAGGAAAAGCTTTTTACACGGGGTTGAAAGGACTTGGAGAAATGATATTCGAGGATTATGAAACGAATAGAAAAAAGAGAATTAAATAGGATTTAAGTAAAAAAAATAGAACGATAATTTACCAATATGAAAATAGATACTATTAATACTTTAGGAGAATTAAAAGCTGCAGGTTACCAAAGTAAAAGTATAAAAGACGAATTACGAAATAATCTTAGGGAAAAAATTAAATCAGGAAAACTTTTATTTGAGGGCGTTCACGGATTTGAAAATACGGTAATTCCAGAATTAGAACGTGCTATATTATCGCGCCACAATATCAATTTATTGGGGCTTCGTGGTCAAGCGAAAACAAGATTGGCACGCTTGATGATTGAATTGTTAGATGAATTTATGCCTATTGTTGCAGGTTCTGAAATCAACGATGATCCATTAAAACCAATCTCTCGATTTGCAAAAGATTTAATTGTTATTGAAGGAGATAAAACACCAATTAATTGGGTTCATAGAAGCGAAAGATTTTTTGAAAAATTAGCTACACCTGATGTTACTGTTGCAGATTTGATTGGCGATGTTGATCCAATAAAAGCTGCAAATTTAAAATTATCCTATGCTGATGACCGTGTAATTCATTTTGGAATGATTCCAAGAGCAAATCGTTGCATATTTGTAATCAACGAATTACCGGATTTACAAGCACGAATTCAAGTGGCATTATTCAATATTTTACAAGAAGGCGACATTCAGATTCGTGGATTTAAATTAAGAATGCCCTTGGATATGCAATTTGTATTTACTGCAAATCCAGAAGATTTTACCAATCGAGGAAGTATCGTTACGCCTTTGAAAGATAGAATTGGGTCTCAAATTTTGACGCATTATCCTGAAACAATTAAAATCGCAAGAACAATCACCGAGCAAGAAGCCAAGTTGGATTTGCTTCAAAGTGATGCCGTTTATGTTCCTTTATTAGCCAAAGATTTATTAGAGCAAATTAGTTTTGAAGCTCGCGAAAGTGAATATATTGACAATAAAAGTGGGGTAAGTGCCAGAATGAGTATTACTGCTTTTGAGAATTTATTAAGTACTGCAGAACGTCGTGCATTAAAATCTGGGGCTGAAAAAACCACGGTTAGACTATCTGATTTTATGGGAATTATTCCTGCAATTACTGGTAAAGTAGAATTGGTTTACGAAGGAGAGCAAGAAGGAGCGGCAGCAGTAGCGCAACATTTAATTGGCGATGCAATTCACACATTCTTTCCAGCATATTTTCCTAAGATTGAAAAATTGGAAAAACAAGGTGAAAAAACAGCTTATTCCGATTTATTGGAGTGGTTTTTCTCGGAAAATGGGTTCGAATTATTAGATGATTCTTCGGATGAGGAATACAAATCTATATTAGATTCAATAGCTCCTTTATCAATTTTAATAAAAAAATACCAACCTCAACTTGCAAAAGAGGATGTTTATTTTATGAAAGAATTTATTTTATGGTCACTAGTTGAATATGATAAATTGAGTAAAGACAGAATTTCTCAAGGGTACCAATTCAGTGATATGTATGGGAATTATATTAACAAATTGTAATTAAAAATGGGTTTAGATAATTATCTAAACCCATTTTTTTATAATAAACAAAACTTAATCTTGGTTGATTGTTTTTCTCCAAGTAAAAGAATTTAATATGTGTCTTTTTGCAAATCTTCCGGGAGAATCTGCATTTATCATCTTTACATAAGTAGCTTTTGGAACGCTAATGTACTCATATACACTTCCATTAGAAAAGTTTATTATTAAACGACCATCAACAAATTTATAATCTGTGATTGTTGTGTTAGAAATAGTTTCTGAATATTCTGGTAGGTTTTGTTTTATAGTTTCAGTATTGATACTAACCAAAAAATGATAGGCTTCAATAATTTTTTTGCTATTTTCTTCTGCTTCTTTCAAACCCGCTTCGTCACCTTGAAATTTATCAGGATGTGACTCTTTCATTGCATTACGATAGATCGTTTTTAAATCTTTTAATTCTACTGTTTTATCTACATTTAATAACTTTCGGTATTCAACTATTTTTTTCATAAATTTTACAACTCATTGTCTTTTAGTATAAAACACTTTATTTTTGTTCTTAAAATCGACAAATTTTGTGCAAAGGTACATTTAATTAAAACAATTCCAATTTTTTATTATAATAAATCCAAGACGATTCATTCTTTAATTATCAAATATTCACTTGGTTGAATTATGTAAACAAAAAAATAATTTAAAATGTTGCTCAACTAATACTAGGGTTTTATTTGAATTTAATGATTTGTTATTATGATTCATCGCGTAATTTTTATTATAAATTTTTAAAATGATTAACTTGTGTCATTATAATTTTGTAAATTGTAATTTGATTTCTAAAATAGCACTCGAAATGATCAATAAATTATTTTTTATATGAAAAATTTAACACTTATTAGACATGCGAAATCAAGTTGGGATGTACCATTACGTGATAAAGACCGTCATATTTCAAACAGAGGCATTAAAGATGCTCATTTAGTCTCCTCGAATATTCTGAAATATTTACCTGAAAAATTTGTTATTTTGAGTAGTAATGCAAAAAGAGCAATAGAAACAGCTACCATTTTCTCTCAAAATTGGTCATGTACTTTTGAAGGTATTATTTTTATGGATGATTTATATACATTTGATGAAAATCAGTTGGAACGAACTATAAAATCGTTCAACAATGATTATGAAAATGTTATTGTTTTTGGGCATAATGTTGCAATAACAAATTTTGTTAATAAATTTGGGGATATTTTGATTGAAAATGTTCCAACCTCTGGTTTAGTTTCAATTAATTTTGATTGTGAGAATTGGAATTTATTAAATAAAGGAAAGACTAAAAAAACAATATTTCCAAGAGATTTAAAATTATGATTAAAAATAATGAGTATAAATATATTGATAGAGAAAAAAGTTGGCTCGCCTTCAATGCCAGAGTCCTTCAGGAAGCAGCTGATGAAAATGTCCCATTATTAGATAGATTGCGTTTTTTAGGAATTTTTTCTAACAATTTAGATGAATTTTTTCGTGTTCGTTATGCCGCAATTCGCAGATTGAGCTTATCAGGAGTTTCAGGAGAGAAAGTTTTAGGTGGAATTAGCGCTCATCAATTAGTAAAAGATATTACGGAAATTGTAATTCAACAACAATCTGAAAGTTTAAGAATATTAAATATAATTGAAAGTAAACTTCACAAGGAAAACATTTTCATAATCAATGAAAATCAAATTTCAAGTAAACAAGAAAATTTTATTAAAGATTTTTTTATCCAAAAAGTAAGTCCTGCATTAGTTACTATTATCTTAAATGATTTGGCAGAATTTCCAATTCTAAAAGATACTTTAGGATACTTGGCTGTAAAACTAGTGATTAAAGCAGAATCAAAATCCGAAATTTTAGGGTTTGTAAAACAAAAATCAGAGGTTCGCTATGCCTTAATAGAAATCCCTAAATCAATCAATCGTTTTGTAGTACTTCCATCTATCGGTAAAAAGCAATATGTAATGTTATTAGATGATGTAATTCGACATAATCTCTCAAGTTTATTCAATATTTTTGATTACAAAAGTGTTTCGGCTCATATGATAAAAATTACCAGAGATGCTCAATTAGACATTGATAGTGATATGAGTAAGAGTATGTTAGAAAAAATTGCTATCAGTGTTAAAGACCGAAGAATAGGTGAGCCTGTTCGATTTATTTACGACCAATCTATAGGGAAAGATACATTGAAATTTTTTCTTACTAATATGGGAATTGATGCTTCAGACAGTATAATTCCTGGAGGTAGATACCACAATCGACGCGATTATATGGATTTTCCAAACCTTGGAAGATTTGATTTATTGTATGCTCCCAAAATTCCATTGCCTGTTGACGGATTGAGTCTTGACGGTAGTATTTTGAATAAAATAGCCAAAAAAGATTATCTTGTAAATGCACCGTACCAGTCTTTTTCTTATATTATAAAATTTTTAAGAGAGGCTGCTTTAGACCCAAATGTAACTGCAATTAAGATTACATTATACAGATTGGCAAAAAATTCCCAAGTAATTAGTTCGCTAATTAATGCTGCCAAAAATGGAAAGAAAGTAACAGTACAAATTGAACTTCAAGCTCGTTTTGATGAAGCAAGTAATATTTTTTATGCGGAGCAAATGCAAACCGAGGGAATTGAACTAATTTTCGGAATTAAAGGGTTGAAAGTTCATAGTAAAATTTGTCTTGTTGAGAGAATTGAAAATGGAAAATTAGTTCGGTATGGAATTATTTCTACAGGAAATTTTAACGAATTAACAGCAAAAGTATATACCGATATAACACTATTTACAAGCCATCAGCAAATATTGAAAGATGTTTCTAAAATATTTGAATTTTTTGATGTTAACTATAGAGTCCATCGTTACAAGCATTTAATTGTTTCTCCTCAATATATGCGTTCAAAATTGAATAAATTAATTGATAGGGAAATTACAAATGCCGAAGAAGGAAAAGTTGCATTTATGAAACTTAAATTGAATAGTTTAACAGATATTCAAACCATTGATAAATTATACGATGCAAGTAATGCAGGTGTGAAAATTCAACTTCAAATCAGAGGTATCTGTTCTTTAATTCCGGGTATTAAAGGAATGAGTGCTAATATTGAAGCGATTAGTATCGTTGATAATTATTTGGAACATTCCAGAGTTTACATTTTTGGAAATGAAAATAATCATGAGGTTTTTATTTCATCAGCCGATTTTATGACTCGAAATATTGAAGGTAGAGTTGAGGTAACATGTCCGATTTATGACGAACGAATCAAAGATGAAATAATTAATATTTTTAATATTGGTTGGAAAGGAAATGTTAAAGCTAGACTACATTCAGATAAGTTAGATAATAAATATAGAGTTAGAGGAAGTAATCCTATTTTTAGAGCCCAACAAGAAACTTATAATTATTATTTGAATCGATTAGAAGTTGTTTCTGAAAGTTTATAATAAACAATACTAATTTAGCCAAAATAAGCTCATTAAATGATTAAAATAAGAAAATATGCAGCAATTGACGTTGGTTCTAATGCTATGCGGCTTTTGGTAGCAAACATTATTGAAGAGGAAGGGAAGGAAACCCAATTTAGTAAAAGTGCTTTAGTTCGGGTTCCAATTCGATTGGGACAAGATGCTTTTACCGTTGGAGAAATTTCTGAAGAAAACATTGACAGAATGGTCGATGCTATGAAAGCTTTTAAGTTATTAATGAAAGTTCATAAAGTAGAAAAATATATGGCATGTGCTACTTCTGCAATTCGTGAAGCCTACAACGGATTGGAAGTTGTAGAAATAATCAATAAAAAGGCAGGTATAAAAATAGAAATTATAGATGGCAAAAGAGAAGCGGCAATTATTGCTTCAACCAATTTACATTATCTATTAAAAACTGAAAAAACATATTTGTATGTTGATGTTGGTGGAGGAAGTACCGAATTTTCATTGTTTTCAGATGGAAAAATGATTGCTTCTAAATCCTTTAAAGCGGGAACAGTTCGTTTTTTAAATGAAGTTGTAAGTGATTTAGTTTGGCTTGAAATTGAAAAATGGATAAAAACAAACACAACGAATTTTGATGAGGTAACATTAATTGGTTCCGGCGGAAACATCAATAAATTATTTAAAATGTCAGGAAGAATGCAAGACAGACCTTTGTCTTATATTTATTTAAATTCACAATATACCTTTTTAAATTCTTTAACCTACGATCAAAGAGTCTCTGAACTAGGATTAAATTCTGATCGAGCTGATGTTATTGTTTTGGCCACTAAAATCTACTTGAACGCAATGAAATGGAGTGGTTCAAAAAGTATTTACGTTCCTAAAATTGGTCTTTCTGATGGGATTGTGAAGGCATTGTATTATGGGAAGATTTAAAACAATTATTAATTATAAATCCAACTCAAATATTTTTCTTAATAAATCTAAATTTGGATTTTTTTCGCTTAAGCGATTGTATTTTTCCTGAACTGTAAAAGCTTTTTTAGTTGAGACCTTTTCGTTTACAATAACTTCAATTGTAATGTTATGGTTGTGTAAATGTCCTTTTAAATAACCTAAAAGTCCATCCATTTCTGTTTCGAAATCAATTTTAGAACCTTGGTTTGGTAGTTCCAATGTAATGCTAGAGCCTTTTAAAATGGGGTCGTTAATTAGTAATAACGATTCCATTATTTTATATCCTTTATCTCCCAAACGTTGTGCGTATTTGTTCCAATATAACAACATATCCGTTTCATTAAAATCTTCAGTTGGTAAATGAACTTCCTCTTTTACTATGGATTTCCCAGCTTCTAAAAGTTCCCTTTTTGCTTTTATACTTGCCAATGAAAATGCTGATACTTTAGGTTCTGAGGCGATATCTATTAGAGCTAGTAAGTCATTTTTCTCTATTGGTTCTTCCTCAATTTTATTTTCAATTGGAGAAGTTTCAATCTCAATATCATCTGAAATTATTATTTCAATTTCCTCTTTTATTTCAATAACTTCAATTAATTCAGAAACAACTTCAATTGGCACTTCAGGAGTAATTTCAGGTTTTACTTCTAATTCAACAACTGATTTTTCACCAATTGTTTTGTCAGTTATTGAGTAATTAGCAATTTTGAAGTGTGTTGGAGGAATTATATAAGATTCAACCTTTTTTTTTTCTCCATCAAAAGTGATAGAGGCCAATTGCATTAAGCAAAGTTCAACAAGCAATCGTTGATTTTGGCTGACTTTGTATTTTAAATCACAATCGTTGGCAATTTCAATTCCTTTTAATAGAAATTCTTGAGTTGTCTTTTGTGACTGATTTCCGTATAATTGTTGTGCTTGTTCTCCAACTTCTAAAAGTAATAAAGTTGAAGGTGTTTTACTGACCAATAAATCTCTAAAATGGGAAGCTAATCCAGCAATAAAGTAATGTCCATCAAATCCTTTAGAAAGGATTTCGTTGTAAGCCAATAATAATTTAGGTATTTTATTTTCTAATAATAAATCGGTGATATTGATGTAAGTTTCATAATCAAGAACGTTCAAATTCTCAGTAACTGCTTGACGCGTAAGGTTATTTCCGCAAAAAGAGACTACTCTATCAAAAATTGATAAAGCATCTCGCATGGCACCATCTGCTTTTTGGGCTATAATGTGTAAAGCATCGTCTTCAAAAGAAACACCCTGACTTTTCGCTACATCAGCCAAATGTTCTTTAGCATCTTTAACAGTAATTCTTTTGAAATCAAAAATTTGACAACGCGATAAAATCGTTGGAATAATTTTGTGTTTTTCAGTTGTTGCCAATATGAAAATGGCATGTTTTGGTGGCTCTTCTAATGTTTTCAAAAAAGCATTGAAAGCAGAAGGAGACAACATGTGAACCTCATCAATAATATAAACCTTGTATTGTCCCGTTTGAGGCGGAATACGCACTTGGTCAATCAAGCTTCGGATATCATCAACAGAATTATTTGAAGCAGCATCCAATTCAAAAACATTAAATGCAAAATCTTCAGTTGGATCATCGTAACCTGGTTGGTTGATTTTACGTGCCAAAATTCTTGCGCAAGTAGTTTTTCCAACACCCCTAGGACCTGTAAATAATAGGGCAGAAGCCACATGATTGGTTTCTATAGCATTTAATAAAGTATTTGTAATGGCTTTTTGACCTACAACATCTTTAAATGTTTGTGGGCGATATTTACGAGCCGATACTACAAATTCTTCCATAGAAAATTATTGGTTTACAAATATAGATTTAATATTTCAATTTTGAAATTCTAATTTTCTAATTTATTTCATCATTTATTAAAAATAATAAACCCATAATCTTTCAATTATTATTGTAGATTTGTACCGCAGACCACCTTATCGCCATACTTACGTGTGGAGGAAAGTCCGGACACCAAAGAGAAGCATAGCGGGTAACGCCCGTCATTTCGAGCAATCGAAATAGGACAAGTGCAACAGAAAGCAGGTACAGGTAATGCTGTAGTGAAACCAGGTAAACTCTATGCGGTGAAATTTCAAGTATATCAATAGTTAAGGGCTTCTCGTCCGTTGTTGAAGGGTAGAAAGATGGAACTCGCGAGTAATTTCGAGTCTAGATAAATGATAAGGCCACGCAAAACGTGGACAGAATCCGGCTTATAGGTCTGCTTTTTTTATTTTAGCTCTTTCCAAAGCTTCAGATGCACTTCCTTTGCCATGATTTTCTGAAAGTAACTTATAACCAATTTCTAAATGATAATCGGCAAATTTAGTCTTGTAAAAACGAATAATATCTAAAAAATATTATCTCCTTAAAAGTAATTGCCCAATTTATATCCTCGTTTTTTAAAGTTCACTATCTAAGTAAAGCAATATGTTTTAGCGCTTCCTCAATATTGACAACTAATGGGCGGAGAATGTATTTTATGAATTTATAATCTCAGTGAATTCTATATTAGATAGCGCAATTTTCAATGGTATTTATTTTTATTAAAAGTACTATTTCTTGGATTGACTTACTTGAACTTTCATTAATTTATGTTAAAAATATTTTTATTTAAAGAAAAAATAGCAACTTTGAAGCTCAAATTTTTATGAATTGTTCACATCAATTGTAACAATAAAATAAATAGTTCGTCTACCTCTAAAATATAAAATAAATGAAAAACAAATTTACAAAAGCTATTTTATTTACAGCTTTATTTTTCGGATCAGTGCTCACATTTGCTCAGCAAACTCCTGCAACTGAAACTAAAAAAGTTTCAAATTATAGTTATACAGATGCTTTTGCGCCAAATTTCTATACTAAAAATGGAAATACAACTCGTTCTGCAAGCGGACAACCAGGTGAAAAATATTGGCAAAATAGAGCCGATTATCAATTAACAGCCAATTTAAATGAGAAAACAAGCGAAATTGTAGGTTCAGAAACTTTGATATACACTAACAATAGTCCTGATAAATTGTCTTTCCTATGGATGAACGTTGATCAGAATTTATTCAAAAATGATTCTCGTGGAAATGCCGTAGTTCCTGTATATGGAAGCCGTAATGGTGCTAGAGGAGAGAAATTTGATGGTGGTCATAAAATTAAGTCCGTAAAAGTTGTAACTAATTTTGGCGGGAAAGCGGTTGAAAAAGACGCTAAATTTGAAATTAATGATACCAGAATGAAAATATCTCTTCCCCAAGATTTGAATGCAAACGGAGCGTCAGTGAAAGTTAAAATTGAGTTTTCTTACATTTCTCCAAAATATGGTTCTGATAGAACAGGGGTTTTAGACACAAAAAATGGAAAAGTTTTCACCATTGCACAATGGTATCCTAGAATGTGTGTTTATGATGATGTGAAAGGTTGGAATACACCACCTTATCAAGGTGCTGGTGAGTTTTATTTAGAATATGGTGATTTCGATGTGAATATTACTGCTCCTTCAAATCATGTGGTGGTTTGTTCAGGTGAATTGGTTAATGCTATTGAAGTTTATTCTGATAAACAACAAAAATTATGGGCTGCTGCTGCAAATAGTGATAAAACGGTCGTAATTCGTTCTGCTAATGATGTGGAAAATGCGGTTTCAAAACCATTGGCAAAACCTACATTAACATGGCATTTCAAAATTAAAAATTCTAGAGACGTTTCTTTTGCTTCCTCTGCAGCATTTATTATTGATGCCGCAAGAATCAATTTACCAAGTGGAAAAAAATCCCTTGCTATTTCAGCTTATCCAGTTGAATGTGAAGGCGATTCGGCATGGGGACGCTCTACAGAATATACTAAAACTTCTATTGAAAATTATTCAAAAAGATGGTTCGAATATCCTTATCCAGCAGCGACAAACGTAGCGGGAAATGAAGGTGGAATGGAATATCCTGGAATTGTTTTCTGCGGATGGGAATCTAAAGGGGAAGAATTATGGGGTGTTACTGATCACGAATTTGGACACATTTGGTTTCCAATGATTGTAGGTTCAAATGAAAGATTATTCGCTTGGATGGACGAAGGATTTAATACATTTATCAATTCTTTAAGTTCTGTGGATTTCAATAATGGAGAATATAAATCTCCTGAAACAGATATGCATCAAATGTCGGAAGTATTCACAAGACCTTCTATGGAGCCTATATTTACTGCCCCAGATTGCTTTAAAGAAGCAAATATGGGTATGTTAGCGTACTACAAACCTTCATCAGGATTAGTAATGTTAAGAGAACAAATTTTAGGTAAAGAACGTTTTGATAATGCATTTAAAACCTATGTTGCAAGATGGGCGTTTAAACATCCTACTCCAGATGATTTTTTTAGAACTATAGAAAACGTAGCTGGTGAAGATTTAAATTGGTTTTGGAGAGGTTGGTTTATTAATAACTGGCGTTTTGACCAAGGAATTACCAAAGTTAAATATGTGAAAAACAATCCAAAATTAGGAGTGGTGATTTCATTAGAAAATCTTGAAAAAATGCCTCTACCTGTTGTTTTAGATATCAAATTTAAAAGCGGTGCGGTAAGCAGAGTGAATTTACCTGTTGAAATTTGGCAAAAAAATGTTGATTGGTCATTTAAATATGATTCTACTGAAGAAATTATCAGCATTATTTTAGACCCTGATCATGTTTTTCCTGATGTAAATAGTGCCAATAACACTTGGACTCCAGCTGCTGGAGAATTAGAAAAAGACGTTATTTTAGATGTTTATTTTGGAAGTTATTCAAGTGCAATGATTCCTATCAAAATTGTTATTTTTGAAGAAGACGGTTCGCTTGTTGCAAAAGCTACAGGTCAACCTAATATTCCACTTGAAAATGCAGGAAAAGACAAATTTACTTTTGATCAAGCAGGTTTAACAATCCAATTTAACGAAGCTAAAACAGAATTAAATTTAAAGATTAACGGTCAAACGTTTTTGTTTACAAAAGACAAATAATAGTTAGTTATAATTCAAAAAAAAACACCAGCTGTAATGTTGGTGTTTTTTTTATCTCTTAAGCTGGAATTTGCTGACTTAAACAATGCAGTGTTCCAAATCCCCAAATTAAATCAATAGCGCTAATTCCTATAATTTCTCGATCTGTAAAACAATCAGCTAGAATATTCAATGCAACTCTATCATTAGAATCATTAAAGGTTGGAACCAACACGCACTTATTTAATATTAAAAAATTAGCATAGCTTGCCGGTAACACAATGCCGTCAAAATAAATTCTTTTTGGCATTGGTAATTCCACTATGTTTAAAGGTTTTCCATTTTCTAATTTTGCATTTTGCAGTCTTTTTAGATTGTCTTGCAACGGCTTATAGTTGTTGTCTTTTTTATCAGATTCAACAATAGTTACCACTGTATTTTCATTTACAAAACGACACAAATCATCAATATGACCGTGGGTATCATCACCTTCAATTCCGTTTCCAAGCCAAATAACATTCGTAATTCCAAGGTATTCTTTGAAAACAGTTTCGTAATCAGCTTTTGTGAAATTAGGATTTCTAACTTGAATAGTTGGGTGCATCAAGCACTCTTCTGAAGTAATAAGTGTTCCTTTCCCATTGGTTTCAATAGCGCCACCTTCTACAATTACCGGTTTTCCTTTGTAGGTAACTTGTTGGACCGGAATGTCTAAAAATTTAGCCACCATTCTTGGCAACCACTTGTCCAATTGATAATTATTGTATTTTGTCCATCCATTGAAATTAAAGTCTAACGCTTCCTTTTTAGTTCCGTTTTTTATAATAATTGGACCTGAATCGCGCATCCAACTTCTATTTGTTTTATAAATTATAAAAGAAACTGCTTTTATATTAACTTCAGCTATTTCTAGCATTCCAATCACTTTAGCTTTTAGTTTTTCATCGGCAACCACCAAAACAACTTCTTCAAATGTGGTTA
>SHWW01000054.1 GCA_009693635.1 Flavobacteriaceae bacterium
ACTACTGCACTATCTGTAACTGCATTTCTAACTTGAGTTGAAGCACTAAAAGTGGATACATATTTACTTCCGCCAATGCTTGAACGAGCACCATAAGTCCAGCCGTGTGCTTCACGAAGATTCATGTTTAAATAGCTATTGAAATCACCACCAAGGATTTGATTGGCAACAATTGTAGCAAAATAATCTTTGTCATTCATTTTCAAATTCACTGTGTTTTGCAATGAAATTTCCGATTGAACGGCATTTGGCATATCTACAAAATTGATTTGAGAATACTGAACATTTTTCGGATCAGAATATGTTAACGATGGCGCTGATGCTTTTAACCAAGAACCAAAAAGTTTCTCCACCGCTTTTTTGGTTTCCTTAAATTTCACATCCCCAATAATTATTAGGTAGGCATTTTCAGGAACAAAATTGGTGTGATAGTTATTTTTAACATCTGCAAGCGTTACATTTTTAATGGTTTCTTCACTCAAAAATTCTCCATAAGGATGATCTTTTCCGAATGCCAATATATTTTGAACTCTTCCAGCTACTGCTGCAACACTTTTTTCTTGAGTTTTTAAACCTTCAATTAATTTATCTTTTTCTTTGTCAAATTCCTCTTGAGTAAAGTTTGGATTCAAAGCGCCATCTGCCATTAATTCAAGAATTCTCCCTGAATATTTTGACAAACTACTTCCTGATGCGCCAGAAGAATAGAAATTTAAATCTGCTCCAAGAAAATCAATTTCTTCATTGAAAGCATCTTTAGAAATTTTCATACTTCCATTTCCAATTAAACTACTCGTTAAATTGGCGACCCCTTTTTTATTGCCTTCGGCATAAGGAGTATTGTCAATGCTAAGATTGAATGAAACTTTCGGAAGTTTGTGGTTCTCTACAACCATTACTTTCAGTCCATTTGGAAGTGTGAAAGATTCTGGTTTTTTTATGTTAATCACTGGAGATGGTCCAGATTTTGGCTGAGTGCGATCTTGTGCTTGCATAATAATGGTTAAAAACAAGCTTGATAAAATGATAATTGATTTTTTCATAATAGTGATATCTTAATTTTGAGCTTTGTCTTTTGATGGAACATAATCCAATATCAATCGTTGATTTGGATTTAAATATTTTTTGGCAACATCTTTAATTTCCTGAGCTGTAATAGAGCGATACATTTTGATTTCTGTATTAATCAAATTTACATCACCATATAATAGGTAAAAAGAAGCTAAATTTTCGGCAATACCTTCAACGTTTGAATTTCCATTTACATAATTATTATCATAAATGTTTTTCAGTTTTTGCATTTCCTTATCGGTCAACAATTCCGTTTGAAGCCTTACAATTTCTTCGTCAATTTCTTTTACAATTCCTTCAGAAGTATTTGTTCCCTGAGGCAATCCGTATAAAATGTACATTCCATAATCCTCTTGGCTGTAACTAAAAGCACCAATTTGTAACGCCATTTTCTTGTCATCTACAATTTTTTTATACAATCTCGAACTTTTACCTCCACTTAAAACGGTAGAAATCATATCCAATACTCTAGCATCGCGTGTTTTCATTGAAGGAGTTCTGTAAGAAGCTACTATCATTGGTTTTTGAATATTAGGGTCTTGATAAGTAGCGTTTAAAGTTGATGTAATTGGTTCTTCAACAAATTTTTCAAACTTAACGTCAGCACCTTTTGGAATGGCCCCAAAATATTTGTTAACCCATTCTTTTGTTTTTGGGATATCATTCAAATCTCCTGCAACTACTAATACAGCATTATTAGGAACATAGAATTTTTTATTAAATGCTTGAAATTCTTCTAATGTTGCTGCATCTAAATGTTCCATTGAACCAATTGGAGCCCAACGATAAGGATGTTTAACATACATGTTTTTCTTTACTTCAGCAATCAAACTTCCGTAAGGTTGATTGTCAACACGAAGTCGTTTTTCTTCTTTTACAACTTCATTTTGTGTGTCCACACCAATTTGATTTATAATAGGATGCATCATTCTTTCCGACTCCATCCAAAGCCCTAATTCTAAACTATTTGACGGAAAAACCTCATAATAGTAGGTTCTGTCTTCAGAAGTGTTGGCGTTATTTGTTCCGCCATTAGCAGTTACAATTTTGAACCATTCGCCACGTTTAATATTTTCTGTTCCTTCGAATAAAAGGTGTTCAAAAAAGTGAGCAAAACCAGTGCGTTCTGGATTTTCGTTTTTGGAACCTACGTGATACATTACCGAAGTAATAATTACAGGCGCCGAAGCATCGTTGTGTAGAATTACATGTAGACCGTTGTCTAAAGTATATTCTTCAAAAGCTACTTTTTGAGCCGAAGCAACTCCGCCAAGCATAAGCATTGTACCTAAAGCCATTAATGAATTTTTCATAAGGATTAATAAATTTGTTAAGTGTATCTCTGTTTATATTCAAAATATTACTCCAAATGTAACTTTTTTTTGAAATAAATTCATCTAGGCCTCATTAATTTAACAGTTTTTAACGATTATTTACATATATATCAGTAACAAATGGAGCAGGGATAGTATGATAAATACAAATAAAAACTATTTTTTTGATTATGGGTTTGCAGAGTAAATATTAAATAGTATATTTGCAGACTTAAAAATTAATAAAACAATATTGTTATGTACGCAATCGTAGAGATAGCAGGGCATCAATTTAAAGTTAGCAAAGATCTAAAGGTTTATGTTAATCGTTTGACATGTGAAGAAGGATCGAAAATTACTTTCGACAAAGTTCTTCTGTTAGATGAAAACGGCACAATCACTTTAGGCGCCCCAGCTATAGAAGGAGCTTCAGTAGGGGCTAGAGTGTTACAACACCTAAAAGGAGATAAAGTAATCATTTTCAAAAAGAAAAGAAGAAAAGGTTATAAAAAGAGAAACGGACACCGTCAGTATCTTACTCAAATTGTAATTGAAGGAATTTTGACATCAGCACCTAAAAAAGCGGCTTCTAAAAAAGAAGCAGTTAAAGTAGTTGTTACAGAAGAGGTTGCAGTACCCAAAGTTAAAAAAGCTCCTAAGGCCAAAAAAGAAGCTTCAAAAGAATAATAACAACATAAAACTTATACGTCATGGCTCACAAGAAAGGTGTCGGTAGTTCAAAGAATGGTAGAGAATCAGAATCAAAACGTTTAGGTGTGAAGATTTTTGGTGGTCAAGCTGCTATTGCTGGGAACATCATCGTAAGACAAAGAGGTTCTAAACACAATCCAGGTGAAAATGTTTACATGGGTAAAGATCACACGCTACACGCTAGAGTTGATGGTCTTGTTAAGTTCCAGAAAAAAGGTGAAAATAAATCATACGTTTCTATTCTTCCTTTCGAAGCATAAAAACTAGATTTTCCTAAAATAATAAAAAACCCATTTCATTCGAAATGGGTTTTTTTATAAAATACAGCCTGAATAGTTAAGAGTATATATGATTTAATCAATTTATACTTTCATAATTTCAGCTTCTTTAACGACTAAAAGTTCGTCGATTTTGCGTATAAAACTATTAGTTAAATTCTGAACTTGCTCTTCGGCACTTTTGCAAATGTCTTCTGAGGATCCTTCTTTTTCTAATTTTTTAATATCAGAATTGGCATCTTTTCGAACATTTCGAACGCCAATTTTTGCATCCTCGGCTTCGGCTTTTGCTTGTTTTACTAAATCACGGCGGCGCTCTTCGGTTAATGGCGGCACGCTAATAATGATTACATCACCATTATTCACAGGGTTAAATCCAATATTTGCAACCATAATTGCTTTTTCAATTGCTTGCAACATATTTTTTTCAAAGGGTTGTAGTGTAATTGTTCTTGCATCGGGAATGCTAATTTTTGAAATTTGTGAAAGCGGTGTTGCGGCTCCATAATAATCTACAAAAACACTTCCCAACATGGCAGGAGAAGCTTTTCCAGCACGAATATTTAAAAATTCTTTTTCTAAATGCACAATAGAACCCTGCATAGATTCTTCTGTACTATCTAATATAAATTCAACTTCTTCAGTCATTTTTTCATTTTTTTTGCTTTTTAGGCAACCTTTATATTTTAACTATTGTCCCGATATTTTCTCCTTCGCAAATTTTTAATAAATTTCCTTCTTTGTTCATATCAAAAACTACGATTGGTAATTTGTTTTCCTGGCTTAGTGTGAAAGCTGTTGAATCCATCACGTTTAATCCTTTTTTGATAACATCTTCAAAAGATATAGTATCGAATTTTGTAGCATTAGCATATTTTTCAGGGTCGGCAGAATAAATTCCGTCAACACGTGTTCCTTTTAAAATTACATCGGCATGAATTTCTACACCTCTCAAAACAGCTGCAGTATCAGTTGTAAAATAAGGGTTTCCTGTTCCTGCTCCAAAAATCACAATTCGACCTTTTTCAAGGTGTCGAACGGCTCGTCTCTTTATATACGGTTCTGCGATTGCCTCGATTTTCAAAGCAGTTTGCAAACGTGTTAGCATCCCTTTTTCTTCCAATGCGCCTTGTAGGGCCATTCCGTTGATAACAGTAGCAAGCATTCCCATGTAATCGCCTTGAACACGGTCCATTCCGTTACTTGCTCCTACAATACCTCTGAAAATATTTCCACCACCAATTACAATTGCAATTTCGACTCCTTTTGAGTGAACTTTTTTGATTTCTTCGGCATAGTCTGCCAATCTAGCTGGGTCAATTCCATATTGTCTTTCGCCCATTAGCGCTTCACCACTTAATTTTAGAAGAATTCTTTTATATTTCATAATTTGGTTGAGTTGTATACTGCAAATATAAGCATATTCTTTTTTATGAAATAGACTTCGTTACTTTTTTGAGATTAGTTGCGAATATGATTTTTCAACTTTATTATATCCGATAGTAAAACTTGCTCTTATTTTATTTTTTTTGGTTTCAAATGTGCTTTAATTTCTCATTTCTTTAGGGGTAATAATCCAATCGCATTTTTCTTTGATAGTATCTTTGGAAAATTATTCAATATTTTTCGCCCTCGCTATATAAATTTCCTAAAAATTCATTGGGAGATAGAACTCCAAAAACCCCCGATGAAGCCAATTTAGCATCTTCAATTTTAGGGTTCGATATACCATATTGGAAGCTGTAATATAGCTTTTGAATCTAAAAATCCTCTGTCACAGGATGTTTTCCAAAGGATTAGAGCACACCAACCATTGATTCTGCACTTGTTTCTGCAATTTGGTTGGGCGAATATTTTGCTCTTCTAAAATTTAATCGCTCCAGCTTGTACAATTCCTTTTTAGCCCCTCCAAAAATTACCAAAATTATTGAACTGGTTTTAGCCCCATCTTTTTTATATAAACGCGCCCTATTTGTTGTATTGAAAAGCACAATTATCATATAATAAAAGGAAGATATTTCGTAAATTTGCGAAAATTAATTTCAATGAAAACAGTTATCGCCAAAGCTCTAATAAATAGTTATTCCTACAGTGAATACAGACAAATTATTTCTGATTTATTGGTTGAGGGTAAATCTTCGGGTGCTATCCAATCGGAAGATTTAAAGCATTATAGCAGTTTGAATGTAACCAGAATCGACCGTCTGGATAAAACTATTAAAATCTCGGAGGATATTTTATTGAAATTACATTCGTTGAAAAACGAATATATTTGGATACTAATTTCAGAAGGGTGGTGTGGCGATGCTGCGCAATTGCTTCCTATTTTCAATAAAATGGATAAAGTTTCTTCTAAAATTGAAATGAAAATTATTTTTCGTGATGAAAATCCGGAGTTAATGAATTTGTTTTTAACCAATGGTGCCAAAGCAATTCCGAAATTGATTATTCTAGATAAAAAAACATTGAATGTTGAAGGAAATTGGGGGCCAAGACCAAAAGGTGCAATCGAATTAATACAAAATTATAAAGAAAAATTTGGTTCAATTGATGAAACTGCTAAAGCAGAATTACAATTGTGGTATTTGCATGACAAAGGTGTTTCAACACAAAATGAAGTTGTAGAATTGCTTCTTGAGTTTGAATCTGAAATTGCGATTAAAATGTAATCATAGAAAATCCAATACTGAAACTAGTAACCGAATCAATATTCACAAATGGAAATCCAAAGTCGGAAACTTGAATAAATAGGGAGACTCCTTCGTTGTTTTCTAGACCCAAACTAATTTTTCTATAAATACCAATTAGGCTTCCTTTTCCAATTCCTAAGGATTTTCCATAGCCTACTTGAGCATAAACTCTTACATCTTCTGAAACTTTTGGGCTCAATTTAAAATTAGCAAATACAGGAACGGCAACTAATTTTTGAGTGGAAATCCAGTCAATTCCTGTATGCACTCCTATAGAAACCCATTTTTTGTGGTCAATTCCAACGCCATATTTCAAACTCAATCCATCTGGCAAGAACCAATAATCACTTCTAACTCCATTACTGTCAATTTCACCATAGGTTGAATTTCCTTTCAAAGGGGTTGAAATGTCAAATTGTGTAAATCGATTCTTTTTTTGTTGAGATTGCAATGAAATTGTAACCAAGAACAAAACTAATAATAGTATTTTTTTAATAGTAAAATATTTAAAGTGTACTCTCAAAAACAGTAACATCCACTGCATTATCTACATTATAATCCCCAATTTTTGTTCTTCGTAAAGCGGTTAAATGCGATCCAGAACTCACTGCTTTTCCAAAATCATACGCTAAAGATCGAATATAAGTTCCTTTACTGCAAACTACTCTAAAATCTATTTCTGGCAAAGCAATTCTTGTAATTTCAAATTCGTGAATCGTAGTTTTTCGGGTTGCAATTTCAACCGTTTCTCCTGCTCGTGCGTGTTCATAAAGGCGAACACCATCTTTTTTGATTGCAGAATAAATGGGGGGTTTTTGGTCAATTTCACCCAAAAATTGTTTTACAGTTTCGTGAATTAAGGCTTCATCAATATGAGAAATCGGAAAAGTTTCATCGATTTCGGTTTCTAAATCATACGAAGGCGTAGTTGCCCCAATATAAAAAGTTCCATTATATTCCTTGGCTTGCCCTTGCAATTCCTTAATACTTTTGGTGAACTTACCCGTGCAAACTAATAATAATCCAGTTGCCAATGGATCTAAAGTTCCTGCATGACCAATTTTAAACTTTTTAGGAAGCCCCATTTTATTAATTAGGGCATATTTCAATTTATTTACTGCCTGAAACGAACTCCAATTTAATGGTTTGTCAATCAATAAAATCTGTCCGTTTTGGAAATCTTCAATTGTAGCCAAATTTAGATTATTTGATGTATGAAAAATAAATTACAAGAAAAACGCCCATAATTATTCTGTAATAACCCCAAGGTTTAAAACCGTATTTTTTAATAATTCCAATAAAGAATTTAATAGCTAAAACCGCTACTATAAACGCAACAACGTTTCCAATTAAAAACAATTTTATGTTGTCTTTCGATTGCAAAAGCAATTCGTATCCTTTTAAATGAGTGGTTTCATACGTTTTCAAAAACACCGAATACAACGTAACCGCCATCATCGTTGGAACCGCCAAAAAGAATGAAAATTCTGCCGCTGCTTGTCGTGTTAATCCTTGTTGCATTCCTCCAATTATTGAAGCTGCTGAACGACTTGTCCCCGGCATCATTGCCAAACATTGCCAAAAACCAATGGTTACGGCTTTTTTAATTGTAATATCTTCTTCTGCAGCAACGGTTGGATTTTGAAATCTAATGTCAATAAACAACAAAACAATTCCACCTATTATCAAAACTATTGCTATCGGAATTGGATCGCCTAACACCGCTTCTATTTTGTCGTCAAATAACTTTCCTAAAACCAAAGCTGGAATTACGGCACAAGCTAATTTGATATAAAAATTAAATTTTGAAAAGTCAAAAAACTTCTTCCAATATAAAGCAACAACTGCCAAAATAGCACCAAACTGAATAGAAACTTGAAATAATTTTACGAAGTCATCATTTTGAATTCCAAAATAAGAACTCGCAAAAATCATGTGGCCTGTAGAAGAAATAGGAAGATATTCTGTAACGCCTTCAATAATAGCCAAAATAAAGGCTTGAAGAGTAGTCATTATTTACTTTTTTGGGATTTAAAAATAGAATAAATGGTAATTCCAAAACCGATTAAAACTACTGTTGGCGCTAATCGAATTCTTCTAAAATTGAAAATCGCGTCGTTAAAAATTTTCGGATCATCACTTCCTCCGCCCGACATCAAAATAAATCCTATGGCAATCACGGTAATACCAATCAATAGAATTTTGTAGTTTATTTTATCAAAAAGAAATTCTGGTTTGTGTTCGTTATTTTTCATTTTATTATGTTGTTTTAAAAAGTTGAGTGGCGACAATTCGAATAAACAAATAACCAAATCAACGAATAACCATTAATACAAATCGTCTGTTCTCAAATTCAAAAAGCGTTGCGTTGCAAAATAAGTACTAATCCAAGTGATTAAAATCCCAACAGCAACAACACCTATCAATACCAAAGCAATCATCAATTGATTGTCTAAAATCCCTAAATTCGGAAAACTCGTGTTCAAATAAATCAAAGTTCCAATAAGCGCCAAAACCGCTAAACCCGAACCAATCATTCCTAATTTGATACTTTTCCAAATAAATGGTTTTCTGATAAACGACTTTGTTGCTCCCACCATTTGCATAGTTTTAATAATAAATCGGTTGGAATGAATCGATAATCGCATCGAACTATTTATCAATAAAACCGCTACTAAAGTCAGAAATCCACTAATTATCAAAATCCAAAAACTCACTTTCTTAATGTTGTCATTCACCAAATTCACCAATTGTTTGTCATAAACAATATCAGAAACCATCGGATTTTCACGCAATTTATTTTCAATTCTGCGAATGTTTTTTGCATCAATAAAATCCGCTTTCAAATGTATATCAAACGAATTTTGTAGGGGATTGGCGCCTAAAAAAGTCATAAAATCCTCGCCAATAATTTCCGTATGCACTTTTGCAGCATCCTCTTTGGAAACAAAAACACTTGATTTTACGAATTTTGCCGTTTTCAATTGTGTCTCAAAAGCCCTCAATACCGGATCGTTTGCCTCGCTTTTAAAGAAAACTGTCATCGCAATTTGCTCTTTGAAATCATCAGATAATTTCTTGGAATTCAAGACAAATAAGCCTAAAATTCCAACCAAAAATAACACTAAAAATACGCTCAAAATTACGGAAAAATAAGAAGAAATCAATCTGCGTTTTTGAAATTTATCGAACGAAGAATCCATATATCATAAAAATTAATTTGTAAAAATAACAAAGTATTTCTTTATATAAACTTAATAACGCCCAAAGTTTCAATTTTCGTACAATAAATGTAAATTTGCAGTCAGATTTGCATTTGCAAAAGCAAAAACACATAATAAAGAAGAACAAAAATTCGATGAAATACAATCCAATTGAAGTAGAATCAAAATGGCAAAAATATTGGTCTGAAAACCAAACATTTGCTGCAAAAAACAATTCTGATAAACCAAAATACTATGTTTTGGACATGTTTCCTTATCCATCAGGAGCAGGATTGCACGTTGGTCATCCATTGGGATATATCGCTTCCGATATTTATGCCCGCTTCAAACGACACAAAGGATTCAATGTTTTGCACCCGCAAGGCTACGATAGTTTTGGATTGCCCGCCGAACAATATGCCATTCAGACAGGGCAACATCCTGATAAAACCACCAAGGAAAACATAGAAAGATACCGCGCACAACTCGACAAAATCGGATTTTCATTTGACTGGTCAAGAGAAGTACGAACTTCCGACGCAAATTATTACAAACACACACAATGGATTTTTATCGAATTGTTTAACTCTTGGTACAATAAAAAGGTAGACAAAGCAGAAGACATTGAAACTTTAATTTCTATTTTCGAAAATGAAGGAAACGCAAGTGTAAATGCCGTCTGCGACGATGTAATTCAAGTATTTTCTGCGTCAAACTGGAGTTCTCTTTCATCAGATGAACAACAAAAAATCCTTTTACAATACCGATTAACCTATCTCGCCGAAACGGAAGTCAATTGGTGTTCCGGCTTAGGAACAGTTTTGGCTAACGACGAAATTATAAATGGCGTTTCAGAACGCGGAGGGCATACAGTTGTTCGTAAAAAAATGACACAATGGAGCATGCGAATTTCTGCCTATGCAGAACGTTTGTTGCAAGGTTTGGATACGATTGATTGGAGCGAAAGTATCAAGGAAAGTCAGCGGAATTGGATTGGAAAATCCGTGGGAGCGATGGTTTCTTTCAACGTCATTGCGAGCGAAGCGAAGCAATCTCATAAAATCGACGTTTTCACTACCCGTCCCGACACCATTTTTGGAGTTACGTTTATGACTTTGGCACCAGAACACGAATTGGTTTCTCAAATCACAACTTCAGAACAAAAAGCCGAAGTAGAGGCTTATATCGAAAAAACCGCAAAACGTTCCGAAAGAGAGCGTATGGCAGATGTAAAAACCATTTCTGGAGTTTTTACGGGAGCGTATGCCGAGCATCCGTTTACGAAGAAGCCGATTCCAGTTTGGATTGGCGATTATGTTCTTGCAGGATACGGAACGGGCGCAGTTATGGCGGTTCCTTGTGGAGATGAAAGAGATTATGCATTCGCCAACTTCTTTAAAGGGCAAAATGGAATGTTAGATATTAAGAATATTTTTGAAAATGTTGACATTTCAAAACAAGCATACAGTTCAAAAGACAATGTAGTTATTGCCAATTCTGATTTTCTAAACGGACTGAATTATAAGGAAGCGACCAAGAAAGTCATCGAAAAATTAGAAAAAATAAACCAAGGAAAAGGTAAAATCAATTACCGATTGCGCGATGCCGTTTTCTCTCGTCAACGCTATTGGGGAGAGCCATTCCCAGTATACTATGTAAATGGTTTGCCACAAATGATTGACAAAAAATACTTGCCAATCGTCTTGCCGGAAGTAGAGAAATACTTGCCAACCGAAGACGGGCAACCACCTATAGGAAACGCTACGGTTTGGGCTTGGGATAGTGTTAAGTGTTCAGTTGTAAGTGTTAAGTTAATTGATAACAAAACGATATTTTCGCTTGAACTCAACACAATGCCTGGATGGGCAGGAAGTTCGTGGTATTGGATGCGTTACATGGATGCACACAACGAAAACGAATTTGCAAGTAAATCAGCATTAAATTATTGGCAAAATGTAGATTTATACATTGGCGGAAGCGAACATGCAACCGGACATTTATTGTATTCTCGTTTTTGGAATAAATTTTTGAAAGACAAAGGGTATGCGCCCACCGAAGAACCCTTCAAAAAACTGATTAATCAGGGAATGATTTTGGGAATGAGTGCTTATGTTTATAGAGAAGATGGTTCAAATACATTCTATACAAAAAGCAAAATATCGGGAGTCAATACCCAGGCACTTCATGTTGATGTTTCATTAGTAAACACTTCCGATGAATTAAATATTGAGGCATTCAAAAATTCAAGGGAAGAATATAAAGATGCTGTTTTCATAACAGAAGAAAATGGCAAATATATCGTTGGTCGCGAAATCGAAAAAATGTCGAAATCCAAATATAATGTGGTAACGCCAGATAATATTTGTGTTGAATATGGTGCCGATACGTTACGTTTGTATGAAATGTTTTTAGGGCCATTGGAACAATCAAAACCATGGAATACTGCAGGAATTTCCGGAGTTTTTGGTTTCTTTAAAAAATTATGGCGTCTATATAACGATGATAATAAGGGTTGGGTTGTAACCAATAACGAACCTTTGAAAGATAGTTTGAAAAGTTTTCACAAAACCATTAAAAAAGTAAATGAAGACATTGAGAATTTCTCTTTCAATACCTCAGTTTCTCAGTTTATGATTTGTGTTAATGAATTAACTGTACAAAATTGTCATGAACGTGCCATTTTAGAACCATTAGCGGTTTTAATTTCACCCTATGCACCACATATTGCAGAAGAATTGTGGTTGCAATTAGGTCATTTTGAATCTATTTCAATAGTTGATTTTCCTGTTGCGGATGATAAATATTTGGTTGAAAGCACTAAGAAATATCCAGTTTCTTTCAATGGGAAAATGCGTTTTACAATAGAATTATCCTTGGATTTATCGGTTGCTGAAATTCAGGAAATAATTATGAAAGACGAACGAACCATCAAACAATTGGAAGGAAGAACACCAAACAAAGTAATTATAGTTCAGGGAAAAGTAATCAACTTGGTGGGATAATGACAAAATTGCATCCCAAAAAAATTGGCTTGTAATTTGATATAGTTTTTGTAACTTTATCTTTTTAAAAATAAAATATATGTATTTAATAGTCGCAGGTTTAATTATGTTGTTCAGTTGGTTGGTGAGTCGCCAATTGAAAAAGAAATTTGAATTGTATTCAAAATTGCAGTTGAATAATGGAATGTCGGGTGCCGAAATTGCCGAAAAAATGCTCGCAGATCACGGAATTAGGGATGTTACAGTAATTTCTACTCCAGGAAGATTGACCGATCATTACAATCCAACTGACAAAACAGTGAATTTAAGCGAAGCTGTTTACAATCAAAGAAATGCTGCCGCAGCCGCTGTTGCTGCTCACGAATGTGGTCACGCAGTTCAACATGCCACCGCTTACAGTTGGTTAGAAATGCGTTCAAAATTAGTTCCAGTGGTAAATATTGCATCAAATTATGTGCAATGGATTTTGATTGGAGGAATTTTAATGATGAAAACTTTTCCATCATTATTATTAATTGGGATTGTGATTTTTGCTGCAACGACTTTGTTCTCCATTGTTACATTGCCAGTAGAATATGATGCAAGTAACAGAGCTTTGGCTTGGTTGGAAAACAAAAATATGCTAACTCGTGAAGAGCAAGCTGGCGCAAAAGACGCATTGAAATGGGCTGCAAGAACTTATGT
>SHWW01000055.1 GCA_009693635.1 Flavobacteriaceae bacterium
ACTATTTCAGAAAAAATAGTAGCCCAAATTGGTAATGGACTTTTAGTTTTAGTTGGAATTGAAGATGCAGATTCTCAAGAAGATATTCATTGGCTTTGTCAAAAAATTGGAAACCTTCGCATATTTGGAGATGAAAATGATGTTATGAATTGTTCTGTAAAAGATATTGATGGCGATATTATTGTAGTGAGCCAATTTACATTGCACGCCAATACCAAAAAAGGAAACCGACCTTCTTATATAAAGGCATCGAAACCTGAAATTGCCATTCCATTATATGAGAATTTTGTTCAACAAATGGAGTTGGAATTGGGTAAAAAAATCCAAACAGGAAAATTTGGTGCTGATATGAAAGTGGCTTTAGTCAACGACGGACCTGTAACTATAATTATTGATAGTAAAAATAAAAACCTATGAATCTAAAAAACTCCCAACTCGAAGTTGACAATTGGATCAATGAAAACGGCGTTCGTTACTTTAACGAGCTTACAAATATGGCGCAACTTACGGAAGAAGTAGGAGAAGTAGCCAGAATTATTGCCCGTCGTTATGGAGAACAATCTGAAAAAGAATCAGACAAAAACAAAGACCTTGGCGAAGAATTGGCCGATGTAGTTTTTGTAGTTTTGTGTCTTGCCAATCAAACAGGAATCGATTTGCAAGCCGCTTTTGACAAGAAAATGGATTTGAAATCTGTTCGCGACAAAGACAGACACAAAAATAATGAAAAATTAAAATAAATTAAATCTCTTTGGACCTTTGGGGTTTCTGTGAAAAAATAAAATATGAATTTACTTCTGAAATCTAAAGCCTTACATCTAAAGTCTGAAATTAAAATAACGGGTTCCAAATCGGAAACCAATAGGTTGTTATTGTTGCAAGCATTGTATCCGAATATTAGTTTAAAAAACACCTCAAATTCCGATGATTCAGAGGTAATGAGTAGCGTTTTGTCAACCATCAACCAACCAGCAAACGTCAACCAAATAATAGACATTCATCACGCAGGAACGGCAATGCGTTTTTTAACTGCCTATTTTGCATCCCAAGAAAATAGAATTGTAACATTAACTGGTTCTTCAAGAATGAAAGAACGGCCAATTAAAATTTTAGTTGAAGCATTAAAACAACTTGGTGCTAAGATTGATTATCTTGAAAACGATGGTTTTCCTCCAATAAAAATCACAGGTCAAAAACTCACAAATAACAAAGTTTCGCTTCCAGCAAATGTAAGCAGCCAATATATTTCCGCACTTTTATTAATAGCACCAAAACTTCAAAATGGTTTAGAATTGACGTTAATAGGTGAAATCACCTCTGTTCCATACATCAATATGACCTTAAATTTGCTTCAAGAAATTGGCGTTGAAACTTCTTTTAATGGTAATATAATTATTGTAAAGACCAAAACCCAAAACCCAAAACCCAAAACGCTAACCGTAGAATCCGATTGGAGTTCCGCTTCCTATTTCTATTCTGTACTTGCCCTTTCGGAGGTTGGTTCGCAAATCACACTTTCGAGTTACAAACAAAATAGTTTACAAGGCGATTCTGCTTTGGTAGAAATTTATAGAAAATTTGGTGTTGAAACCCATTTCGATGAAAATAAAATGACATTGGTGAAACAACCCAATTTTAAACTTGACCCGAGCGATAGCGAACAGGCGAAGCAAACTTTAAACCTTGATTTAAATAACACGCCAGATATAGCTCAAACCATCGTAGTAACCTGTTTTGGACTAGGAATTGGATGCCATTTAACAGGCTTACATACCTTAAAAATCAAAGAAAGCGACCGCTTGGAAGCCTTGCAAACAGAACTTTCAAAACTCGGAGCTTCAATTTCAGTTACAGACGATAGCTTGACTTTAATGTCCTCAACAAATATTATTTCGAACCAAACCATAGCAACCTATAATGACCACAGAATGGCAATGGCTTTGGCTCCTTTAGCATTGAAAACAAATATTAATATTGAAAATGCCGAAGTGGTTTCTAAATCCTATCCCGATTTTTGGAATGATTTAAAACAATTAGGATTTGAGATTCCCGATCTTTAGAAAACTAATTGTACTAGTACCTATGAGACTTTGCGACGAATTTCATAAATAAACTTCAAAACACTTGACAACGCCTACCTCACAATCGTATATTTGCGCACGATTTAAAATAAAGGTAATTATAATCCCTAATTTATAACTCATAACTTATAACTTCTTTAAAATGAAATTATCACATTTTCAATTCAATTTACCGAAAGAACTTCTTGCAGAATATCCAGCAGAAAACAGAGATGAAGCTCGTTTGATGGTTATCAACCGCGAAAAGAAAACTATTGAGCACAAAATGTTCAAAGATGTTATCGATTATTTTGATGACGGCGATGTTATGGTAATCAATAATACAAAAGTTTTCCCAGCTCGTTTATACGGAAATAAAGAAAAAACCGGAGCAAGAATAGAAGTTTTTTTACTTAGAGAATTAAATGCCGAACAACGCCTTTGGGATGTTTTGGTAGATCCAGCTCGTAAAATCAGAATAGGAAACAAATTGTATTTTGGCGAAGACGATTTGTTGGTTGCGGAAGTAATCGACAACACCACTTCTCGAGGAAGGACATTACGTTTTCTTTACGACGGTCCTTACGATGAGTTCAGACAAAAATTAACAGATTTAGGAGAAACTCCTATTCCGAAATACATTAATAGAGAAGTAACTCCCGAAGACGCAGACCGTTACCAAACGATTTACGCTAAAGAAGAAGGCGCGGTTGCAGCTCCAACTGCAGGTTTACATTTCTCAAAACACTTGTTGAAAAAACTAGAAATCAAAGGAATCCAATTTGCCGAAGTTACCTTACACGTTGGTTTAGGAACATTCAATCCAGTTGAAGTAGAAGATTTATCGAAACATAAAATGGATTCTGAAGAGTTGAAAATCAACCAAGAAGCCTGCGATATCGTCAACAATGCTAAAATAAGAAAACAACGTATTTGCGCCGTTGGAACTACCTCAATGCGTGCAGTTGAAAGTGCCGTTTCATCACAAAGAACCTTAAATACATTTGACGGTTGGACAAATAAATTCCTTTTTCCTCCTCACGATTTCAGTATTGCAACCTGTATGATTACCAATTTTCACACTCCAAAATCAACATTATTGATGATGGTTTCTGCATTTTGTGGTCATGATTTAATGAAAGAAGCTTACGAAATTGCCATTAAAGAAGAGTATAAATTTTATTCTTACGGTGACGCAATGTTAATTATCTAATTACAATTCCGTTCAAATTTCACTAAAATCTCGTCGCCAACGGAGAGATTTTTTTAATTTTTTATTATCCATTTTTAAACATTAGCTTTTTAATTCCTTTAATTTTGACTATTTTTACGAAAGCAAAAATATTAACAATGAAATTTCAAAATACCAAAGAATTTGCAAAAGAATTAGATAAACAAGACGAACTTAGTTCCTATAGAAATGAGTTTTGTTTTCCGCAAGTTAAGGGTAAAAACGTAATTTATTTTGCAGGAAATTCACTTGGATTACACTCAAAAAGAGCCAAAAAATACGTGGATGAGGTAATGACCGATTGGGAAAACCTCGCTGTCGAAGGTCATTTTTATGCCGAAAAACCTTGGTGGGATTACCACGAACGTTTTGCAAATCCGTTAAGTAAAATTGTAGGTGCACTTCCATCAGAAGTTACTGTAATGAATACATTAACCGTAAATCTTCACTTGATGATGGTTACGTTTTACAAACCAACATCAAAAAGATTCAAGATTCTTTGCGAAGCCAAAGCGTTTCCAAGCGATCAATATATGATTCAAAGCCAAGTAAAATTTCACGGATTAAATCCAGAAGATGCCATTGTTGAAATTCAACGTCGAGAAGGAGAACACAACATTCGACTTGAAGATATTTTAGCCAAAATTGAAGAAGTCGGTGACGAATTGGCTTTGGTGTTAATTGGTGGCGTAAATTATTATACGGGACAAGTTTTTGATATGAAAACTATCACCGAAGCGGGTCATAAAGCCGGAGCTTACGTTGGTTGGGATTTGGCGCATGCCGCGGGAAATATCAAATTGAATTTACACGATTGGAATATCGATTTTGCCGCTTGGTGCAGTTATAAATATATGAATTCAGGACCTGGAAATGCTTCTGGTTGTTTTATTCACGAAAAACACCACACTGACACAAGTTTATCGCGTTTTGCTGGTTGGTGGGGACATAATAAGGAAAGACGTTTCAAAATGGAACCTACTTTCGACCCAGTTCGCAGTGCCGAAGGATGGCAAATTAGTAATTTACCAATTCTATCACTTGCTCCTTATTTAGCATCTGTAGAAATGTTCGATGAAATTGGAATGGACGCATTGATTAATAAAAGGAATACAATCACTTCCTATTTAGAATTCATTCTACAAGAAATAAGTAAAGAAGTAAACGGTTCCTTTGAAATTATTACACCTTCAAATCAAGAAGAACGAGGGTGTCAACTTTCTGTTTTTCTTCACGGAGAAGGGCGTTCGTTATTCGATTATTTAATGAAAAATGGCGTAATCATCGATTGGAGAGAGCCAAATGTTATCCGTTTAGCACCAGTTCCTTTATATTGTTCATTTGAAGATATGTACAATTTTGGTCAAATATTAAAAAAGGGAATTGTAAAGTAATTTCCATCAATTATAACTTCTCAAAACCCTGTTCATTTGCATGAACAGGGTTTTTTATTTCTCATTTTTCCAAAAACCGCATTATCAAATTTCCATTTTTTATTTTTTATTTTAATATACCCCTAAAATTTATGGGGTGTAAATTGTAATTTGATAAAAATTATACATTTTTATGTATTTTTTTAGGGGGTTTAAAATATTTTTTTACTTTTATTCCGAATTTAAATCAAAAAACAATGAGAAAAATTATTTTAAGTGTGATTCTAATCACAATTTTGGGGTTATCCATTTTTTCCATTTTTTTATTTCCTGAAAGTACAGTTTTAGGATCGCATGTTGTGCCTCTAAAATTAGATACTGGAGATTCGGCTTGGATGCTAGTAGCAACAGGACTTGTATTGTTAATGACTCCTGGATTAGGATTCTTTTACGGTGGAATGGTAGGTAAAAAAAATGTAATTAGTACAGTATTACAAAGCTTTATGGCGATGGTAGTAGTAACTGTATTATGGGTTGTAGTTGGATTTGGTTTGTGTTTTGGACCTTCAATAGGCGGTATAATTGGCGACCCAACTTCAAATTTGTTCTTTAATGGAGTTAGCGGGAATTCTGCATGGGAATTAGCACCAACAATCCCATTTATATTATTTGCTTTATTTCAAGCAAAATTTGCAATTATCACACCTGCTTTAATAACAGGTGCTTTTGCAGAACGAGTTAGGTTCTGGGCTTATTTGTTATTCATGGTTTTATTTATAATTTTCGTTTACGCACCACTTTGTCACATGACTTGGCATCCTGATGGAATATTCTTCGGATGGGGAGTTTTAGATTTTGCTGGCGGAACTGTAGTTCACATGAGTGCGGGTTGGGCTGCATTAGCTGGAGCAATATTCTTAGGAAAAAGAAAAACACAAAAATCAAATCCAGCACGTATTACATACGTATTATTAGGAACTGGATTATTATGGTTTGGTTGGTTCGGATTTAATGCAGGTTCTGCTGTTGGCGCAAGTGGTCTTGCCGCTCAAGCATTAGGAACTACAACTGTTGCCGCTGCTGCTGCTGCAATGGGGTGGGTATTTTTGGATAAAATTCTAGGACACAAACTTTCAGCAATGGGAGCTTGTATTGGAGCCGTTGTAGGATTGGTTGCTATTACGCCTGCTGCTGGTTTTGTGACAATTCCTTCTGCATTGGCAATTGGTTTTATTGCCAGTTTTGTGAGTAATCTGGTTGTGAGCAAATTCCCAAAAGGTAAAGTTGACGATGCTTTAGACGTTTTTGCTTGTCACGGTGTTGGCGGAATGGTGGGAATGTTATTAACGGGTGTATTTGCTTCAAAATCTGTAAATGCAATTGTTGGTGATAATCAAGGGTTAATTTATGGTGATGCGACTTTGTTTTTAATCCAATTAAAAGCCTTAGGTATCGTTTCCGTATTTGCTTTCACTGTTTCTTATGTCTTGTTCTACATCGTTAATAAAATCACTCCTTTAAGAGTTAGTGAAGACAAAGAAGAACTTGGTTTGGATATTTCTCAACACGGAGAATACCTATAAAAACGAACTTCTAAGCAAGAGTAAATCTGTTTTATTTTGAATTAAAATTTCCGTTTTCAAATTTATGAAAATGACGGAACGGGAATTTTTATGCCAATTTTTTCAAATAAATAACATTCAATTTTTTCAAATCTATTATTAACAATTAATTTTTTAAACATGAAAAATACCATTAACATTAAATCGACTTTATTTGCATCAGCATTATTTTTAGTGGCTTTAGCCAATAGTTTTGCGCAAGAAACAACCCCGCCAGCTACTGTTTTTGCGGGATCTGTTGACATGTATTACAAATATGATTTTTCAAAATTCGATAATAGCAAAACGAGTTTTACAAGATCTAATGATTCATTTGAATTAGGAATGGCGTCTATTGAGGCTTCTCACAAAGCTGGAAAAGTATCTATTTTTGTTGACTTAGGTTTTGGAACTAGAGCTTCTGAGTTTACTTATAATGATGCTACAACTACATTTATGGTTAAACAACTATATGTGACTTATGATTTCTCTCCAAGCTTTAAAGTTACTGCAGGTAGTTTTGGTACCCACATCGGATATGAATTATTGGACGCAATTGACAATAAGAACTATAGCATGTCATATGCATTTACAAATGGACCATTCTTCAATACAGGAGTTAAAGCACAATATACTTTAGGAAAATACAATTTCATGGCTGGTGTTACAAATCCAACAGATTTCAAATCTGCGGTTAGTGCAGGTTCAACTCAAAAAACATTTATCGCTCAATTAGGTCATACAGGCGAAACTGGAAGTGCATTTTTTAATGTAACTTCTGGAAGTATGAATCCAGTGTCAACAGTTAACAAAACTCAATTTGATTTTGTAGCATCAAAGAAAGTTAGTGACAAACTATCATTAGGTTTCAATGGAACATATGCTATAACAACTGACGATGTTGTAGATGGAAATAATTCTTGGTATTCAGTTATTGGTTATGCGAATATAACCTTAAAGAAAAACCTAAGTTTAGCATACAGAGCAGAATATTTTGATGATAAAGACGGTGTAGTTGGATTGGCTGCAAATGTATTTGCAAACACTCTTTCATTAAATTTCAAAGAAGGAAACTTAACTTTTATTCCTGAATTTAGATTGGATTCTGCATCAGAAAAGATTTTCACAGACGGATCGCCAATAAAAACTACAGCTTATTTTTTATTAGCAACAACGTATTCATTTTAATTTTTGAGTTCATTTTTTTATTTGAAAGCCCAGATTATTCGGGGCTTTTTTTATGATAATTATTGTCTCAGTTAACAAAAAATAACCCCTTAATTACTTAAGAGGTTTTTTTGTGGAATCGCCGGGAATCGAACCCGGGTCCAAACAAGCAACTAAAAAATTTTCTACACGCTTATTTCCTGATTGAATTTTCGATGTTGTGTTTGACCAGGAACAGTCGCACAACACTTAGCCACTATAATTTCGAAATCCACCCGAAGCTTATGGAAATCTAGGTTTAAATTTACGATTTACCTTTATCGACCGCTATAAACCAAAGCTTTCGTGGTAAATCCTGCTTTCCTACCTTGTAGGACGAGGCTAATCTTACTTTAATTCAGATTATGCAGCAAGAGCGTAGTTTCCTTCGCCGTGTATGTGTTTTGAAACCTTTTATTAACGAGAATTGTCTCAGTTCTCGACGTGCTTACTTCTCAATTCGACTTGCTGTCAAAACCAGTCGACCCCAAATGTTACTGCAAATATAAGACATAAAACCAGGTAATTATGGGAAAGAAATCATAAATTAATTATGAATTTCAAATGTGCGGATGTGTCGATTCTTCTTTTGATAAATTTATTCATCTTCATTTTCGTCCACTTTAAATGGATAATCTCCAAATAGCGGGGCAAGATTACGCACTTTATAAACGTTTTTAGAACATTTATTAGTTAACGCAATAATCGTTACGTTTTCCTTCTTTAAGGTTATATAAGAGGACATGTTTCCATGCCACCAACCATTATGGAAGTAAAAATTCTGTCCAGTTTTAAAATTAATCATTCGAATTCCGAGTCCGTAATTCTTTTGTCCTTTATACTCATTACTACAACCTTTGTATATTTGGTGACGTAATTCTGGACTTAAAAAATAATCTGAATTACGAGCCATGTCAAATTTTAGTAAATCGCGTGGAGTAGAAAATATGTTTTTATCGCCATAAACCGCATCTAAATAATCAAACGCGATTTGTTGCCCATTGTTTCTGTATGATGGTGTAATTAATTCTTTGTTTTTTTTATAATCATAAACAAAAGTTTGGGTCATTCCAAGTGGCTCAAAAATCATCGTTTTCATAGCGTCACTGTACTTTTTTCCAGTCACCTTTTCAATTACCAAAGCCAACATTGCATAATTGGTATTGCAATAGCCAAAACGCGTATTTGGTTTGTATTCTAAACTAATTTTTTTAGTAATCATCACATTCAAAACATCTTGATTGTTCATAATTTTGTGTGTGTCCCAAATCCCTTTTTCATTCGTGAAATATGTATAATTCCGCATCCCGCTCCTATGGCTTAAAAGATTTTTAATTGTAATTTCAGAATAAGGAAACCCTTTTAATAGGGTAGTTACCTTTTGGTCTAATTCCAATTTTCCGACATTTATAAGTTTTAATATTGCCGTTGCCGTTATCACTTTACTCACCGATGCAATGTGAATTGATGTTTCGCTTGTAATAGGTGTTTTCTTTTTAATATCAATGAAACCAACATAATTTTCGTAAATAATTTGTCCGTCTTTAGCTACTAAAAAGCTTACATTATTGTTTTTTGAAGGCCAATTTTTATTGAAGAATAGTTGAATTTTATTTTTTTTAGAATTGATATAATAATCTGATAATACAGGAAATATCGAATCAGAGGGTTTCATGTTTATCGAGGCAACATCGGATGAATTATATTTTTTATTCTTACTGTTGCAGGATAAACAAAGAAAAAATAGTACGACAATTTTTGTAAATAAGAAAGTGGGTTTTAGTGTCATTTGGTCTTGGTAAAGAGCAAATATAAAGGAAAGTTATTTATTATCAAATACTAATTTTGTTAATCGTTTTGTAAATTATAAATGTTTTTTGATTTAATGTATCGGCATTCAAACTGTAATGTGTTTTCTTTTATTTGAAATAAATTTTGACATCGATTTAGTTAATCTTACTTTTGACCCGAAATAATAAAGGAATATAAAATGAAGTTTGGAATCATAAAAGAAAGGAAAAATCCACCAGACAGAAGAGTTGTTTTCTCTCCTGAAGAATTGGTGCGATTAAAACAAAAGCATCCAGAGGCTGAAATTAAAGTTGAAAGTTCTGACATCAGGATTTTCTCTGACGAACAGTATTCGGATTTTGGAATTGAGGTTTCAAACGATATGAATGATTGCGATGTTTTATTTGGAGTCAAAGAAGTGCCGATTGACATCTTAATTCCTAACAAAAAGTATTTCTTTTTTTCTCATACCATAAAAAAACAGCCACATAACAAAAAACTTTTACAAGTCATTCTTGAAAAGAATATTGATTTTTATGATCACGAAACTATTGTTGATACTGAGTTTAATCGCTTAATTGGTTTTGGTAGGTACGCAGGAATTGTAGGTTCTTATAATGCTTTTCGAGCTTTCGGAATTAAATTCGGTTTGTTTACAATTTCAAAAGCAGAAACGCTTTCCGGAAAAGAGGAATTAGTAACAAAACTAAAAAGACTCGTTTTGCCACCTATAAAAATTGTCCTCACGGGTTCTGGGAAAGTAGGAAATGGAGCGAAAGAAATTTTAGATGCCATTAAAATTAAAGAAGTTTCTGTTGAAAATTTCCTTTCTAAAAAATATTCTGAACCCGTTTTTGTTCAAATAGATGTCCTAGATTATAACAAGCGCAAAGATGGACATTTACTCGATAAAAACAATTTTTATACAAATCCAACAGAATACTCTTCTAATTTTGAACGCTTTACAAAAGTATCAGATATTTTCATAGCTGGACATTTTTATGCCAATGACGCCCCTTGTATATTGACACGAGAAATGCTTCAAGCCAATGATTGCAAAATAAAAGTGGTTGCCGATATTTCCTGTGATGTGAACGGTCCAATTGCATGCACAATTAAAGCCTCAACAATTGCAGAACCATTATTTGGGTATTTGCCAAGTGAAAATAAAGAAGTTGATGTTTTTCATCCTGCTGCAATTGTCGTTATGTCTGTTGATAATTTACCTTGTGAACTGCCAAAAGATGCCAGCGAAGGATTTGGAGAAATGTTTATGAAACATGTAATACCAGCTTTTTTTAATGGTGATAACGACGGTATTCTTAAAAGAGCCAAAATGACCGAAAACGGTAAACTCACCGATAGATTTCAATATTTGCAAGATTTTGTTGATAGAAAATAAGCCGTTTTACTAGATCAATAACCTTATAATCGATTTCGTTAATAAATTTGTCAGATAAATATTTTATAATCTTTTTTATAAATGTATTTTTATCAAATATTAGTATTTATTTTATCATTAGAATAATTATAAGATAATTAATTACAAATATTAATTTTTTTTAAACAACCAACATTAATTAACTATTAAACCAAAATTTATGAATTCAGAAAATTTTCAAACCAAATGGGGGCAATTTATTCCCTTAGTCACCGTTTTTTTCTTTTGGGGATTTGTTGCTGCTAGTAATGACATCTTAATCCCAGTATTTAAAAAAGCTTTCGATTTAACTCAAGGTCAAAGCCAATTAGTTTCATTAGCATTTTATATTGCTTACACTGTAGGTTCCTTGATTTATATAGGAATTTCACTTTTGATGAAAGAAGATTTAGTGAATAAAATTGGTTATAAAAACGGATTGGCGTTAGGTTTAGGAATTTCGGCTTTGGGTACATTATTGTTTTATCCAGCTGCAAATTCAGGTTCATTTACATTAATGTTATCTGGATTATTCATTGTGGCTTTGGGATTTTCATTGCAACAAACGGTAGCAAATCCATTAGCGATTGCTCTTGGACCAATTACTACAGGTTCTCAAAGACTAACATTGGCGGGTGGAATTAATAATTTTGGAACAACAATTGGACCCTTGGTAGTGAGTTTTGCTATTTTTGGATCAAGCGCTGGTGCAAATACCGAAATGAGCATTGAAAGCGTAAAAATTCCTTATTTAGTATTAGGATTGGCTTTTCTAGTGGTTGCCATTTTATTGAAATTTTCATCACTTCCAGACAAGCCAGTTGCAGTTATTGAAGTAGAAAACGATACCATATCTTCAAGAAGTTCCGCTTTAAAATACCCACAATTAATTCTGGGAATGATTGCAATTTTCGTTTACGTAGGTGTTGAAGTTTCAACAGCAAGTAATCTTCCTGCTTATATGGAATCTAAACTAGGGTTTTTAACACAAGATATTGCCCCCTATATTTCATTGTATTGGGCGAGTTTAATGATTGGTCGCTGGACAGGAGCTGTTGGTGCTTTTACAAATGATTTAAGTATTCAAAAAATATTAAAATTCATCGCGCCTTATTTGGCTTTCGGAGTATTTTTAATGGTAAATGCAATTGCAAAACACGACTTAACCCCGTTTTATGTATACGGTTTAATCATTTTAGTATTAATCGCTGCCGATATTTTAAGCAAAGGAAATCCTGCAAGAATGTTGCTATTATTTTCAACTTTAGGAATTGTAGCGTTAATAGTTGGAATGACAACTACAGGAATGACAAGTGTTTATGCATTTATAAGTGTAGGTTTATTTTGTAGTACTTTATGGCCGTGTATTTTTACATTAGCAATTAGTGGATTAGGAAAAAACACCAGTCAAGGAAGCAGTTTCTTAATTATGATGATTATGGGTGGTGGAATTGTGAGCTGGTTACAAGGTTTTATTTCTGAAAGCATCGGTATTCAAAGTAGTTATATTGTAGGAGTTGTTTGTTTTGCTTATTTGGTTTTCTATGCTTGGAAAGTAAGCGGAATATTAAGAAGTCAAGGAATTGATTTTGACAAACCAGTTTCTGGCGGACATTAATTCATACTATTTATAATTTTAAAAAGGGATTTGTATTTAATGCAAATCCCTTTTTTTATTAAAGGTTCAAAGAGGCAAAGGTTTAAAGTAATAAAGGTTTAAAGGATCAAAGATTCTATGTTTGGTTTAATCACCATAATATCCTATTTTTACTTCTCACAATTTAGCTTATGAAAAATATACTTTACGGACTTTTTCTTTTTTCAACAGTCACTTTTGCACAAAGCAACGATGAATTAAAATTCAAAGAAATCTATAAATCGGCATTGACCAATTCCAAATGTTATTCTTGGTTGGATGATTTGTCTAATAAAATTGGTGCTCGATTATCAGGTTCTGCAGGTGCTCAAAAAGGGGTAGAATATACCAAAGCGCAATTGGAAACTATGGGTTTAGACCGGGTTTATCTTCAAGAAGTAATGGTTCCAAAATGGGTTCGTGGCGAAAA
>SHWW01000056.1 GCA_009693635.1 Flavobacteriaceae bacterium
CTCTCACAAATTTTTTGATTTTATTTTTCTAAAATCTTTAACCATTTGTCAGCCGCTCAAATAAACAATCTCTGTTTCAATGCGGGTGCAAAAATAAACAGTTAATGCAATTGTACAACGCTTTTTTAAAGTTATTTTTAAAGTGTCTTGTAAGTCGCTGGAAGTTCGGAAGTTGGGCGTTAGGTATTGGGTGTTAGATTCTGAAAAAACAAAATTTATTTAACCATAAAAGGAATATAATGGCATTTAAGTTGGGACGTAATTATGAAAAACTGAAGGTTCTGGGAATTCGGGATCGCTTAGCCCAGAGCGCAGCGGAAAGCCCGCAGTGAAAAAAGGTAGTTTTTCTTGGCGAAAAAGAGCGACCGCAGGAAGCTCCTTTTTTGGGTAGAAAAAACATTTTTGAATGAGGACTTGAAACGGAACGCTGGAAATAGCTCCTGAAAAATTAATCGAAACGAATTGCTTTTATCGGGGAAATTTTCGTGATGATGTACGACGGGATTAGTAAAATGAGTAAACAGATTAAGATTGTGCCGAGGTTTAGGAGCAAAATGTAGCCGAAATCCAGATAAACTGGGGCTTGGTTGACATAATAATTTTCGGGGTTGAGTTTGATTATTCCAAATTTTTGTTGGATAAAAAGTAATCCGATACCGATTAAATTGCCCCAAAAGAGTCCTTTTGCGATTAAATAGAAGGCGTTGTAGAGGAATATTTTTCGGACTGCCCAATTGTTTGCGCCCAAAGCTTTGAGAATTCCTATCATTTGTGTGCGCTCCAAAATGAGCACTAAAAGCGCTACGACCATGTTGATTGTGGCGACTGCAATCATGATTATGAGGATGACGATGATGTTGAAATCGAATAATTTGAGCCATTCGAAGATGTAATAATATTTTTCGACGATGGTTTGGGTGTCGAGCGAAGAGCCTGTTTGCTCATAAACTTCCTGTCCTTTTTCTGTAATCGTATTGAAATCGTCCACGAAAACTTCGAATGCGCCGACTTGATCTGGGCTCCATTTATTGATGCGTTGCAAATGTCGGATGTCACCTATTATATAGGACGCGTCGAATTCTTGAAATCCGGAATTGAAAATACCTGTGATTTTGAAAACGCGAAGATTTGGTGTTTGATTCGTGTCTTCTTTCATGAAAAAAGTGTTGAATCGGTCACCGACTTTTAGGTTTAATCTTTTGGACAGAAATTCAGAAAGGAGAACTTCTTCGTTGAGTTGGTTGTTTAAATTTGGTAAATTACCCGCTACGAGATACTCATTTAGGTTTTGCCATTGGTAATCTTTCCCAACGCCTTTAAAAATTATTCCTTCGAAAGCGGTTTCTGTTCTAATAATTCCAGCTTTGGTTGCAACTGCCTGAATGTGATTGATTCCAGATACGTTTTTAAATATTGGATAGAAATCTTGTTGGGTAGAAATGGGCGTTATACTAAGTTGCGACTGATTTTCGTCGTAATTTGTAATGCTAATATGTCCATTGAAAGCAGCAACTTTTTGGCGAATTTTTTGCTGCAAACCAATTCCTGTGGCAATGGAAACTATCATCATAATCATACCAATTGCAATTGCTGCAATCGCAATTTTTATAATTGGCGCAGATATACTACTTTTATGGTCTCGAGCAGTGATGAGTCTTTTGGCTATGAAATATTCTAAATTCAATAGTTTTTGTGATTTGATGTTGCAAAGTCGGATTGCTTCGCTCGAGTCAAAATTACATTTTTAGAATTTATTTTCAAGTATTTAAATTTAATTATTTATTTAGCGCACCTATAATATGATTCAAAATAAAGCTGCAATATTAAAAAACCAAACGATTTCTATAAGAAAAAGCCTTCCTTATGCATTTCTTGTTTCAATTTCGTTATTGATTTTTTCGTGTAAACCTGCACAAAAAGGAATTCGGAATTCGGCTACATCCAATAAAAGTATCGTTATCAATAGCGAAAAAACAAATCGGTTTAGCACTGGCGCAGATAATTATAAAACCTATTTCTCCTTATTAAAGGGGAAAAAATTGGGCGTTGTAACCAATCAAACGGGAGTTGTTTTGTATGATTCTATTTATATGCTTCCAGATACAAATGGACTTTCACACATTGAAGCCTATTACAGAAAAAAAAGTCATTTGGTTGATTTTTTAATAAAAAACAAAATCAATATTCAAAAAATATATGCGCCAGAACACGGTTTTCGAGGAACTGCTGATGCTGGGGAACACGTAATTGATGGGAAAGATGCCAAAACAGGAATCCCAATTATTTCACTTTATGGCGAAAATAGAAAACCAAAGCCCGAGCAATTAGAAGGAATTGACGTTTTGATTTTTGATTTACAGGATGTCGGCGTCCGTTTTTATACCTATATCTCTACGTTGCATTATATTATGGAAGCTTGTTCCGAAAATAACATTCAGTTGCTTGTTTTAGATCGTCCTAATCCGAATATTTCGATTGTTGACGGTCCAATTTTAGAAAAAGAATTTACAAGTTTTGTGGGAATGCATCCAATTCCGTTAATGCACGGAATGACCATTGGCGAATACGCACAAATGATTAATGGCGAAAACTGGTTGAAAAACGAGGTTAGTTGCGACTTGAAAATAATTGCGTGCGCAGGTTATAATCGGGAGATGAAATACAGTTTGCCTGAAAAACCATCGCCCAATTTACCAAATGACCAAGCTATAAATTTGTATCCGAGTTTGTGCCTTTTTGAGGGAACCAGTGTGAGTGTGGGGCGTGGAACGGAAAAACAATTCCAAATTTACGGTTCGCCGTATTTGCCAAAAGCGGATTTTAGTTTTATTCCAATGCCAAATTTTGGCGCAAAAGAACCTGTTTATAATGGCGTTGAGTGTTATGGTGAAGATTTGACATCAATTCCAAAAATAGATAAATTAGAATTGAAATGGTTGCTAAAAGCCTATGCTGAAACCGCCGACAAAACGAAATTCTTTAATCCTTTTTTTACAAAACTAGCAGGAACGAAAAAATTGCAGGAACAAATTGAAGCGGGATTATCGGAAGATGAAATTCGGGAGAGTTGGAAAAGTGGCTTAAATGATTTTAAAAAAATGAGAAAGCCGTATTTGATTTATTAATAAAAAAACCTGACTACGATAAATAGTCAGGTTTTTAGTTTTTATATAAAGATTGATTTACAATCCAAAAGCAGCTTTTACTTCGTCAACGAAATCTAATTTTTCCCAAGTGAATAATTCAACAGTCACCGTTTTTTCAATACCACTTGGTGCTTTGAAAGTTTTTGTTACCGTTTCAGGAGTTCTTCCCATGTGTCCGTAAGCAGCAGTTTCGCTGTATATTGGATTTCTCAATTTTAGACGTTGCTCGATAAAATAAGGACGCATATCAAAAATAGCTTCTACTTTTTTAGCAATTTCGCCATTTGTCAAATTGACTTTTGAAGTTCCGTAGGTATCAATGAAGATTCCCATTGGCTTAGCTACTCCAATTGCATACGAAACTTGAACTAAAATTTCATCTGCAACACCTGCTGCAACTAAATTTTTAGCAATGTGACGCGTTGCATAAGCAGCACTTCTGTCTACTTTACTTGGATCTTTTCCAGAAAAAGCTCCACCTCCGTGCGCTCCTTTTCCACCATACGTATCTACAATAATTTTTCTACCCGTTAATCCTGTATCTCCGTGAGGTCCTCCAATTACAAATTTACCTGTAGGATTAATGTGATACGTGATTTTATCATTGAATAAATGAGCGTATTTTGGATTGTTTTTGATGATTCTTGGAATTAATATCCCAACCAAATCAGATTTGATTTTCGCTAACATTGTAGCTTCTTCATTAAAATCATCGTGTTGCGTAGAAATTACAATTGCATCAATACGAACTGGTTTATTCTCATCGCTATATTCTAATGTAACTTGCGATTTTGCATCAGGACGCAAATATTTAATTTCACTATTTTCACGACGTAAAACCGCTAATTCTTGTAATAATTTATGAGATAAATCAAGTGCCAAAGGCATAAAATTTTCTGTTTCATTCGTTGCATAGCCAAACATCATACCTTGATCACCAGCGCCTTGTTCCTCTTTATTTGCACGGTCAACACCTTGATTGATATCGCCAGATTGCTCGTGAATTGCTGAAAGAACACCACAAGAATTGGCTTCAAACATGTACTCACTTTTTGTATATCCAATTTTTCTAATAACCTCACGTGCAATTTGCTGAACGTCAAGATAGGTTTCCGACTTAACTTCACCAGCAAGAATTACTTGACCCGTTGTTACTAAAGTTTCGCAAGCCACCTTTGATTCTGGATCAAAAGCCAAAAAATTATCAATTAATGCATCTGAAATTTGATCTGCAATTTTATCAGGATGTCCCTCACTCACAGATTCTGACGTAAATAAATAAGCCATAATAATTAATTTTTTTAATTAAGCGAGAAAAAAAAGGATTGCGGAAATGATAAAGGAGATAATTTCTGCTTTAGCATTTTTTTAACGAGGTTGCAATCAGTTCAAATTTTTCCTCTAAATTTAGACCGTAAAGATAGGAAACAGATTTGAATTGCAAATTATATTTGAAGAATTTATTGTAAAAAAATTAATAGTAACAAATACCTATAATGGCATTTTCTTTTTCATTTTCTCAACAATATTAAATGCTGCAGGACATATGGCAACATTTTTCAAAGTCAATTCTGAGATTTGTTGGAATTTTTTTCGATCGGTGTGGGGAAATTCTCTACACGCTTTAGGGCGTACTTCATAAATCATACAGGCGTTTTCATTGTCTAAAAAAGTACAGGGAACACTTTGTAAAACATAATCTTTGTCTTCGTCAATTTGTAAATATTGATCGATGAATTGTTGTGGTTTTTGACGCAAGTATTTTGAAACTCTTTCTATGTCTGCAGAGGTAAAAAGGGGTCCCGTGGTTTTACAACAATTGGCACACCTTAAACAATCCGTTTTTTTGAATTCGGCATCGTGCAAATCCTGCATCACATAATCCAAATTCTTGGGCGTTTTATTTTTTAGCTTATCAAAATACTTTTTATTTTCGATATGCTTATCTTTGGCCTCTTTAGGAAGTGCATTTAGAATGTGTTTCATTCGTGAATTTGTTTAATCGTTTATTCGACAAAACATTTCGCAAAATTACTTAAAACAAATCAACAAATAACCAAATTAACGAATCAACTATAATGAAAGACCTTTTCGGAACAGCCATTCTTGATTTTCAGACCAATAATTCTCCTGAAGATCTAATTACGGAAACCACGATTTCTGAAGAAGATGAATTGTCGGTTGCGTATTTATTTAGAGATTTTTCTGGTATGCCTATTTTAGAGCAGAAAGCGCTTTTGCTTGCCAAAGGAAAGGTTTTAGATGTTGGTTGTGGCGCAGGAAGTCATACTTTGTATTTGCAGAATGAAAAAAAATTAGCTGTTACAGCAATTGACATTTCTAAAAAAGCGGTTGAAGCTTGTAAATTAAGAGGTTTGTCAAATGCAAAAGTTGAAGACATATTACATTTTGAAACCAATGAAAAATTTGACACCATTATACTATTAATGAATGGAACAGGAATTTTTGGAAAATTAGAAAATGTTTCCAATTACTTTCAAAAACTAAAATCTTTATTGACTGAGGATGGTCAAATTCTAATTGATTCTTCTGATATTATTTATATGTTTGATGAAGATGAAGACGGTGAAAAATGGATTGATGGTACTGCTTATTATGGGGAATTAGAATTTACCATTACCTACAAAGACGAAAAGGAAGCCCCATTCCCTTGGTTGTATATGGATTTTACCACTTTGCAAAATGCGGCTCTTGATAATGGATTGGAATGTGAATTAGTCTTGGAAGGCGAAAACTTTGACTATTTAGCGAGGTTGACTATTAAATAAGTTAAGGAATATTAAGATATTTATGTGTTTGCAAAGAAATACGCCATTTTGGATTTTTCATTACATAATCAACAATTAGCGGTGTCATTTCTTCTTTTTTACTCCATTCTGGCTGAAGAAAAAGAATAGCATTGGAGTTTACTTTTTCGGATTGCTCTTCGGCAAATATAAAATCGTGTTTGTTATGAATAATTACTTTTAACTCATCGGCATTATTGTAAACCGTTTGAGTAGGTAATTTATTTTTCTTTGGAGAGAGACAAATCCAATCCCAGGTTCCTGATAATGGATAAGCTCCCGAAGTTTCAATATGTACTTTTAGATTTTTGTCTTTTAGCTTTTGAGTCAATACGGTCATATCCCACATTAGCGGTTCTCCCCCGGTTACGACAATAGTTTCAGAATATTTTGATGCATTTTCGACAATCAAATTGGTATTTGTGGGCGGATGTAATTCGGCATTCCAGCTTTCTTTTACATCGCACCAATGGCAACCTACATCGCAACCGCCAATTCTAATAAAATAAGCAGAAGTTCCCGTATGGTAACCTTCGCCTTGAATGGTATAGAATTCTTCCATTAGCGGAAGCATTAATCCTTTATCAACGGCTATTTGTGTTTCTTTATTTAGCATTTTTAATTTAAAATAGGTTGCAAAGGTAGTGAAAATAAGATTTTAGATTGAAAATTTTAAGATTTAAGATTATAGAATTAATCGGGTAGCCAAGAATTATTCTTAAACCCTGATACAAGTATCATCCAGCTTATTGCGCGGCATGAAGCAATCTAGAGGTTACAAAGGACAGCCGGTACTATCAATTTCCAAATGCCAAAATTTATGCACCAAAAAAACCGACAGCTTTGAAACTATCGGTTTTAATGTGAAACAATATAATGTATTATTTCAATAATTTTAATGACTGCGTTGCGTAATCATTTGCTGGATCTAACGCTAAAGTTTTTGCAAAATATTCCTTTGCTTTTACTTTATCTGTATTGGCGTAAGCGGCAGCAATTGCATTATAAGACTCGATAAACTTAGTTTTAACGCCTATTTTAGGGAATTCTTCCTCCCCTTTAGCGGTTACAACATCGATATAACTTTGATAATATTTAATAATCATTTCATCATTTTCAAGCAAATTGTTAGTTCTTGCCCTGAAAATATAAGCATCTTGAGTTGTTGGTGAAGCTATAATTACATTTCCGTATGCTGCATCTGCTTTTTGCAACTCAATTGGATCGGGTTTTACAACGTCTTTTTTAGTATTATTATAGTACAAAGAATTTCCTAAATAAAAATTATCAAGTAAATAATTTTTAGAATTTACATTAGAAACCGCAATTTCATAAATTGCAGCTGCTTCCTTGAACAATTTTTGCTCATAGAATTTTTTTCCTACTTCGCTTAAATCATTAGTCATTGTTATTTCGATTTCCACAGCTTTTTTTAATTGCGCAACTCCTGCATCAAAAGCTACACCATCGACAACTTTAGTTTCAAGGTTATTGGCTTTTTTCATTTTTGCAAGACCTAAATAAAGATAATCTCTTGCAATAATCTTGTTTGTAGGTGTTGCAATAAAATTTTCTAACGCTGAAATAGCTACATCTACATTTCCATTTTCGTAAGCAGAATAACCTAAATAACGGAAAATTCTTGGATTTACTTTATCCAATTCTTTCATTTTATTCGCTTCAATTTCTAACGCTTTATAGTCTTTTGCAAGAATTAAAAAGTCGGCGTGACGCATACGAGAAGTCAATGAATAATCGGTCAAACTCATATATTTTTCATAATATGATAATGCTTTTGAGATGTATTCTTTGTAGTTTTTTAAGTCGTTATTTCCCCAATAGTAATAGGTTTCTGCCAATTCTCTATACACTGGTCCGTACTCTGGGTTTGTTTCAATTACATTGTCATAGGCTTTAACAGCTTCCGAAAAAGCTCGTGCACCTTTTAACAAAACGCCCAATTGCATTTTTGCTCTAATTAGAGTTGGGTCGGCATCAAAGGCATCACGATAGGCTTTATAGGAATCATTTTGGTTTTTGTCACCATAAAATGCATCTCCAAAAGCCATTAAACAATTGGCATCCATTGGGGTTAGAATTTTAACTTTATTCAAAACTTCAATTGCTTTTTTATAATCTGGCGTATCCGCATTCATGTAAGCTTTTGCAATATAAACATATTGCTCTACCTCTTTCTTTTTAATATCTTTTGTAGCCATTATAAAATTGGCATCAGCAGCAGCAGTATTTTTTTCATCTAATGACATTTGACCTAAACCGATATAGTTGAATTTAGAATCCATTTTTGCTGTCAATCCCTTTTGAAAATAAATTTTCGCAGAATCAGCAATATTTTGTTTAAGATAAACCGACCCTAACAAAAAGTTTGCTTTTCCATTGTCAGGGTATGTTTTTATAATTGATTTTAGAATTCCTTTGGCTTTTTCATATTGTTCTGCATCAATTATTTTCTTTGCCTGATCTAAATCTTGAGCATAGCTTAGTGTTACTGAAGTCAATAAAGCAATACTAAAAATTTTAAATGTGTACATCGTGTTGTAATTTATTATTTATTCGCTTTTTCTATTTGTTTTCTAATTTTGATATTTCTACCAGGCATTTTTACTGGCAATAAACCAGATTTAAGGGTGATTCTTTGTCCTACTTCGCCTGCAATAAACGAGGCAAATCCCATTCCTAAACCGGAGTAACCCTGACAATTGATAATATACAATTCACGTGCCAAAGGATACTTCTTTTCTGCAAGGTTATTTTGCGTGGGTGCAAAGTAATCCGTTTTTCCAATTCCTTTTACACTTAGAATAGTAATTTTATCAACAATAGGTCTCATTTTTAATGAGGGTTCCATTAACCAGTTCACCCCAACTACTCCAATCATACCTTCATTTTCAGAAACAAACTGAATTACTTCCTCATTTGTTTTAAAAGAAAATATTCCTTTTGAAGGCAATTCTTTGGTTCCAGCAAGCTCATTCATGTAGCGAACGGTACTTGAATTTGGGTTGTCAAAAAGCAGTCCTTTGATTTTAGAATTTGGCATTCCCTTCAAGAAGTTCACTACATCCTGTAACGCAATTAAAGTATCTTTATTTCTTTGGTTTGAAATAAAAGCAATTGCATCGGTTGCAAAAATGGTCGTTCTTGGAGTTATTTTTTTACTTGAAAATACTTTTTCTTCTTCCGGATTTAATTTTCTAGATAGAATAGCAATTTTGGAAGTATCTTTTGAAAGTGCCAAAATGGTTTCCGCTTCCGACTTAGGATTTATTTTAATTTTTGCATCATACAAACTTTCAAAAACTTCCACTTGGTCTTCAACAATAGGTAGTAAGGTTTCGTCAACTAAAACTGACGTTGAACCTTTTAAAATGGTTTCTTCCTCGTTTTTTGGCTTTTTATTTTGATTGCAAGCAAAAAATACAATTATTAAACCTAAGAAAAATACAAAGGGAATTAAAGGAAACTTTTTCATACCCTACTCTTTATTGTCGTTTACGATTCGGTAAAACCGAATAAATGAATATACAATAAGAACTACTCCAAAAGCAATTCTATAACCAGGCTTCATATCGATTGGAAATTTTTCCCAAAAGATGATTGCTAATCCTGTTGCCAAATAGACTAAGAAAAAGACCATTCCTATAACGAGAAAAAACCGCTCTTTTAGCGATTTCTTCTCATTATTTTGAGGTTTATTATTCAACATTATTCTGCTGATTGAATATTAATTGGAAGAGAATAAAGTACTCTCACTTTCTTACCGTTTTGCTCTCCTGGATTCCATTTTGGACACGATTTCAAAACGCGAATGGCTTCTTTTCCTGTTCCAAAACCGATATCTCTTATTACTTTAATATCCGTTAATGAACCATCCTTTTCTACAACAAACGTTACATAAACCCTTCCTGCGAGACCATCTTCTTCTGGTGTTCTGTAGTTATTTCCTACATATTTGTAGAATTTAGCCATACCTCCTGGGAAATCTGGTTTTACTTCAATACCTGCCGTGTTGTAGATATTATTATCATCCACAATATCCGCAGGACCATTTCCAACAGGCTCCACTGTTAATTCAGCATCTGGATCTCCTTTGATAGTTTCAGCACCTAATTTTTTGTCTTTAATTTCAACAATTTTTGGTGGTTCTTCCACTACTTCTTCCGCCTTAGCAACTACCGGTTTCACAAACTTCACTTGATCAACTTTTGGCGGCGGCGGCGGCGGCGGTGGAATATTTTCTTTCGGCTTTTCCTTAGGAGGTAATTTTACCGTAGTAATTTTAGTATCTAAGCTTGTGTTGTCTTGAGAATCTGGTAACATGTTAATAATTAATGGCATAGCAATAGCAAAACCAAACAAGACTGAACCTATTATAAGAGCTCTTACAGTAGTTTTTTGATTTGTTTTTCTTAGTTCATAGGCACCATAAACTTTATTTCGTCCTTCGAAAACAATTTCAAGCCATTGGTCTTTTATTAAATCTAATTTCATATTTCTTAATTATTAGGTTATTGGGTGCTAAGATTGCTCTTATTTTCCTTCTAACAATTTTGTTTCTTCAGGCGTAAAATCATTAACAATTGCATAAGTTGGCACATCTACAATTGCCATTTCATCAAGTATATCAATCAAATTTCTGTAATTAGATTTCTTACTTGGTTTAATGATTACAATAATTCCTTTATCTTTTTTCCCAGTATATTCAAGAACTTTTACTTTTCTTTCAATAAGTTCTTTTCTTATACCTTCTTTTCCATATACAAAATCTTTAGGGGTACCTCCAGATACCGGTGTTGCTAATAGGCCAACGTAACGTACTAATTTATCATTATCTCCCAACAAAATAGTCATTGTTCGATTTTCGTCAACTTTAACATCCTTGTTTTTTGTAGGATCATCCTCTTTATCTGGCAACCCCAAGCTCATAGATTGTGGTTTTGATAACGTTGTGGTAAGCATAAAGAAAGTAATTAATAAGAAAGCCAAATCAACCATTGCAGTTAAATCTACCTTAGCATTTTGCTTTTTACTTCTTACCTTTCCACCTTTTTCGCCTCCTCCATCACCTGTATTTAATTCAGCCATTTTAGTGTATATTTTTTAATTAAAAATCTTTTCCTCTTAAACCAGTAACCAAGCTAAAGCTATTGATTTTTTGGTCTTGCAAAATATCCATTATTTTATGAATTGCAGGATATTCTTCTTTTGCATCTCCTTTAATAGCAATTTGCAATTCTTTGTCATTGGTTTCAATATTTGCAATTCTAGAATTGTAAATCCATTCTTTCAACTGATTGTCCAATGAATCTTTAGGAACTCCTGGTTGTTCAGCTTTACTTCTATCCGCACTTTTCATTGCAATAATCTGACTTAAACTTTGAATTGGCACACCAAATCCTTCCATGATAGCAAATTTTTCCATTTCATCTGGTGTGAATTTAATTCCGTATTTATCACCCATCAATTGAAGGGCTCTTTTACGAACTTCTCTTCCTTTTAAGTCATAAAAAACTTTTCCGTTTCCTATAGTAATAGTTGCCAAATCTGTTTCGGGCAATTTTGTTTGCACTGTTGAAGCAGGCGTATCTACAGGTAATGCCTCAGGGACTTTTGCTGTAGCTGTCAAAATAAAGAAAGTAAGCAATAAGAAAGCTACATCACACATCGCGGTCATGTCCGTCGATGTCGACTTTTTTTTCATTTTTATTTTAGCCATTATTTTATATATTATTTGATTTAAAAATCAAAAATTATTGTTTCAAGCTACCTCTGAATTTTCTGTAAGTGTTTACAATTGTTGTACCTGCCTCATCAATAGAGTAAGTCAAATCATCAATTTTAGAAGTAAAGAAGTTGTAAGCGATAATTGCCAATACTGAAGTAGAAATACCAGTTGCAGTGTTGATTAACGCCTCAGAAATACCAGTTGCAAGAGCCGCTTGATCTGGAGTTCCAGCAGAAGCTAAAGCCCCAAACGCTTTAATCATCCCAGATACTGTTCCTAGCAAACCTCCTAGTGTACCTAAAGAAACTAATGAAGAAATGATAGTCATATTTTTTTCTAACATTGGCATTTCAAGTGAAGTTGCTTCTTCAATTTCTTTGTGAATTGTTTCAGCAGCATCTTCGCTGTTGAATCCTTCTTTTTTAACATCTTGGTATTTAATTAACGCCGATTTAATTGAATTTGCAACAGAACCTTGTTGGTTATCACATGTAGCGATTGCATCTTCGATTTTTCCTTCTTTCACGCTTGTTTGAACACTTTTCATAAAAGTGTCTAAGTTTCCTTTTCCAGCTGCTTTTGAAATTACTGCAAAACGCTCAAAAGAAAATACAATTACCATTAACAACATTCCTAATAGTATAGGAACTATAAATCCCCCTTTGTAAACCATCCCTAATGTATTCAATGGATGTCCTTTTTCACTGTCTCCACCTTCAAAGTTTGATGCTGATCCCATTAATAGTGACCAAACAAGATATCCTACAAATACACATGCAACAATAATGATTCCTGAGATCATACCTCCTACTTTTGAGTCCCCTTCTTTTTTAACTTTTGTCATTTTTTTTTTAATTTTTAATTATTTTTAATTATTTTTTGATTTCTAAAGTTGCTGTAAAAAATAAGCAGGAGCAAATTTAATTTTTTAGTTCAAATAAAAAAATGTTTTTTACATTAAAATATCATT
>SHWW01000005.1 GCA_009693635.1 Flavobacteriaceae bacterium
CCCGATTCAGGACACGCAATTTCTAATTCTTCAATTAAGGCTTTCACATCTTCAAGGTTTTCATCGCCTAAAGATTTTGCCATTCTTGCCAAAATTTCGTTTTTCTTAGCTAAATATTCAACCACACGTGCATTTGTAGCAACAAATTCCTCGCGGTTAAAAGCTTTGCCAAAACGAACACTTGCTTTTTCTATTTCTTTGATTGCTTTTTGATTTAGTTTTTCGGCATAATCTTCAATCAAAACGTCGGCTCTGTATCTTCTTTTTGAATCTTTATTGTCAATTAATGGGTCATTAAAAGCATCCACGTGGCCAGAAGCTTTCCAAGTTGTGGGATGCATCAAAATTGCCGCGTCAAGCCCTACAATATTTTCGTTCATTTGCACCATTGATTTCCACCAGTATTCTCTGATGTTTTTCTTTAATTCGACTCCGTTTTGTGCATAATCATAAACGGCACTTAAACCATCGTATATTTCGCTTGAAGCAAAAATATATCCATATTCTTTTGCGTGCGAAATTACATTTTTAAATAAATCTTCTTGTTTTGCCATAATACTGCAAAAATATAAAAAGTGAAATTAATAAATGCATATAAAATGTACTTTGAGCCTTACTTTTCGTTATTTTTATAGATAAATCAAAAAACCGATGTTAAAAAACATAATAAATCTCCTTTTCCCAAAAGTTTGCATGGGTTGCAAAAGTTTTTTATTGTCTGAAGAAAATGTTATTTGCACTAATTGCCGTCATGAAATTCCGCTAACACAACATTCTCGTAATCCTGAAAATGAAGCTTTCATGAAATTTTATGGTCGGATTCCCATTGAACACGCCTCTACATTATTATATTTTCATAAAAAAGGAATAGTTCAGGAAATTATTCACGGATTAAAATACCACGGACACGAAGAAATTGGGACTGTTTTTGGGAATTGGATTTCGGAAGAATTAAAATCATTAGAAGTTACAAATACATTTGACGTTATAATTCCAGTACCATTACACAAAAAAAGATTTCGGGAACGGGGCTATAACCAAGTAACCACTTTTGGATTTGCATTATCAAATAGTTTGAAAATTCCTTATAATACCTCTCTTTTGCAAAGAAATGTCTATTCAAAAACACAAGTAAAAAAAGATCTTTTAGGACGAACTTCCATAATAGATTCTCTTTTTGATGTAACATTTAACGAAAACGACCACAACAAGCATTATCTGTTAATTGATGATGTTTTAACGACTGGCGCAACTTTAGAAGCCAGCGGAAGAGCATTATTAAAAATTCCAGGAGCCAAAATTAGTATTGTTTGTATGGCGATGTCGCATTCTTAACTTTAATTAATAATAATGCAATTGAAAACCTTGCAGTTGTTATTGATTATTTGTTAATTTGTTTTGATTTTGAAATTTACTAAAAACTCCAAAAAATGTTTAGGATTTATTTATTGCTACTTTTTTTGGGTTTCCAACTTCAAGCACAAACGACTATGATCATACCGCTAAATTTACAAAAAGGAGATACTATTGCAATTGTGGCAACTGCCAGAAAAAACATTGTCGATAACTTAAAGCCGGCAATTGAACTGGCTAAAAGCTGGGGCTTAAATGTGGTTATTGGAAAAACAATTGGCCTAGATAATAATCAATTGGCCGGAACCGATGAACAAAGGGCTGCCGATTTTCAAGAAATGATTGACAATCCAAATGTAAAAGGAGTCTGGTGCGTTCGTGGGGGTTATGGAACAGCAAGAATGGTTGAATTAGTTGATTTTTCAAAATTTAAAGCAAACCCAAAATGGATTGTTGGATTTAGTGATGTTACCGTTATACATAGTCATTTGAATACGCTGGGAGTGGCAACAATACATGGTATTATGCCGGTGAATGTTGAGAAAGCATCGGCGGAAGTTGAGGAAACGTTGCAAAAAGCATTGTTTGGAGAAACACTTTCTTATAGTGTGGCGTTTGAAAATCAGAATAAATTGGGAGTTGCCGAAGGAGAATTAGTGGGTGGTAATTTGTCTATTTTGTACAGTATGATGGGTTCAGAATCACAGGTGAATTGTAAAGGGAAGATCCTTTTTATTGAAGATATAGACGAATATTTATACCATATTGATCGAATGATGCTGAGTTTAAAACGCTGCGGTTGCTTTGAAGGCTTGCAAGGGTTGGTTGTGGGAAGTTTTATAAAAATGCACGACAATGAAATCCCGTGGGGCAAAAATGCTCACGAAATTATTTTGGATATTACTAAAAAATATAGTTTTCCAATTGTTTTTAATTTTCCTGCGGGACATATTCACGATAATAATACGTTGATTTTTGGTAAAACAATATCTTTAGAAGTTAATGATAAGAAAACAATTATTAAGTTTTAGTTACGTACGAAATCAATTTATACTTTTTTAATGGCCGAACACAATGATTTAGGTAAATTAGGAGAAAAATTGGCTGTTGAATTTCTCGAAAAAAACGGTTATTCAATTTTAGAAACCAATTGGACTTTTCAAAAAGCTGAGGTAGATATTATTGCTAAAAAAGATGGAATCCTTGCAGTTTTAGAAGTAAAAACCCGTTCGAGTATAGATTTTGGATTGCCACAAGATTTTGTGAAACCTAAAAAAATCCATCTTTTAGTGAAAGCCATCAACGAATACGTCCTTTCAAATGATCTTGATGTGCATGTTCGTTTTGATATTATTGCGCTTCACAAAGATGGGAAAGGTTTCAAAATGGAACATTTGGAAGATGCGTTTTATTATTTTTAATGTTATATTTATAACAAATTGTTTTTTATTACTATATTTGTTGCAAGTTTAAAACACAAAAAAATGAAAACTGTTTCTTCAATTGTTGAAAATTACATCAAAACCAAACCTTTTTTATTAAGCGCATTGTCTCAAAATATTATCAATTTGACGTCTTTGTCAAGAAATATAATGGTCGAATTAGAGTCTGAATTTGGGAAAGATGTAAAACAAGGCGCTATTGTAATGGCACTGAAACGTCTTTCGGTAGATTTGGATTTTAGACTCAATCACAAGATTTCAAAAGTGATGAAAAATTTAGGAGAAATTACGGTTCGTTCTTCTTTGATTGATTATACATTTGCTGTTTCCAGTACAATTTTGACCAAACAAGCCGATTTAATTTCGGAAATTAACAGCAATCCTGATATTTTTTACACGTCTTCAAAAGGCGTAAGCGAGACGAATATTATTGTAAGTCAAAGTGTGGGGCATTTGGTAGAAAAGCATTTTGCAGCCGAAAAACAAATTCAAAAGTTAGAAAATTTAGCTTCGATTACGGTAAAATTACCAAAAGAAAACACGGTAATTCCTGGTATTTACTACTTTATTTTTCAGCGTTTGGCTTGGGAAGGGATTATCATTAATGAGGTGATTTCTACTTCAAATGAATTTACAATTTTAGTGAGCGATGATGAAGTGGATATTGCTTTTAAGGTAATTAAGGATTTAAAATCGTTATAATCTCTATATCGTCTCCATTAATTCCAATGCTTTTCGTATCGATTTTACGTTTTCAAAAGTCAATAAAAGGCGTAAACCATTTGGCGTTTGTTTCTCCTTCATTTTGCACAATTGCGATTGCTTTTTTACAAATTGCAACACTTGATTGAATCGTCCTGATTGGTAATAACTCGATTGTTGGTCGGAAACAAAATAGCAAATCATTTTATTTTGTTTCATCACTAATTTTTCGATTCCTAATTGTGTGCCAATCCATTTTATTTTGATACTGTTTAATAATGAAACTGCCTGTTTTGGCAAAGCACCAAAGCGATCCACAAGTTTATTTTCGTAGGCTTGTAAGGTAATTTCATCTTTTATCAAACTCAATTCGTTGTATAATTTGAGTCGCTCAGAAATGGTATTAATGTATTCGTCAGGAAATAATAATTCGAAATCAGTATCCAATTGCAAGTCTTTTACATACGCTTTTTCAATAGGTTTTTCCTCATCGGCATACAATTCCTTGAATTCATTTTCCTTCAATTCTTCGATTGCTTCATTCATTATTTTTTGATAAGTTTCAAAGCCAATTTCATTGATAAATCCGCTTTGTTCGCCTCCCAATAAATCTCCAGCACCTCGAATTTCCAAATCTTTCATCGCAATATTCAAACCGTCGCCCAATTCACTAAATTGTTCCAACGCCTGAATTCTCTTTCTCGCATCGTCAGTTATGGCAGAATACGGCGGACAAATAAAGTAGCAAAATGCTTTTTTGTTGCTTCGTCCCACGCGCCCCCGCATTTGATGTAAATCAGAAAGACCAAAATTATTGGCGTTATTAATGAAAATCGTATTGGCATTGGGAACATCCAGCCCACTTTCGATGATGGTTGTCGCTACCAAAACATCAAATTCACTATTCATAAATGCCAACATTAATTCCTCTAATTTTTTTCCTTCCATTTGGCCATGACCAATTCCAACTCTTGCGTTTGGAACCAATCGTTGAATCATTCCGGCGACTTCTTTGATATTCTCAATTCTGTTGTTAACGAAAAATACTTGTCCGTTTCTTTGAATTTCATACGAAATAGCATCCCGAATTAATTCCTCGCTGAAACCCACAACATTCGTTTCTATAGGATACCGATTGGGTGGCGGCGTCCTAATTACTGATAAATCTCGTGCCGCCATCAATGAAAACTGTAGTGTTCTTGGTATTGGCGTAGCGGTTAAAGTGAGCGTGTCAATATTGGCAGCAATGGTTTTTAATTTGTCTTTTACGTTCACACCAAACTTTTGTTCTTCATCAACAATTAGCAATCCTAAATCTTTGAAAACAACATTTTTATTGACCAATTGGTGTGTTCCAATCAATATATCAAGCCTTCCGTCGCCCAAATCTTTAAGGGTTTCTGCCCTTTGTTTTGCTGTTCTAAATCGGTTTAAATACCCAATAGAAACTGGCATATCCTTCAATCTTTCTGTAAAAGTTCTATAATGTTGGTAAGCCAAAATGGTTGTTGGAACCAAAACCGCAACTTGTTTTCCGTTGTCTACAGCCTTAAAAGCAGCACGAATGGCAACTTCTGTTTTACCAAAACCTACATCACCACAAACCAATCGGTCCATCGGGCGATTGCTTTCCATATCCGCTTTTACTTCTTGCGTTGACTTGGTTTGGTCAGGCGTATCTTCATATATAAACGAACTTTCAAGCTCTAATTGCAAGTAACTATCAGGTTTGAATTGGAATCCTTTTTCTAATCTTCGTTTGGCATACAATTGAATTAAATTGAATGCAATGTGCTTCACGCGCGCCTTGGTTTTTTGTTTCAAAACCTTCCAAGCATTCGAACCTAATTTATAAATTTTGGGTGGCGTACCGTCTTTCCCGTTGAATTTTGAGATTTTATATAATGAATGAATACTCACATAAACGATGTCATTATCGGCATAAATGAGTTTTATCGCCTCTTGTGTTTTTCCTTCAACTTGAATTTTTTGTAATCCTCCAAACCTCCCAATTCCGTGATCAATGTGCGTTACATAATCTCCAACGGACAAAGTCGTGAGCTCTTTTAAAGTAATTGTTTGCTTTTTGGCATATCCGTTTTTGATGCTGAATTTATGGTAGCGCTCAAAAATTTGATGATCTGTGTAACATGCAATTTGCAATTCTTCGTCAATAAAACCTTGATATAGCGGAAATTTTATTGTGTCATATTGCTTTCTGATACTTTCGTTATTCGCTTCGTCCAACGTTTGGAAAATATCGTGAAAACGTTTTGCCTGGTCATCATTGGAACAAAAAAGATAATTTTTTATGCCATTAAAATGATTGTCATTTAGATTATTTAGCAATAAATCGAACTGTTTATTGAATGATGGCTGCGGCTGAATGTGAAATTCAAATGTTTTATTGGTTCTAAAAATAGCTTTCGACCCCAATTCTACAATCGTAAAATCCAATGCTTTTTTTATAAATGTCTTCTGATTCAGAAATAATTGCTTGGGTTCCAAATGTTTTATTGTGCCATTTAAGTTTTTGAAAGCTTCTTCCGCTTTCGCAAATAACGTATCGAGTTTTGAAAGTAGCCCTTCGGTATTTTGAATGAAAATTGAGGTTTTAACGGAAATATAATCTAAAAAACTCTCTCGATCTTCTTGAAAAAACTTGTTTTCAACATTGGGAATAATCGTAATTTTATTTTTCTTTTCGATAGACAATTGCGTTTCCACATCAAAAATCCGGATAGAATCGACTTCATTTCCAAAAAATTCTATTCGGTATGGATTGTCATTTGAAAAAGAAAAAACATCAATTATTCCACCACGGACAGAAAATTCACCAGGCTCGGTGATAAAATCAACCCTTTTAAATTCATACTCAAATAGTACTTCATTTATAAAATCGATTGAAATTTTATCTCCAACGGTAACTTTTAATGTGTTTTTGTCTAATTCTTTTTTGGTGACTACTTTCTCAAATAAAGCATCGGGATAAGTAACAATTATTGCCGGTTTTTTTCGGGAATTGATGCGGTTTAAAACTTCAGCACGAAGCAAAACATTCGCATTATCAACTTCTTCAATTTGGTAGGGGCGACGAAAAGAACCAGGATAAAAAAGCACATCTTTTTCACCTATTAATTGCTCAAGGTCATTTAAATAATATGCGGCAGCTTCTTTATCTTCAAATATTATAAGAAAAGGAAGTTCGCTTTTATAAAAAAAAGAATTCACAATAAACGATAATGAAGACCCAATTAACCCTTTAAGGTGAATTTTGTTTTCTGATTGTTGCAAAATTTCTGCAATTTGACTGACCTTGGGGGCTTTGTCAAATTTCCCTATTACTACTGATTTGCTCAACTAAACTATTATTATCGGGTTGGAATCGCTCTTGAAGGATCTAACATTTTAATCAAATCGGATTCACCTTCTTCTTTAGGAATGGTGCTTTTTCTAACAATTTCATCCAATTGTGATTGAAGAGAAATCAGTTGAATATTAATTTCAGATACTAAAGCTACTACTTTTTGATCTGGAATTTCATCTAAATTTATGTACAGATTTAAAGAATTTATTTTAGAAATTAAGACTGCAATTCGACTTTTTACCTCCGGATTATTGTAAGCAATTGGGATATTGTTGTTCAATTCTGCTACTTTTTTAGAAAGTTCTCTAGCTTTTTTCTGGAATGCTCCAATGGTACTTTTAGGCTTGCTATTCAATTCCATTAAAAAACCACGCCATTCAGGCCACATAGCAACTAACCCTTGTGATGCAGGGTTTATAGGATTTGAATTAAAATTCCATCCTTTATTTATGATATTAAAGATTGTTTCTTTCTTTTTGGCATCTTTAGCATTTTCAATTAGGCGCTCTTCTTTATTGTCTTTACAAGAAAAAATTAATAAAAGTGCAATTAAAAGAAACGTATTTTGGAGTTTCATCTTTAAAATTATTTGATACAAAGTTACAAAGGTAATTCAAGAAATACGAATTTTGAATAATTCTCATATAAAATCATTTTAAAATCCGAAATTATTATATTTGTAGTCTAAATATATCAAATGGCTACAAAAATTTTAATTATCGGGGCTTGCGGACAAATCGGAACAGATTTAACTCAGAAATTACGAGGAATTTATGGGGTAGAAAACGTAATTGCTTCCGATATTAGAAAATTAAATATTGATTTGGTTAATTCAGGGCCATTTGAGGTTATCAATGCATTGGATTTTAATCAAATTCAACATCTTGTGGAAATTCACGAAATAGATGAAGTTTATTTGATGGCCGCATTATTATCAGCTACAGCTGAAAAAAACCCTGCTTTTGCTTGGGATTTAAATATGAATTCTCTTTTTCACGTGTTAAATTTGGCGAAAGCTAGAAAAATAAAAAAAATATTTTGGCCTTCAAGTATTGCCGTTTTTGGACCTACAACCCCAAGAGAAAAAACCCCTCAATATACCATAATGGAACCGACTACGGTTTACGGAATTAGTAAGCAAGCTGGTGAAAGATGGAGCGAATATTATCATAACACATATGGTGTTGACGTTAGAAGTGTTAGATATCCTGGATTAATTAGCTGGTCTTCGCCTCCGGGGGGTGGAACTACAGATTATGCGGTTGATATATTTCACAAAGCAATTTCTAAAAAAAAATACGACTGTTTTTTATCTTCAGAAACCAAAATGCCGATGATGTATATGGAGGACGCTATTGCTGCTTCAATTCAAATTATGCAAGCTCCTGCTGAAAAAATTAAGATTCGTTCTTCCTATAATTTGGCGGCAATGAGTTTTACTCCTAAAGAAATCGCATCCGAAATCAAGAAACACGTTCCTGACTTCCACATTTCGTATAGTCCTGATTTTCGTCAGAAAATTGCGGATAGTTGGCCATCGAGCATCGATGACAGTTCAGCAAGAGAAGACTGGGGCTGGAATCATAAATTTGATATTGAAAGTATGACAAAAGATATGATTGATCATTTGAAGAAATAAGTATAAAATTATTTATCACTTACATATTCCATAATATCGCCAGGTTGACAATCTAAAACTTTACAGATTATTTCTAAGGTTGAAAACCGAATTGCTTTGGCTCTTCCTGTTTTTAAAATAGATAGATTTGCGGTTGTAATACCGATGCTTTCCGCTAATTCATTGGAACGCATTTTACGTTTGGCAAGCATCACATCTACATTTATTATAATCGCCATAAAATTATATTGTTAGTTCGTTTACTTCTTTAATGTTCTTCGCAATTTTAAAAACTTCTGATAAAACTTTGAAAAATAAACCTAATGCCATAATAAATAAAAATTGACCGAATCCTAAATTAACTGAAATAGTCCTTTTTGAAAAAGCGACTAACAAATCTGAAATTAAATATAAACTTGCATAAAGAATAATCAAATTCCCTATTTTATTTAATAATTGGGAACAGTCAACTTCAAAAATTATTTTTTTTCTGAAATTATTTAATAATGATTTGAAATTGTACATCGCATAAAGAATAATTCCAAAATTTATTAGGCTTAAAACTATACCGATTTTGCCTAAAACAGTAGTTGTATCTATATCTATTCCGGAAATATTAATTGGGATATCGATTGGTTCATTTGAAAACAGCACAATACTAATAAAAACGATTACTAATGGAAAAGCAATAATTGACATAATCCAAACATAATCTACAATGGTTTTTAAAAAAATTAATTTTCTCATCTTTTTATATTTTAAAGTTGTGGCAAATATAAATAAATTATTGATAAACAATAATTAAATACTATAAAACAATATTTTTTTATAAATAAGAACAAAAAAAAGTTGCTTACTTTTGTATGCTATGAAAGAATTTCCAAAAGCATTAACCTCTAAATTAGAACAACGAATCGAGAACAATTCTTTGCGAAAGCTGTCGTTGCCCAATACTTTAATTGATTTTGCTTCCAATGATTATATTGGGTTTGCCAAGTCGGAAACTATTTTCAACGAAACGCATTCGTATTTAATTGAAAATAAAATCATCCAAAATGGCGCAACAGGTTCTAGATTATTGTCAGGAAATCATAAATTGTACCAGGAAGCGGAAAATTATATCGCCAAATTTCATCAATCAGAAAGTGCTTTAATTTTCAATTCGGGTTACGATGCTAATGTTGGTTTTTATGGTGCCGTTCCCCAACGCAACGATATTATTTTATATGATGAATTATCACACGCATCGATTCGGGATGGAATTCAACTTTCAAATGCCAAATCATATAAATTTCAACATAATGATTTTGAAGATTTAGAACGATTAATCCAAAACTTAAAACCTAAAACCCAAGACCTAACAACCATTTACATCGTTACCGAAAGTGTTTTTTCTATGGATGGCGACACTCCAAATTTTAAAGATCTGGCACAAATATCCAATAAATACAATTGTAATTTGGTTATTGATGAAGCCCACGCTTTGGGAGTTTTTGGTGATTTTGGCGAAGGATTAGTTCAAATGTTAGGATTACAAGATTCGGTTTTTGCTCGAATTGTAACTTTCGGAAAAGGATTGGGTTGTCACGGGGCAGCAATTATTGGTTGTAATGAATTAAAGAAATATTTAGTCAATTTTGCTCGAAGCTTTATTTATACTACGGGGCTTTCGCCACATTCTGTAGCAACAATTTTAGTGGCTTACCAGCACTTAGAAATTGAAAAAAAGGCGCTTGAACAGTTGCGAAATACTATCATTTATTTCAATCAAGAAAAAAATATTTTAGGATTAAAACCGATTTTTGTGAGAAGTAAATCGGCAATTCAAAGTGCTATTATTCCTGGAAATCAAAATGTAAAATCAATTGCCAATCAATTCCAAGAAAAAGGGTTCGATGTAAAAGCGATACTTTCTCCCACAGTTCCAGAAGGTCAAGAACGACTTCGGTTTTGTTTGCATAGTTACAATTCAAAGGAAGAAATCTCGGAAGTGTTGAAACTACTTTCTGCTTTTGTATTTTAATCAACATTAAATCTAATTACCTTGTGAACTTTGCGATTTCTTTGCGAACTTTGCGGTTAAATAATTAAAATGAAAATCTTTATAACAGGAATATCAACCGACGTGGGCAAAACCATCGCTTCAGCAATAATAACCGAAGCGCTTGAAGCCGATTATTGGAAACCCATTCAAGCGGGTGATTTAAATGATTCAGACAGCCATAAAATTCAACGTTATATTTCAAATGACAAATCGGTTATCCATGAAAACAGCTATAAACTTAGTACTCCCGCAAGTCCACACTTAGCAGCCAAACTAGATGGAATGACGATAGATTTAAAAAATATAATTGAACCAAAAACAACAAATCATATAGTTATTGAAGGCGCTGGTGGACTATTTGTACCTTTAAATGAATCCGATTTTGTAATTGATTTAATTCAACCGGATTATAAAGTGATTGTTGTTTCTCGTCATTATTTAGGAAGTATCAACCATACTTTATTGACCATTGAAGCGTTGAAAAATAGAGGGATACATATTGCAGGGATTATTTTTAATGGAAATGAAAACCTGCCTACCGAAACCATAATTTTGAATACAACGCAACTAAAATGCATTGGAAGAATTGATAAAGAACCTTATTTTGACCAAAACGTAATTTCAGAATATGCTAGTTTGTTTCGAGAAGATTTATTGAAACTTCAATAGCAATGACAAATATCAATTTCAATAAGATGAACTTAACCGAAAGAGACGGCCACTATCTTTGGCATCCTTATACCCAACATAAAACTTCAAAACCGCCAATTGCTTTAGTGAAAGGGGAAGGAGCATTGCTTTGGGACGATTCCAACAAGGAATATATTGATGCAATTGCCTCTTGGTGGGTCAATCCTTTCGGGCATTCCAACCGATTCATTGCCGATGCAATTTATAAGCAATTAATTACATTGGAACACGTTTTATTTGGGGGATTTACGCACGAACCAGCCGTTGTTTTATCCGAAAAACTAATGGAAATCTTACCGAAAAATCAAAAGAAAATCTTTTTTTCTGATAACGGATCAACCGCTGTAGAAGTGGCAATAAAAGTTGCGTTGCAATATTTTTTCAATAAAGGAGAAAACAAAACTACCATAATCGCCTTAGAAAATGCTTTTCACGGAGATACATTTGCTGCTATGGCAGCCAGTGGAATTTCTTTTTACACCCAAGCTTTCGAAGGTATGTTTATTGATGTGGTTCGGATTCCAGTTCCAATAAAAGGGCATGAAGAAGTCAGTTTTCAAGCATTGGCTCAAGCCATAAAAAACAATACTTGTGCTGGATTTATTTTTGAACCGTTAGTCCAAGGAGCAGCTGGAATGGTAATGTATGAGCCAGAAGCTTTAGATAAATTAATCAAAATTTGTCAAGAAAATGGTGTTTTAACCATTGCCGACGAGGTAATGACATGCTTTGGAAAAACTGGAAAAATGTTTGCCTGCGATTATTTGCAAACCCAACCTGATATGATATGTTTATCGAAAGCGTTAACGGGCGGGACAATTCCAATGGCAATTACCACGTTCACCCAAGATTTATTCGATGCTTTTTATAGCGATGATATTAATAAAGCACTTTTTCACGGGCATACATTTACTGCAAATCCAACGGGTTGCGCAGCGGCTTTGGCAAGTTTGGAATTATTGCAAACTGATGAAATGCAAACCAATATCGCACGAGTAAATCAGAATCATTTGGAATTTCAAAAACACATTGAAACACATCCAAAAGTAACGACAACTCGGGTTTTGGGAGTCATTTTTGCATTGGAAATTAAAACCGAAAGCCAAGCGAGCTATTACGGTTCTTTACGAAACAAACTCTATGATTTTTTCATTGAAAATGGAATAATTTTACGACCTATTGGAAATATAGTCTATATCTTGCCGCCTTATATTATCACAGACGACCAACTGCAAAAAATTTACGATGTAGTTGAGAGTGCTCTAGAGATAGTTTGATTTATTTAGAAGGCAAATAGATAATAGATTTTTTTCTTTGTGAACTTAGCTAAAAACTTTGCGACCTTTGCGGTTAAGTTTTTATAATTCATAATTTATAATTCATAATTAAACAAAACCTTTGCCAACAACAATTTCTATTACCGCCATCGCTTCTCTTTCTGCATTAGGAAACAATCAAGATGCAATTTGGAATAACTATCAATCCAATCAACATTGTTTTGTAGCAAATGCTTTTGGCAATCAAAATGGAATTGTGGCACCATTAGATGCGGCTTCAAAACAGGAAATAGAAGCATTAAAAAATTCAGATCAAAAATACAAAGCGTTAGATAATTCGGTATTATTTGCAATAGCAGCTTCTCGAAAAGCAACAATAGATGCGGACTGGAAAACTGGGGATACTTTTGGAATTAACATTGGTTCTTCTCGTGGAGCAACTGAATTATTTGAAAAGCACCACCTTGATTTTATAAAAAAAGGGAAAGTTTCAACTTTAGCGTCTCCCACTACTACTCTTGGAAATATTTCTTCTTGGGTTTCTCACGATTTACAAAGTCAAGGCCCAGAAATTTCGCACTCCATAACCTGTTCCACGGCATTGCATGCTTTGCTAAATGGAGTTGCCTGGCTCAAAGCAGGAATGGCAAATAAATTTTTAGTTGGCGGAAGTGAAGCTCCTTTAACTGATTTTACGATTGCTCAAATGAAGGCATTAAAAATTTATTCTAAATTAAATGAAAGTTCTGATTACCCAAATCGTGCTTTAGATTTGAATAAGAAAAAAAACACTTTGATTCTTGGTGAAGCTGCGGCTGTTTGTTGTTTAGAAATTGGCAAAAAGAAAAATGCTCTCGCTTTTATTGAAGGAATTGGCTATGCTACAGAAATTTTGGAACATAATGTTTCTGTTTCTGCAGAAGCAACCTGTTTTCAAAAATCAATGAAAATGGCATTGGAAAATACAAATTTATTACAAGTTGATGCCATTGTAATGCATGCGCCCGGAACTATAAAAGGAGATTTAACTGAATATAAAGCAATCCAAAAAGTATTTGGCGACAACCTTCCTTTATTGACTTCCAATAAATGGAAAATTGGACACACTCTTGGCGCTTCGGGTATGTTGAGTATAGAAATGGCGATTATGATGTTGCAACACAATCATTTCATCGGAGTTCCATTTGCGGAAGTACAGTTTCAAAATAAACCTTTGAAAAAAATAATGGTAAATGCCGTTGGTTTTGGCGGAAATGCAGTGAGTGTGTTGTTGAGTTTGTAGGTTTATACTCGAATAGATAATAGCCTTAAAATTGGCCGAATGTATAAAGTTTAAGGGCATAAATTTAAGACGTCTCAAATAATGTATAATTCGAATTTTACATTTCACAACTCTCCAAGTCTTTTACTTTTTCATAAATCAAATTACTTTCAAATCCTTTTCGAAGTAGAAAATCACAGAATTTTTTTCGTTTTTTGATAGCGTTAGTTTCATGAATATTAAGCCATTGCCTTTCGGCCAAAGCGTGAAAAGTGTTGTTGTATTCTTCGGGGGTAATTTCTTTTAGTGCTGTTGTGATATTATATTGTGAAATCCTACGAAACTTTAATTCGTTCACAATCCTGATTTTCCCCCAATGCTTAATGCGGTGCTTTCCTCTTGCAAAACTACACGCAAAACGTTCTTCGTTGAGGTATTTATTGTCTATAAGATGAACAATTATCAAATCAATAGCTTGTGGAATCATATTCATACTCCGCAATTTTTCAACTATTTCTTTGTGACAACGCTCTTGATATGCACAGTAATTTTCTAATTTGTTTTGGGCTTCCGTTATGGAATATGTTCTGTGAGAATTAGGAGCCAAAATTTATTAATTATCTATTAAGAATACAAAAAAACTAGACATTTGTTTTGCCTGAGGCCTCTAAATTCTTCTCTATTTTATGCCCAGGTCTTGACCATTTTGGTTTTTCCCCTAAAGATAGATAAATAGAATCTTCAGCTTCAACGGTAGTAGGCCGCATGACTTTAACAAATGGTTTTTGAGGAATTAATCCTAATGTTTCAAACATTTTCATGTCTTCATTTACATCTGGATTAGGGGTTGTGAGCAATTTATCGCCAGCAAAGATAGAATTTGCTCCTGCAAAGAAACACATCGCTTGTCCTTCACGACTCATATTCATTCTTCCTGCCGAAAGACGAACTTGCGTTTCTGGCATAATAATTCTTGTAGTTGCCACCATTCGAATCATTTCCCAAATTTCAACGGGTTTCTCTTCTTCCATTGGCGTTCCTTCAACCGCAACTAAAGCATTTATAGGCACCGATTCTGGTTGTGGATTCAATGTAGAAAGCGCTACAAGCATTCCTGCACGGTCTTCTATTGATTCTCCCATTCCAATAATTCCTCCACTACAAACGGTAACATTTGTTTTGCGAACATTTTCAATAGTTTGCAAACGGTCTTCAAAGCCACGTGTAGAAATTACTTTTTTATAATATTCTTCTGAGGTATCTAAATTGTGATTGTAGGCATATAAACCAGCTTCTGCTAAACGATGGGCTTGATTTTCAGTTATCATACCCAAAGTACAACACACTTCCATATCTAATTTATTGATGGTACGAACCATTTCTAAAACTTGATCAAATTCTGGTCCGTCCTTAACATTTCTCCATGCAGCTCCCATACAAACTCTGGAAGACCCACTCGATTTTGCTCTCAATGCTTGTGCTTTTACTTGGCTAACCGACATTAAATCATTCCCTTCAATATCCGTGTGGTAGCGAGCTGCTTGCGGACAATAGCCGCAATCTTCAGGACAACCACCTGTTTTAATTGATAATAAAGTAGAAACCTGTACCACATTTGGATCATGTGATTTTCTGTGAATTGAAGCAGCTTCAAAAAGCAAATCCATCAAAGGTTTATTGTATATAGCAATAATTTCGTCTTTCGTCCAATTGTGTTTAGCAATACTCATAATAGTATTTTAATTATTGTGCCAAAAGTAGTCAAATTGTTCTAATGAAGCAAAATTGATCATTCGAATTCTCAAAATAAAACCTTTTGAAATCATATATTATAATTCAGTTCAATAGTACTACAAATTATATTTTAAACCAAAAATAATATATCTGGGTTGAACGGTATATTGAGATGTTCTTGTAGCAAACTGCGTGAAACTATCGTCGTTTAAGGTTTTTGTATTTAATAAATTCGTTGCGCTAATTTTGTATTCAAATTTGCTGTCTTTTGTTTTTTGATAAATCAAACTTGAACTCAAGAAATCATATTCGTTATTAACGGTATTTTTGTTGTTTGTGTAATGATAATATTCATATTCTGCGACAAAAGAAAAACTCTTAAGAAAGAAATAGTCAATTTTAGCAGAAGGTCTTTCAGTCAAAAATTTAGTACCACTATAGTCATTTTTGGTTATAGAATAGCCTATTTCGAAGTTTGGTAAATCTTTATAATTTGTAGCTAATTTTAAGGTATAATTTTGTGTAAGTGATTCGGTAGTTCTAAAAATATTATTTTGGATGTTATTAAATTTTGACCAATTTAAACCTAAATTTAATGAAGCTTTGAAATTTTTAGCGAATGATCTGCCGTAATTCGCATTTCCAGATAAAGATTCATCTGCAAAATTAGAATTTATTGCGGTTGAAACTTGGTTAATTCCAGAAAAATCTGCGCTACTTTTAACCGCATTTATGCGTTTTGTATAATTAATATTTGCAAAAATATTTTCAAAATTGAACATATTGTATTTAAAGTAACGAAGCGAATGACTTTGTGACAAAGCATTTTCTAGCATTCTGTTTCCTCTAAATAATGAGTTATAATTTGTAAAAGTATAGCCTGAGACGATTCTATTTATATCTGTAAAATCATTTGTAACAGCATAATTATAGGTTAATGTTTCTGCCTTTTTCATTTGGTATAATGCATAAATATCTGGCAAAATACGGAAGAAATTATCACTAACTCTTGAGTTTAATTGGTCGTTAAAGGTGTTGTAATTGTGAAATGTAAATCCTGGATTAAAAGTGAATTTCCCTTTTATAAATTTGAAATGTAACCCTAAAAAAGCATCATTAAAATTATAGCTAACGTCATTGTTTTTATCGGCATCATTCAAGTCGTTAGTTGTTCCGTTGTCCAAAATCTGAAAAATATGAGAATTGAAATTTTGAACAGAATAGGTGTTTCCAAAAGTAAAGTTAATATTACTTTTTGGGGTTAACATATAATAATAATCAATTTTTGCATCCATTTTATTGGTTTTCACAAAACGATTCTGATTTAGATTATACCTGTTTTGGCCTTGCAATCCTAAAATTGGAAATGGATTCTGACCTAAATTGGCGTTGTAAAAAGGATCTTCATCTTGATATAAGTGTTGGATTTCGATATCAAATACGCTTTTATCGCTTTTAGTATAATACAAACTCATGTTTTGAGATAAAGAAACTGGGTTTTGCTCCTTGAAAGTGTTGATATTTTGATTGTTATTTACTGGTGGCGATCCGTTTGAAGCCGTTGTTATTAATTCCGAAAGCAAATTATTGTCTTCATTTTGATTTGAATTTTTCAATAAAATATCATAATCAAATTGCAATTTCGTATTTGGTTTATAGCTTGAACTTAATTTGAAAAGGCCTAAATTACTTTTTTGATGAGCCGTTTCTTGTGTGTTTTGATTGGTATTTAATGAATTTATTATTGTTCCACTAGAGTTTCTAATTTCATCTGTTCTGTTGTTTTGAGAAGCCGTTTCCGTATTTGTAATTGTTTTTGAAATAATAGCAAAACCACTTAAACTCCAAGCTTTATTAACGTTGTAAGAAAAGTTGGTTGCTCCAAACTCGGTTTCAATTTCTTTTGCGCGGTTGTTCCTAAGCAATGAAATCCCTAAATCGTTAGAAGAAACATTAAAGTTGGTACCTCCTTTTTTCATCATACTTCTAAATCCTCCCGTGAATTTGAAATAATCTTGAACGGTGAATGGTAATTCTCCAATATTATTATAATTGGCAATTAGGTTGATGCTGTATTTTGGACTGTAATAAAACAGTTTTGGGTTAGCAATATAGCGAGTATTTTTATTCTCAGTTCCTCCACCAGCATTTATGTCTCCAAACCAAAAATTCTTCTTTCCTGATTTTAGTTTGATATTCATCGCTATATTTTCATCGCCATTTTCCAATCCTTTCAAAGCGGAAACATCGTTGAAATTCCTGAGAACTTGAATTTTATCTATCGCATCTGCAGGAATATTTTTGACGCCTAATTTTGTATCGCCATCAAAAAAATCTTTCCCTTCAATCATTAATTTTGTAACTTTTTTACCTTCTACTTCAATTTCTCCATCGGCATTAACTTCTACGCCTGGTAATTTTTTTAAAACGTCTTCTAATTTTCGTTCCGTTCCAGATTTAAATGAATCGGCGTTATAAACTATTGTATCTCCTTTTATTGAAACGGGCATTTCGCGAACAATTTCAACGCCTTCAAGTTCAATTCCTCCCGATTCTAAAGTAATATTTTGAACAATATTTGTTGCTAAGGTTGCCAGAGAAATCTCTCTGGATTGCATTCCCAAATAACTAACCTTAATGGTATAGTTAGTATTGGGTTTCAAATTGAGTAAATATTTTCCTTTATCATTTGTAATGGCATAGGAATCCATCGCTTTTGTAACTTGGTTTACAGCCATTACATTTGCCATTTCTAATGGAGATTTTCCAATGTCTTGAATAAAACCCTCAAATTTTATATTTTGAGAAAATGAAATTGAAGTCACAAAGAATAATAGCAGGAATTTTTTCATTTTGATTTGATTATTGTAATATTTAATTTAATAACTATAAAACTCCATTGCCTAACGGCCCATTCTCATTCCGCCATTTCCTTGATTCATTTGTCTGAATTCTTCCATTTTTTTAACGACTGTTTCATCATATTCTTTTTGAGAAATTACTTTCCCATTTGTAGATTCTTTAATTTCTGTTTTTTCTTTAGAATTTAATATAATTTTTGAACACAAAATAATTGTTTTTCCATCGTTCACTTCTAATATTAATCCCGGTAAACCCCAATAGTTTTCTGGCCCTTGGTTAATTGGAATTTCAGGGGAATACCAGGCTGTAATTGTAATTTCTTTAGGTAATTCGAAATCATCCATAAAGTTGGTTTTCTTAGCTTGGCCTTCCGGTTTAACAACTTCGGATTTTGCATCCTCTTTTTTAGATCTAAAATTTCTAAAATCAGATTGACTTACAGGACGTACAGCAGTGGCTTTGAAGCAATTGTACCCTCCAATTAATTTAGTTTCACTTTCCATTTTCCATGCATAATTTGGCAAGGAATCTTTAATTAAGAACTCTTTTCCCATAAACTCTTTATCAACAGAATATGTTTTTTGCTTCACATTTTTATAATTTGTTCCGCCACCTCCCATCATTGAGCTCCAGATATTTCTCATACCACCACCGCCTCCACCGCCTTGGCCTGGAGCTTCTAATTTTTCTTCTTCTTTATAAATGGATGACGATTTATTGAAGTTTAGAATAAAGGTTTTTTCAAACATTTTTTTCATACGCTCCTCAATCATTTTTTGCAAATCGGGTGTCATATCTTTATTTCCTTGCATTCTCGTTTTAAAATCAGAATTGCTTGTTTTTGATTCATAAACTGCCATTCCTTGAAATTCTTGCGCTTTCATTTGTAAAAAAGAAACTGCGCTAAAGGCTACTGATAAAATTATTTTTCTTAACATAAATTGATTTATTTATCTTGTTTGTTAAACTATTTACTAAATTTCAATAAAAATAGTAATTATACGATTGCAAATATGACGAATTAGGATAATTATTGTTACAAATGTTTTGTTAAAAATTTTATTTAAGACGTGTTTAATCATAAAAGGTTTAATCGTAATTTAGCTGACTATGAAAAAACAGCTTTTTATTTTAAGTTTACTTTTGTTTTCTATGTTTTCGATTTGGGGACAAAAGAAAAACACTTCCTTACTTTCGACTCAATCTATTTCTGGAGATGCTTTTGTAGGGATTGATGTATTATCCAATTTATATTACATTGAAAACAATGTCTTTTTCAAGAAAAATAATTCACAATTATGGCAATACAAAAACCTCTCTTTAGGGAAAATTACCAAAATTGATTTGCAAAACCCACTTAAAATTGTTCTTTTTTATGAAGATTTTAATTCTGTGATTTTATTAGACAACCAATTGAATGAGATTCAAAAAATTGATTTTTCAAATATTAGCATACCTATTATTGCGACTGCTATTGGAATTGCTTCTCAAAACAACCTTTGGGTTTTCGATTCGTCATCGCAAAAACTTGGATTATATAATTATTCAAATGGCAATTTTAAATCCATCACCATTTCATTTCAAGGAAATTTTAAGCATTACGAATCAGATTTCAATACTTTTCAATGGATTGACGATAAACTAAACTGGTTTTCATGTGATATTTTCGGAAAAATCACTCTGCTTAGAAAAGTCACGGATTTTGATAAAATCCAAATACTAAGTCCAGAATTAATACTTTTTTCAAAAGGCGAGCACTTGTATTTTCAAGACTTTAAATTAAATATAACCGAAGAAGTTCAAAATGTTGATAAAACGTTTGAAATTTTCATATTCAAAGACCAAATTTTATCTATTTTTACAAATCGACAAATTAAGAATTATAAAATAATAGTACCATAATGCATATAGCTATAGCTGGAAATATCGGAGCTGGAAAAACATCATTAACTCGCTTGTTAGCAAAGCATTTCAAGTGGGAACCTCATTTTGAAGATGTAGTTGATAATCCGTACTTAGATGATTTTTACCATCAAATGGAACGTTGGTCATTTAATTTACAAATCTATTTTTTAAATAGTCGCTTTAGACAGGTTTTGCAAATTCGTGAGAGCGGTAAAAAAATCATTCAAGACCGAACGATTTATGAAGATGCACATATTTTTGCCCCCAACCTTCACGCTATGGGATTAATGACCAATCGTGATTTTCAAAACTACAGTTCGCTTTTTGATTTAATGGAAGGACTCGTATCTCCACCAGATATGCTTATTTATTTGAGAAGTTCTATTCCAAATTTGGTTTCTCAAATTCATAAACGAGGGCGCGAATATGAAAATACAATTTCTATTGATTATTTGAATCGTTTAAACGAAAGATACGAAGCTTGGGTTACCTCCTATTCTAAAGGGAAGCTTATGATAATTGATGTTGACAATATTGATTTCGTTAATAATCCTGAAGATTTAGGGATAATTATCAATAAAATTGACGCTGAATTGAATGGCTTGTTTTAGCCTAATAATTATTCCGAAACCAAACTTTCATCCATTCTCTTTTTAAAATTAAAAAAGCAACTTCTTCGGCTAAGATCACTAAATCGGAGCCGTCTAATTTTTTAATTTGGGCTTCGGCAACATCAATAATATATAGCAAGTTGAGGTATTCTGCGAATTTGTATTGAATTAATTGATATATTTTTTCGTGTAATTGTGCTTTTAATTCTTCGGGTCCAATTGAAATTGGGAAATCAATTGATTCGTTTGCCAAATTGAAATCTTTATTGATTTGTTCAATTAATTTCAAATATAAATTATCTTTTGAAGCCTCGGTAAGCAGTAAATCGCTATTTATGGGTGCAATAAATGTTTTTGAGCTCATTAAAATTATACTTTTCGCCCCATTAAATTTTCTCCAAATGTTCTTAATATTTCCTTTTTATCATTGTCAATGCTGATTTTTTGAAGTGTCTCAAACGCTTTTAAAGTGAACTGTTGAATTGCCTTTTTGGTTTCAAATGCAGCTCCGGTAGTCAAAAATATATCTTTTACGGAATTGATTTTTTCTAAATTATCCTCTGGATGAATCGAAAATAAACTTGCCAATTGTTCGGCTTGTTCTTTAGATGCAAATTCATACGCTTTAAGATATAAATAAGTTTTTTTGTTTTCTATAATGTCTCCACCAACTTGTTTTCCAAAAGTTTCTGGATTTCCAAAAGCATCTAAATAGTCATCTTGCAGTTGAAATGCCAAACCTAAACTCAAACCAAAATCATAAATTAAATTGGCGTTTTCTTCAGAAGTTTTAGCAATTATAGCTCCCATTTTCATCGCCGCAGCAACAAGAACTGCCGTTTTATATTCTATCATTTTCAAATAATCTTGAACGGATACATTATCTCGTGTTTCAAAATCCACATCCCACTGTTGCCCTTCGCAAACTTCCAATGCTGTTTTGCTAAACAATTTCGCTAAATCTCTAAAAAGGGAAGGCTCATATTTTTCAAAATGTTGATACGCCAATATCAACATCGCATCGCCTGAAAGAATTCCAGTGTTAATATTCCATTTTTCGTGAACAGTTTCATTTCCTCTTCTTAAAGGCGCATCATCCATAATATCATCATGAATGAGTGAAAAATTATGAAAAACTTCAACAGCAAGTGCCGCTGGCAATGCTTTTTTATAGTCTGCGTCAAAAACTTCTGCACTCATCAATGTTAAAACTGGACGCATTCGTTTCCCTCCAAGTCCTAATATATAATGAATTGGATCATAAAGATTTTTAGGTTCTTTGGTTTCGTATTGTGATTGCAAATAGTCAGATATAAATTCTTGATACTGATAAATAGAATGCATTATTCTCGTTTTAAGGGTTAAGATTGAAGATCGGTTTCTTTAAAATCTTTGCGTATTACAAAGAAACTCAAAAAAGTTTGAACTTTTAACTTTCTCAAATGTTAATTAATTGTAAATACTATGGAAACTATTTTGGTTTTTAAAGTTTCCATTGTAGATTTGCACAAAATTAACCCTTTTAATCCTAAAGAATGAAAGATAAAATCATATCAAAAGCAAGTGATTTATTTTTGAAACTTGGTTTCAAAAGCGTAACAATGGATGATATTGCTGGGGAAATGTGTATTTCAAAAAAAACAATTTACAAGTTTTTTTGCAACAAAGAAGTTTTGATTGAGGAAAGCACGGCGGCTGTTCATTATGAAGTTCATGAGATTATTAGCAATATTGTGACTAAAAAATATAATGCCATCGAAGAAAATTTTGAAATCAGAAAGATGTTCAAGGAAATATTTAAATCGGCAGATACGTCACCTATTTATCAATTAAAAAAACATTATCCAGAAATCTACGAGAAAGTAATTGCAAGGGAAATCAATGAATGCAATACCGTTTTCAAACAAAATATAGAAAATGGAATTTCACAAGGTTTGTATAGAAAAGGAATTTCGGTTGATACGTATGTCCGATTTTACTATAATTTGGTTTTTAGCATTAAAGAACAAACAAGGTCTGAAAACGAAGGACAACAATTAGAATTAGAAATATTAGAATACCATACACGAGCAATTGCAACGACGGCAGGAATTGCAGAATTAGAAAAACAATTAATGAACATTAAACAATAATGAAAAAAGTAATCTGGATTACCTTATTATCTTTTGCAATCACCGCAAAATCCCAGGAAAAGCCTAAAAGTTTTTCACTTAACCTTGAAGAAGCAATTATTTACGCATTAACCAATAATTATTCTTCAATAAATGCTCGACGTGACATTACCTCTGCCAAAGAGAAGAAATGGGAAACTACCGCCATGGGTTTGCCCCAAATAAATGCTGGATTTGATTACGGTAATAATTTTGAATACATGGTCCAAGGGGTGACTGGAGGAGGTCCGTTAGGAGGCATTGCTGGAGGAGTGAGAACAATAGCCTTTAGCACTAATCATAATATGAATGCGAGAGCCACTTTGAGTCAACTGCTATTTGACGGATCTTACATTGTAGCTTTGCAGGCATCAAAAACATACCTGAAATTCTATGAAAATGCCAAACAGAAAACAGATGCAGAAATCAAGGAAATGGTCGTTAATGCTTATGGAAATGTATTATTAGCAGAAGAAAGTATCTTGATTCTAGTTAAAAATAAAACTATTTTAGAAAAAACATTTATAGACACTAGGGAAACATTCAAAAGCGGATTAATTGAAGAAGAAAATGTTGAACAACTTCAAATCACTCTGTCAACCATAAAAAGTAATTTAAGCAATACAAAAAGAATACTGATTATTGCTAATAACATGCTAAAAATTACATTAGGAATTGAAATAACTGATGATTTAAAACTCACCGATAAATTAGATATTTTGATGATAAACAATTTAGATGCTGCCTTTTCGCAAGGAGAATTTAGTCCATCGCAAAATGTAAATTATCAAATGGCTTTGAATTTTCAAGAGCAACTCCAATTAGAATATAAATTACAAAAAAGCAAAGCGCTCCCCTCTCTAGGCGCCAATTTAAATATAGGGTATAACGCTTTCGCCAATCAGTTTGCATTTTTTACACCTGCACAAAAATGGAATAACTTCTCGAATCTCGGTATTGGTTTAAATGTGCCTATTTTTAGCAGTTTAGCAAGAAGTTCTAGAACACAACAAGCTAAAATTGCATTTGAAAAAGCGAGAACGCAATTGACCGAAACCGAACAAAAATTGAAATTACAATACGCAAGTGCGAAAAGCGAATATGAATTCAGCATCGAGGAATTTACAACAGCAAAAACCAATTTGAATTTAGCTGAACGAATTGAGAAAAAACAACAAATAAAATTCACAGAAGGATTGTCGTCAAGTTTTGATTTTAGTGAAGCACAACGCCAATTATATGGGGCGCAACAAAATTATTTGCAGTCGATGGTGAATATTATTAATAAAAAAGCAAGTTTAGAAAAAGTAATAAATAAAAAATAATCATACAATAATAAATTCAAAAATGAAAACAATAATTTTAATCACAACATTTTCCGTTTTACTATTTTCTTGCAAAAAGAAAGAAGACAACGCCAATATTGATACTTTAATCAATTCAAAAAACTTGGTTTCTTTAAAGGCAAAAAAAGCTGAATTGCAAAACCAATTAACAAAATTGGACGATGCCATTGCCCTTTTAGATATTAAAAAATCGGAAGAAGCCTTGGTTTCAGTTTCGGTGGCGAAAGACACTATTTTTAGTCATTATTTAGAAGTTCAAGGAAATGTGAATACTAAAGAAAATCTGATTATTTACCCACAATTCTCTGGGATTTTAAATACTGTAAATGTAATTGCCGGTCAAAAAGTGAGTAAAGGGCAGCTTCTTGGAACTATTGACGATGGAGGTTTGAGTCAGCAATTGGCTCAGATGGACACGCAATTATCACTGGCAAAAACAACTTTCGAAAGACAAAAGCGTTTGTGGGATCAAAAAATTGGTTCTGAAATTCAGTATTTGCAAGCACAAACCAATATGATTAGCCAACAAAAAGCAGTTTTACAAATGAAAGCGCAATTGTCAAAAACAAGGATTATAGCCCCGTTTTCAGGAGTAATTGACGAATTAATTACCGAAAAAGGACAAGTAGTTGGGCCTGGACAAGGATTGATGCGAATTGTGAATTTAAATAATATGTTTGTTTCTACAGCGGTTCCTGAAAGTTATATTGGAAAATTAAAAGTCGGGACGGTTGTCAATGTTTATTTGGCATCTTTAGAAAAAACCTACATTGGTAAAATTCGACAAGTAGCTAATAATATCAACCCTAATAATAGAAGTTTTGGGATTGAAGTTTCTGTTCCAAATACTGAGAATTTATTACGTCCAAACCAAGTGGCTAAACTCAAAATCATTGATTACACTAATGCAAATGCAGTTGTAGTTCCTTCCAATGTGATTCAAGTAGATGGTAATGGCGAGCAGTTTGTATTTGAAGCAACATCAATTAAAGACAAAACGGGAATTGCTAAAAAAGTGATTGTGAAAGTGGGAAAAACATCTGAAAATTTCACCGAGATTTTAAGTGGATTAGAACCAAAAAAAGTAGTTGTAAGCGATGGAGTAAATACGGTTTCGGAGGGAATGAAACTAAATTTTTAATCCCCCTAATCAAAATTGACAAATATTGAATTCAAAATTTATCATTTAAAATTTAAAATAACTCTTATATAATGAGTCATCAAAAAAAAGAATTTGGCATTTCGAGTTGGGCTGTAGATAACCGAATTACGGTTTACATTCTTACCTTTATAATTATAGTTTCAGGAACGATGGCGTATATCAATATGCCTCGTGAAAACTTCCCTGAAATATTGGAAAACAAAATTTATGTTTCTTCTATTTTTCCAGGAAATTCATCTGAAGATGTGGAGAAATTAGTCGTAAAACCTCTTGAAGATCAGTTTAAAAATATTTCTGGCGTTACCAAAGTTACGTCAAGTTCGTTTCAAGATTATGGAATTGTAGTTGTTGAATTTGAACAAAAAATCTCTATTGAAGAAGCTAAAATCAGAATTAAAGACAAAGCAGATTTGGCGAAAGCCGATACCGATTGGCCAAATCTTGATAATGGAAGTAAGGTAGAACCCAGTATTTTTAATATCAATATTTCGGAGGAAGTACCGATATTGAATATTAATTTAAAAGGGAATTATACTACGCAACAACTTAAAAAATATGGGGAATATTTAAAAGACGAGATTGAAAATGTACCTGAAGTTAAAAAAGTAGATATTCTTGGTGTTGACGACAAAGAGGTTGAAATTGCAATAGATGTATTCAAAATGAACGCTGCAAAAGTAAGTTTTGACGACATTCAAAATGCAGTAAAATATGAAAACATGACCCTTTCCGGAGGAAATTTAATCTCGCAAGGGTCCCGAAATAACATCCGAATTGTTGGGGAAATCAAAAACCCAAAGGAACTTGAAAACGTAGTTGTAAAATCCTACGGAGGAACGGTTTACCTCAAAGACATTGCAGGGATCAATTTCAAAGAAAAAGAAAAAACTACATATGCCCGCGAAAGTGGTCAAGAAGTGGTGATGCTAAATGTAAAAAAACGTTCTGGGCAAAATATGATTTCTGCATTGGATCAAGTTAAAGAAATTGTGGTTAAAGCACAAGAAACAGTCATGCCAAAAGATTTGAGCATCAAAATGACTAACGACCAATCGAGTAAAGTCAAACACCAAGTAAACGAACTTTCAAACCACATAATTTTCGGAATTATTCTGGTAATGATTGTGTTGATGTTCACGATGGGATTAAGAAATTCCCTGTTTGTTGGAGCTGCAATTCCAATTTCAATGTTGATGGCATTTGCAATTTTATCGCTATTTGGGTTCACGTTAAACACGATGGTTTTGTTTGGATTGGTAATGGGATTAGGATTGTTGGTTGATGATGGAATTGTGGTTGTAGACAATGTTTTTGCCAATATGAAAAAAGGATTAGGACGAATTGAAGCTTCCAAAATTGGTATTGGCGAAATCGCTTGGCCGGTTATTTCATCAACAGCAACCACCTTGGCCGCATTTATTCCATTGGCTTTATGGCCAGGAACGGTAGGAAAATTTATGATTTATTTTCCAATAACATTGTCTTGTGTTTTGGGCGCATCGTTGTTCGTAGCCATGGTTATCAATGCCGCAATGACAGGTGGTTTTATGGATATTGAAGACCGAAATATTTCTAAAAAAGCCTTGAAAAAATACACAATTATTTTTATTGTTTCAGGATTGTTATTCGTAATTCCTGGGAATATTACTCATACTATTTGGATGAAAGCTATCGGACATTTAATCATTATTGCTTTGGTATTAATGTGGGCGTATCATTTGTTTCTTTTCAAATGGACACAAGATTTCCAAAACAGTTTTTTCCCAAGATTAGAAGCAAAATACCAAGTTTTTCTTGGTAAAATCTTAACCGGAAAAAAATCTGTAATTGCATTAGTTGGAATTATTGGATTATTAATTTTCTCATTTGTATTATTGGGAATCTTCCCGAGAAATGTATTGTTTTTCCCAAAAAACATTCCAAATCAAGCCATAGTTTACATCGAATATCCACAAGGTACAGAAATTTCAAAAACCAACAAAGCCAATTTATTTGTTGAAAAACAAGTGATAGCAATTTTGAGTAAATATGTTGAAAACAACGAAAACTATTTGGCCGAAAGTATCGTTTCGCAGGTGGGAAAAAGCGCTGGAAACCCAAATGTAGATTCTGGAAACCAATCGGAAACACCATATAAAGGAAAAGTAACTGTGAATTTTACTGAATTTAATTTTAGAAAAGACGTTAATACAGATGATATTTTAGAAGAAATTCGTGCAAAAGTAAAAGCAATTGCTGGAGCAAAAATTATTGTCGAAAAAGATTCTAACGGACCGCCATCAGGATATCCAATAAGTTTGCAATTGTCGGGAACTAATTACGACGAAATGTTGGTGGAAGCTAATAAAGTAATCACTTTCATCAATTTAAAAAACATCGAAGGCATCGAAAAATTAAATATTGATGTCAATAAAGAAAGTCCAGAACTAGAAGTAAATGTAGATCGTGTAAGCATTGGAAGTTTAGGTGCCAGCACGGGACAATTAGGATTAACGATGCGTAGAGCGATTTACGGGCAAGAAATTTCAACCTATAAAGAAGGAAAAGACGACTACAATATTGTAATGCGTTTGCAGGAAGACCAACGCAAAAACGAAAGTGTTTTGTTCAACCAACCCGTAACTTTCCGAAATCAAAACAACGGACAAATCATCCAAGTTCCGATTTCTGCTTTTGCAACGAACGAGAAAAAATTCACGTTCAACCAAATAAAACGCAAGAATTCAAAACGTATAATGACCATTTATTCCAATGTTTTAACAGGTGCAAATGGCGACGGAATTACAAAACAAATAGAATCTGAACTTAAAGCAGCCAATTATAAAATGGCAGGCGACATCACGTATTCCTTTTCTGGCGAGCAAGAACAACAGAAAAAAGATTCCAGTTTCTTGTTTGGAGCACTACTTTTGGCATTGGCAAGCATCACCATAATTATCGTGTTGCAATTTAATTCCCTGTCAAAAACCGCCATCATTATGTTCACCGTTTTACTAAGTTTTAGTGGTGTATTCTACGGTTACGTCTTTGCGGGAATGGATTTCGTAATCCTAATGACTATGATGGGAATCATTGCGCTATCAGGAATTGTCGTGAAAAACGGAATCGTATTAATGGATTTTTTCGTACTTTTATTAGACAAAAAAGTTATTGAAAATAAGCAAACTTCTCATGACGATTTAACTATAGCCGAAATAAAACACGTTATCATTCAATCTGGAAAATCCCGTTTGCGACCAGTTTTACTAACCGCATTAACCGCGATTTTAGGATTAATTCCTCTTGCAATTGGACTCAATTTTGACTTTTTCTCATTGGTAACCAACCTAAATCCGCACGTTTATGTAGGAGGAGACAACGTCGTTTTCTGGAGCCCATTGGCGTGGACCATCATCTTCGGACTGACATACGCCACAGTTTTAACCCTCGTTATGGTACCCGTAATGTTCTATTTAGTCAAACGAACCAAGTATTGGTTGCGCGACAGAAGAGCTGCCAGTGCTAACGAAATATAACTTTTCCGAACCTAATAAATCATCCCTGTTGTAATGCAGGGATTATTTTGATGCGATTTTATGGGTCGTTTTCTCTTTTAGGACCTTACGAGGAGCAAGGCTATTTGTCGTAAACCATGTCTGACTTTTTCCTTCATTAGTTGCTCCATTTCATTTCACAAAGCATTTCTGCTGCCCTATGAAAATGGGGACCTATAAAAAATATTTAATCAATTACCATTTCTGGAATTTTACTATCAATAATTAAATGAGCTTCGGTTGATGCGATAATGTGTTCCACAGAAATACCGGGGGCCCTTTCTAATAGCTTAAATCCTTTTGAAGTTATTTCTAAAACGGCTAATTCTGTAACTACTTTTTTCACACAACCTACTCCTGTTAATGGCAAACTGCATTTTTTTAGGATTTTACTTTCTCCAGCTTTATTAACGTGCATCATGGCTACAATAATATTGTCTGCAGAAGCCACTAAATCCATCGCGCCGCCCATTCCTTTTACCATTTTTCCTGGAATTTTCCAGTTGGCAATATCGCCATTTTCAGAAACTTCCATTGCGCCTAGAATGGTCAAATCGACGTGTTGCCCGCGAATCATCCCGAAGCTAGTCGCCGAGTCAAAATAACTAGCTCCGGGTAATGTGGTGATCGTTTGTTTTCCGGCATTGATAATATCGGCATCTTCTTCTCCTTCAAAAGGAAAAGGACCCATGCCAAGAACTCCGTTTTCACTTTGAAATTCTACTGAAATATCTTTTCGGACATAGTTTGCTACCAATGTTGGAATTCCAATTCCAAGGTTTACAAAATAATTGTTTTTAACTTCTTTTGCGATGCGTTTTGCGATGTCTTCTTTTGTTAGCATAATTTCTATGATTTAAAAATGTAAAAATTTGATGATTTGAAAATTAACCTTTCTTTGAGGATGATATGATTTTAGAAATGATCAAATTTATAGATTGTAATTTTTTAAATTATTTTTCGTTAGGATTTGGATAGAATTCTGAACTTTTACAAAGTTCTAACCAAAATTGTAGTTCATCAGTTTCTTTGGCTGAAATTTTAAACTTATGAATAAAATCGGCTTTACTCTCCGTATTTTGAGCTTTTCTGATTTTTGCGCCAATTGATGTTCCACTTCTAAAAATTTGAGAAGCCATTTAAAAACGATTTGATTTTCTAATTTCTTCTGAAAATTTTATTATTTCTATAGCAAATTCGGATGTTAATTTTACAATTAAATTGTCCTTATCGTTTCTCATCTTCAAATTTTAAAATTAAAGAATTTTCAAATTATTTTTTTCTCACTGTTCTCTGTTCAATTCTCTTTTCATATTTTTTACCTTGAAAAATGCGTTGCACGAATATTCCAGGAATATGAATTTGATTAGGGTCAAGTTCTCCAGCTTCGACTAATTCTTCCACTTCGGCAACCGTAATTTTTGCAGCTCCACACATACATGGATTAAAATTTCGAGCCGTTCCTTTAAAAATCAAATTACCTGCGGTGTCGCCTTTCCAAGCTTTCACAATCGCAAAATCGGCCACAAACGCCTCTTCCATCAAGTGCATTTTTCCATTAAATTCTCGACTTTCTTTACCAGCGGCCACCTCTGTGCCAAAACCCGCAGGTGTAAAAAAGGCAGGAATCCCGGCCTGCGCTGCCCTGCAACGTTCTGCCAATGTGCCTTGTGGTATAAGTTCTACATCCAATTCTCCGGATAGCATTTGGCGTTCAAATTCAGCATTTTCTCCTACATAAGAGGAAACCATTTTTTTGATTTGTTTTTTGTGTAATAGTAAACCAAGCCCAAAATCATCGACACCTGCGTTATTGGAAATACAAGTTAATGAATGGGTTTCTTTTTGAACTAATTCGGCAATGCAATTCTCAGGAATTCCACATAACCCAAATCCTCCAAGCATTATAGTCATTCCGTTTTCAATTCCCAAAAGAGCGTCTTGAACGGTGTTTACCTTTTTGTTGATCATTTCGTTTTTTAGTTTTTCTGTATTTTTAGGTACTTCAAAAATAAGTATTTTTTTTTCAAATTTTTCACAATATTGGAATAAAACTAACTCCAAAATCATAAATCTATAATTTTGGGTTTGTAAATAGGAGGGTTAATTTTTTTTTGATTTATGAACAAAACCCCAGCCCAGATGCCATTGTAAATCCCCCAAAATTGAGAGGCACGAGAAATTTTAGGTATTGCAAAGTAGAGCAGGGAAAATGTTCAAAAAAAATTATAAACTAAATTCGTCTGTATTCTGTTCTGTTTCTATAGAATCTTTCTTAGCTGGGGGCGACCAACAATCTACTTTTATAGAAAGATTATCGGGTCTTTCAAAGTCTTCTTTGGAGATAGTTAGCGTTTCGTCGTTGTAGCATTTTTTCATTAAAATTCCCCAAATTGGTAGTGCTGCAACAGCACCTTGACCGTAAGTGATGCTTTTGAAACGCGCCGAACGGTCTTCGCAACCTACCCAAATTCCTGTGACAAGGTTGGGAACCATTCCCATGAACCAACCGTCGGATTGATTTTGAGTAGTTCCAGTTTTACCAGCAATTGGGTTGGTAAAAACATATGGATATCCAGTAACCCTCTCATAACCATAGCCCCCACCTTGTGTTCTCAATCTGGAGCCAGAGCCTTCTTCTGTAACGCCTTCTAATAATTTTATCACTGCAAAAGCAATATCTTTATTCAAAACGTCGTGGGATTCGGTAATTGGTTCGTAAAGAACTACTCCATTTTTATCTTCAATTTTTGTTATAAATTGAGGCTTTACATATATTCCTTGATTTGCAAAAGTACTATAGGCAGCTACCATATCTTCAACAGTTATTTCAACGGCACCTAATGCAATGGAGGGTTGTGTAGGAATTTGTGATTTTACACCTAATTTATTTGCTAATTTAACAACGGCTTCTGGACCAACTTTGTCCATTAATTTAGCAGAAACGGTATTTATGGAGTTGGCTAATGCTTTTTTTAAAGTAACCATTCCACGGTATTTATTGTCGGAATTTGATGGAGTCCAAGTTTCGGTTACGTGGTGACGCCCAACAGGAATTGTAAATGGCGAATCGATTATAGAATCACAAGGGGACATGTTTAGTTGCTCAATTGCGGTAGCATAAACGAAAGGTTTGAATGTAGAACCCACTTGACGCGCACCTTGACCAACGTGATCGTACTGAAAATATTTGTAATTTATTCCGCCAACCCACGCTTTCACATACCCGGTTTGAGGTTCCATTGACATTAATCCTGTTTGAAGAAAATGTTTGTAATACCTTATAGAATCAGTTGGTGTCATAATTGTATCTCTTTCTCCTTTCCAAGTAAAAACAGTCATTTTAGTTTTTATATCAAAAGACTTAATGATTTCATCATCACTTTTTTCCTGTAATTTTAATTCCCGCCATCTATCAGAAGATTTCATGGATTGCATCAAAATTTTATCCGTTTCTATTTGTGATATATTTACAAATGGAGCGTTTTTATTGGTTTTAGATTGATTGAAAAATTCTTCTTGTAAATTGGTTAAGTGTTCTGTAACAGCTTCTTCCGCATAGGTTTGAATCCTTGAATCTATGGTGGTATAAATTTTCAAACCGTCTCTATAGATATTATACTCAGAACCATCAAGCTTTTTATTTTCTTTAAGCCAATTTTTCATAAATTCACGAAGATATTCACGGAAATAGGTAGCGATTCCATCTTTATGGCTTTCGGGGTGAAAGTCCAAAACGATAGGTTGTTTTTCTAAAGTAGCTTTTGAATTTTCTGATAAAAAGTTGTTTTTCACCATTTGTCCTAGAACCGTATTTCTACGATTTTGTACTTTTTCGAGTCTTTTAATAGGATTAAATAGGGAAGGATTTTTTAGCATTCCAACCAACATTGCTCCTTCACTTATAGTTAAATCAAGTGGTTCCTTGTTGAAATATACTTTTGCTGCTGAACGAATTCCTACGGCTGTATTTACATAATCAACTTTGTTAAAGTACATTGCAATGATTTCATTTTTAGTGTATTGCCTTTCTAATCGAATAGCGATAATCCATTCTTTTGCTTTTTGTACGATTCTAAAAGGTAAAAATTTAGAACCTTCACCGTGAAACAATTGTTTGGCTAATTGTTGTGTAAGGGTACTAGCTCCTCCACTTGAACCTAGACTTGCAACTGCGCGTAAAGTACCTCTTAAGTCAATTCCTGAATGCTCATAAAAGCGCTCGTCTTCGGTAGCAATCAATGCATCTACGAGGTGTTTTGGTAAATCTTGGTATTTTATGGAAGTTCTGTTTTCATTGTAAAATTTTCCAATAGTTACTCCATCGGATGAGATAACTTCGGTAGCTAAATTAGAATCTGGATTTTCTAAATCTTCAAAAGAAGGCATAGACCCTAAAAGGCCCCAAGATGCGAAAAGAAAAAAGACAGCTAATCCTCCAAGACCGTAAAAAAAGATCTTCCAAAATTTTTTTTTATAGTGTTCGATATCTTTACCTTGAGGGGTATTTTTTTTAACTGCCATATTTTTAATCTAATGATTCTATTCTAAAACCAACTTCTGTAATTCCTTCTAAATTTTCTACGCCAACGACTTTCCCAGTTTGACGCACGACCTGTTTGATGTTGACTTTATTATTTTCCGAAGCTTTAAAACGAATGTTTTCTTTATAAAAAAGTTTACTTTCTTTTAAATCCGAGAACCCATCCCCAAGCAAAGTTCCGTCTACATCGGCCATTTGATATTCTAATGTATCTACTTTCGTAAGTCCATTAGGTTGATCCAATGAAACGATTAAAAACAAATTATTAAATTTATAATCGTTGTTTGCACGCAAGTTTACATACAAATTATACTTTTTTAAGGTGTCTAATTTTGGAAGGTCAAAACGTACAACGGTTTTTTTATTCCAAGCAATTCCTACCGATTTATATTCGTCAAAAACTCTCTTTTTATCACAAGAAATTAAGAGTCCAGCAATTAGAAAAAAAAGAAAACTACTCTTTTGGCTCATTTTTAATAGCGGGTTTAATGATGTTTTCGTTAGGTCTGATTTTTTTCTCCCCTAATGGGTTTTCCTCGTGTTTATTGAGCGCAGGACGATTATTAATAGCAACGATTGCATTTTCGCCTGGACGTTTGTTATTTCTATTTGATTTTTTCTTTTTCTTCGTCTGATCAAATCGCGTTAAACTTTCTTGCCCCATTGCATTATTGAAATCTTTTTCAGGTTCGGCAACGATTTCTATAGCAAAATCTTCAAGCGATGAAACTTTGTTTTTCAATTTATTTTCAGCAATGATTTCATTAACCTGCTCTATTTTTAAAACATGCCAATTTGCAAAATTATTGGTATAAGCAAACCACATTAATCCTTTAAAAATATCTTGTTTTTGACAAATTGCATCTCCTTTTTCGGTAACTAATTTTGAATCAAAGTCTGGAAAGCCTTGCAAAGCGTCCATGTATGTGTCTAATTCATAGTTCAGGCAACACTTCAATTTTCCACATTGGCCGGCTAATTTTTGTGGATTTAATGACAATTGTTGGTACCGCGCAGCAGAAGTATTTACACTTCTAAAATCGGTTAGCCAAGTAGAACAACATAATTCTCTGCCACAAGATCCAATTCCTCCCAACCGAGCGGCTTCTTGACGGAAACCAACTTGTTTCATTTCAACTCTGGTGCTGAATTCTTTTGCAAAATCTTTAATTAATAGACGGAAATCAATTCGAGCTTCGGCAGTATAATAAAAAGTTGCTTTTGAACCATCGCCTTGAAATTCAATGTCAGAAATTTTCATTTCTAGTTTTTGAGCAATTGCCAATTCACGAGCTCTCACCTTCATTGGCTCTTCTTTATCACGGGCTGTTGACCAAATATCGATGTCTCTTTGAGAAGCTTTTCTATAGATTTTGGAAACATCATTACTTACGTGATTGACTCCTTTTTTTTTCATTTGGATTCTTACCAATTCGCCAGTTAATGTAACAATTCCAACATCATGTCCTGGAGAAGCTTCTGTGGCTACAATATCGCCAATACTTAAAGTTAGTTTTTCTGTATTTCGGTAAAATTCCTTTCTCCCGTTCTTAAAACGCACTTCAACGCAATCAAAAGGAGCTTCGCTATTAGGTAAACTCATATTTGAAAGCCAGTCGAAAACAGTTAATTTATTGCAGCTATCCGTGCCACAAGTCCCATTATTTTTACACCCCTTTGGCGCTCCGCCATCAGAAGTTGAACAACTTGTACATGCCATAATTTATATGAAATATTGTGATCAACACAATTTAAGTTCTTAAATGATTAATGTGTAAAGATATTATTTTAATTTAAGGATTAAAAGTTAAAAGTTTAAAGTTTTCTTTTGAAGAACTTTTAAAATTAAATAACAACTTTTTTATAACTGTAAATGGATATAAATAGTAGACTTAAAAATCTTTATCAAAGTTCAAAATTTTGTCAAAAATTTAGATTAAGTAATTCAAATAATCATTCTATTATTTTATATATTTTGTCGGATAAACGAATTCTAAAAGGAACTTTGAAAGTACATATATCTCCAGCAATTGCTTTTTGGACTTTATTTTCATTTACAAACATTTCCGAAAGGATTATTTGTTGTTCGCCAGTTGTAATACCTTTAATTAGAATGGTATCTCCAATTTTGATTTCGTTTTCTTCAATTTCGAATTGAGCGATACTTGCTTTTGGATAGAAATGAGTTCCTTTCCCAATAAATTTTTTTTTAATTTTTGGAGCTTTAGCAACAACTGATTTTTTTTCTTCAGCTACAAAAATGCTATTACTTTCTATATTGTTTTTAAACGTTAAAACCTCTGATTTCCCTTTTTTGAAAATTTTATTTCCGTTTTTTATGCCACGACGAAAAGCTTTTTGTTCGTCTTCGTGAAGTTGAATTATCGAAACACATTCGTCTGAACAGCATCCTTCCATTTTTAATTTGCACGATTCGCATTGGATAAAAAGCAAGTGACAGCCTTCATTAGCGCAATTGGTATGCAAGTCGGAAGGAGCCCCACATTGATGGCATTGCGAAACAATATCGTCAGTGATTCTTTCGCCCAAGCGGTGATCGAAAACAAAGTTTTTACCAATGAATTTACTTTCTAAACCTTCTGCTTTTACTTGTCGGGTGTACTCGATTATTCCCCCTTCGAGTTGATAGACATTTTCAAACCCTTTGTGTTTGAAATAGGCGCTGGCTTTTTCGCATCGAATGCCGCCGGTGCAATACATCAAAAGTTTTTTGTCTTGTTTGTGTGCCGAAAGTTGGTCTTCGATAATGGGCAAACTTTCTCTAAAAGTGTCAACATCGGGTTTTATAGCGCTCATGAAATATCCAATTTCCGATTCGTAATGATTTCTCATATCAACCACAATGGTATTTGGATCTTCGAGTAAATCGTTAAACTCTTTAGCTTTCAGGTGAATTCCAATATTGGTAACATCGAGTGTTTCGTCAACTAAACCGTCAGCAACAATTTTGTCACGGACTTTTATGGTGAGTTTTAAAAACGAATGATCGTCTTGTTCAACTGCAATATTCAAACGGATTCTTTTCATAAAATCATAGACTTCTATGGAATCTTTAAAAGCATAGAAATTATCTGCGGGTAAAGAAAGTTGAGCGTTAATGCCCTCATGGGCTACATAAATCCGACCCAGAACTTCGAGTTTGTTCCAAGAAAGAAATAATTCGTTACGGAATTGTGTGGGATTTGAAATTTGCGCATAAGCATAGAAAGACAGCGTGAGTCTCTGTTTTCCGGAATTATCAATTAGGATGGCTCGCTCTTCTGCGCTTAATGTGTTGTACAGTTGCATGCTATAAACAGTTTAAGTAAAGAAAATATTTTCGCAAAAATACGGAAAAAGGCTTAGTGAGGCAGAGTTTCGGAGTGAGAAATTTTGTGATTTAATAATAATGTGATTTAAATCGGATTTTATAGCCTAGACGAGAGGGGAAATCCTATGATTTTTAGGAAGGATTTGGAATGACAGCATGAAGTAGTTCCAAAAAAACTATAAATGATAATTTAATTGATTTTTTGGTTTGTTTTTTCTATTTATAGGAAACGAGATTTCAAAGAATTAACTTTCAGGAGCAACGTAATTGAACGCCCAAAAGAAAAAACCATCAAAAGTGATTCTGATGGATTTGTAATTAATATTTGAAAAATTATTTTTTATGCTAAAACGTCAATGATTAGAGACGGGAATAGTCCAATTATAATATTCAAGACCATTGCGATTACAGCTACGGCACAGAGAACGAATGGTGTTTTTGCGGTGGCTTCTTCCGGCTCTTTGGTATACATTGCCAAAATTAATTTGAAATAGTAACCCACGCTGATGATTGAGTTGATTACGGCGGCGATTACGACGATTAAATAGCCTGCTTGGATAGTTTGGGTGAACAACAAAAATTTACCGAAGAATCCTGCGAAAATCGGGATTCCTGCCATTGACAATAATGAGGCTGTGAGTATGGCTGCCATTATTGGGTTGGATTTTCCTAATCCGTTGAAGTTGACAATATCTTCGTTGCCTTTGTTTTTACACACATATAGCAATACACTGAAGGATGCAATTCCGGCTAACGCATATGCTGATGTGTAATACAATAGACTTCCTGAGGCAATTGAGGCACTCAATAAAACCATTAGCATAAATCCGGCGTGCGAAATTCCTGAGAACGCCAACATCCGTTTTACATTGGTTTGTTTTAATGCCATAATGTTTCCAACGGTCATTGAAGCAATAGAAATTACGACAATTACGATTTGAAATCCGTAGGTAATTTCTACGTTCATTGCCGTTAATAGTTTGTATAACGTTGCCATTGCTACCACTTTTGCCAAGGTGCTCATTGTGGCTGTTGTTAATGCTGGGGATCCTTCGTAAACATCTGGAGCCCAAAAGTGAAAAGGTACGGCTGCAATTTTGAATAACATTCCGATGGTTAGCAATACAATTCCGATGAAAAACCAAGACGGTAATTCGGCAGATTGCGACAATTCGCTGATTTCTGTTATGTCGAATGTTCCCATTGCGCCATATATTAGGCAAATCCCAAATAACAATATTCCCGAAGCGAAAGATCCCATTAGGAAATATTTTAAACCTGCTTCGTTACTTTTGACGCTGGTTCGGTCTGAAGCTGCTAAAATGTATAGTGAAATTGACAATACTTCGATTCCTAAAAAGAACATTGAAAGGTTTCCAAAAGATACCATTGCAACTGTCCCTGACAATAAAAATATTTTTATAGCGATGAAATCTGAGATTTTTGATTGCTGGTTTTCGTAGAAATTATGACCTAAAGCCACCAAGAAAATAGTTAATACAATGAATAAACTGGAAAAAGCAACCGAGAATTTGCTAACTACAATCATATTATTGTAGTAGGTTGCTGGCAAATTATATTCGGAAATATTGAGTCCTAATATAGCAAGTAAACCAATAATTGTTAATGGAATAATCGCTTTTCTGAAATTCATGATTTCAAATAAAAGGCATAAAACACCTAATCCTATTATTGCTATTAATGTATTCATTGATTAAATTTTAAATTTCAGAATTTGAACAATTGAATTGCCTCATAGTTGAAAATCGTGATACTATTATTTTTAACTTTTTTATTTTAATGCTTAACCGAATCTGTTGATGCTAACTAAAACTAATTCTAAACTTGGTGTTATTAATTCTAAAATTGGTTTTGGATAGAATCCGAAGAAGAATAAAACAGCAACAATTACAGTCAATGAAATTCCTTCGTTTAATGTAATATCAGAAAATATTTTTGTGTTTGTTTCTCCCAACATTGAAGTTTGAAACATTTTTAACATATAATATGCTCCTAAAATAATCGTAGTTCCGCCCAAAACAGCATACCAAAGATTGATTTGAGATATGCTATAAAGTACTGTAAATTCTCCAACAAAATTAAAAGTTGGAGGTAATGCTATTGAAGCCAAAACTAAAATCATAAATAAAGACGTAAATTTTGGTGCTAGTGAGCGAATGCCCCCCATTTCAGAAATGGCATTTGTTTGGTACCTGCGGAAGATGATTTCTGCAGCAAGAAACAAACCTACAATTACAAAACCGTGAGATATCATTTGAAGAACAGCCCCTCGCAATCCATCAATTGTTAGGGTATATGCACCAGCTGCAATTAATCCGACGTGTGCTAATGAAGAGTAAGCTAATAATTTTTTTAAGTCTTTTTGTCTCAAAGCTACAATAGAACCGTAAATTACTCCTGCAATACCGATTGCTACAAATATGAAGATATATCGCTTTGCCGGAATTGGCGCTATTTGCAATTGCCAACGTATTACGCTGTACAATCCCATTTTTAACATAATTCCAGATAACAACATTGTCCCAACGGTTGGCGCTTTTTGATAGACATTGGCTTGCCAAGAGTGAAAGGGAATCAAGGGAATTTTTATTGCATAAGCTAAAAAGAAAGCCAAAAATATCCAGAATTGTTCGTTTACCGTTAAATTCAACATACACAAATCAACAAGTAAAAAGTTGTCTGTTTTTTGGTATAAATAAGCAAAAGCTGCCAACATAAATAAAGAACCTGCCAAAGTAAAAATAAAGAATTTTATTACTGCTTTTTTACGTTCTTCAACATTTCCATTACCCCAAAGAAGTGCTATAAAATATATAGGAATTAATGATAATTCCCAGAAAATATAATATAAAATTCCATCTCCTGCTAAGAATGTTCCTGTCATTGCGAAAGTCATAAACAAGATTAAAGCGTAGAAACTTTTGCTGTTTTTATAGTCATTTGCGAAAGAGGAAAAGATGATAATTGGCGTTAGAGCTACTGTTAATAAAACCATTGCCACAGAAAGTCCATCGGCTTGTAAAATCAAATAAATTTTAGGGTTTGAAATCCATGGACTTAACAAGCTAATATCTTGACCTAAATTAAAGCGATTCAACAATACAATTGAACAAACTAATGCTGCCAAACTAGAGAACAAAGCGACTTTTGAAGCGAGTTTATCACCCGCAAAAAAAGTGGCTATTGCGCCAACTAAAAGTATAATTAATATAAGAGATACATTCATAATATAATTATTGGACTATAAATAAACAGGTTAGTATTAAACAAACTCCTAAAACAAATGCAAAAAGATACAATCCAATGCTTCCACTTTGTACTTTTTTCCCTTGCGTTCCGATGGCTTCTGTAACTTTTCCAAATCCATATACAAAAGTAGATAATGAAGTTTCCAAAACGTCTCTAAAGAAACGGGAAGCTGCATTTATTGGATTTACAAAAATAATAGTGTAGGCTTCGTCAAGATAATATTTATTGTATAAAACTTTAGCAATTCCAGTAATTTCTTCATCTTTAGAAGGAACTTCACTTTGTTTGATGTATTTTACAAATGCAATTGAAATGCCAATAATAGCACCTACTAAAGCAATTCCCATCAATATATATTCTGTAGTTCCAAGACCTGCTTCGTGTCCAGCGTTTGTAATAATTGGCTCTAAATAATTATGCAACCAATTGCTTCCTGGAAAATTAATCAACCCACCAAACGTGGCAAGAATTGCTAAAATTACCAATGGCAATGTGATTAATATTGGAGATTCGTGCAAATGACTTTTTTGATGTTCTGTACCTCTAAATTCTTTGAAGAACGTAAGATACATTAATCGGAACATATAGAAAGCAGTCATTATAGATGCAATCGAACCAATAACCCAAAGAGCAATATCAGTATGAAAAGCGGTCATTAATATTTCATCTTTCGACCAAAAACCTGCAAAAGGAAAGATTCCAGAAATCGCTAAAGAAGCAATTAACATGGTGATAAATGTTATTGGCATTGCTTTTTTCAAACCACCCATTTTTCTCATATCTTGTTCTCCATGCAAGGCGTGAATAACAGAACCCGAACCCAAGAACAAACACGCTTTAAAGAATGCGTGCGTGATTACGTGGAATACAGCAACTTGATAAGCACCAAGCCCTAAAGCAAGGAACATTAATCCCAATTGTGAAACGGTAGAGTACGCCAATACTTTTTTGATGTCATTTTGAACCAATCCAATTGTAGCTGCAACCAAAGCCGTAATTGCTCCAATAATTGCAATTAGATTTTGAATTTGTGGTGCTAACTCAAACAAGAAATTCAACCTTGTAATCATAAAAATACCAGCTGTTACCATTGTTGCAGCGTGAATTAATGCTGAAACTGGTGTTGGCCCCGCCATTGCATCTGGCAACCATGTATATAAAGGAATTTGCGCCGATTTTCCTGAAGCTCCAATAAATAATGCTAAGGCAGCACCTGCAATCCAAAACTTAGGAAATCCATTTGTTTCGTGTAGCACAAGGGCTTTAAGAGTAACAAAATCTGTAGTATTGAATAAACTTGCAATAATAATAATAGCAATTAGCAAACCCAAATCTCCAATACGATTCATAATGAATGCTTTTTTTGCAGCATCATTAAAATCTTGGTTTTTATACCAAAACCCAATTAACAGATAAGAACAAAATCCAACACCTTCCCAACCAATGAACATTACCAATAAATTACTTCCTATTACAAGGGTGATCATAAAAAATATAAACAGATTTAAATAGGCGAAAAACTTGTGCATGTTTTCATCATCGCACATATAACTAATAGAATAAAGGTGAATTAAAGACCCGATTCCAGTTACTAATAATAACCATAAAAGAGACAATTGGTCTAAAAGGAACCCAAATTTCACAATGAAATTACCGAAAGACATCCAATCGAATAAATTGATTTGAATGATTTGTTTCGTTTCATTTATTTGTATGAAAAAATAAAGTGTAACTGCAAATGAAACAACAACTGAAAGCGTTCCTACTGTCCCAGAAAGTGTTTTTCCATAATTTTTTCCGAATAATACATTTAATATAAATCCTAAAAAAGGAGTCAATACTAAAACTAAGGCTAAATTGGTATCCATTAAATTATCCTTTTAATTTTTTTAAATTATCGATGTCAATCGAACCTAAATTTCTAAATATTGAAACCAATATTGCCAAACCAACAGCAACTTCCGCTGCAGCAACCGCCATCGAGAAAAATACAAAAACTTGTCCTTGGGCATCTTGATGGTACTTTGAAAAAGCTACAAAAAGCAAATTCACAGCGTTCAACATAATTTCAATTGACATAAATACGATAATGGCATTTCGTCTGTATAAAACTCCAAATACGCCAATACTGAAAAGTATTACCGAAAGGAATATATAGTTTTCAATACCTATTTGATTTAAAATATTGTTCATATTATTTTTCTATTTTTTCTTTTTTAGACAATAAAACCGCTCCAATCATGGCCACCAAAAGCAAAATGGAAGCATATTCAAAGGGCACCATATATTCATTCAAAAGTACGTTCCCTAATTTTTTAATCGATTGAAAGTCTTCTCCAGTAGCGTCATATTCTCCAACGATAGGTTTAGAATTCATGAAAATCGCAATTAATACCAAACACGTCAAACAAAACAAAATTACCGCTGCTAATCTCGTAACTCGAGGTTTGTAGACTTCGTTTTCCTTGTTCAAATTCATCAACATTATTGTAAATAAAAACAAAATCATAATCGCTCCCGAATAAACAATAATGTGAACAATGGCAAGAAATTGAGAATTCAACAATAAATAATGACCTGCAATCGAGAAAAAGCAAATTACCAAATAAATAGCACTGTGTATGGGATTTCTACTGAAAACTGTCAAAAAAGCTGTCGATAAAGTTATCGCCGCTAATACACAAAAAATTATAAGGATTACTGACATTAGTTTGTGTTTTTAAGTTGAGCATTTTGCATTGCAATGTCCAAAGGCATTACCAATCTGTCTTTTCCATAAATAAAATCTTCTCTTTCATAACTTGAAGGAACCAATTCTTTCGAAATTGTCAAGTAAATCGCATCTTTAGGACACGCTTCCTCACATAATCCACAGAAAATACAACGCAACATATTTATCTCATAAATCGATGCATATTTTTCCTCACGGTACAAATGCAATTCGTTTACCTTGCGCTCCTCCGCCTTCATCGTGATGGCTTCAGCAGGACAAGATAACGCACACAATCCACAAGCGGTACAGTTTTCGCGCCCTTCTTCATCGCGTTTCAACATGTGTTGACCACGATAAACCGGACTCATTTCCCGAACTTGCTCTGGATATTGAATCGTTACTTTTCTACGAAATAAATGTCTGATTGTAATAAGCAAACCTTTAATAATTGCAATCAGATACATACTTTCCAAAAAAGTCATTTCCTTGTTGGAAACCACTTTTTTTCTTCCCGATAAGGATATCCTTTCTATTGACATTTTTATTTTTTTATTATTTGAAGCTTAATCCTGCTTTTCGTTTCAATCTTTGACTCACTGCCTTTAACGAAGGATTTTCACTGTAATAAGGGCTATGCTTTTCGTGTATTAATTAGAATCCTAAATAAATAATTATTTCCTGTCTTAAAATCACAATGCCCGTAATCATAATATTCACAATCGATAATGGAATTAAAATTTTCCATCCCAAATGCATCAATTGATCATATCTAAATCTTGGAATAGTCCATCGAACCCACATATAGAAAAAGATAAATCCACATATTTTTACAAATAGAACGACAATTCCTAAAATATTAGCAATATTCACACCCCAATTTTCAACCGCCCAACTCATCCCAGGATAATTATAACCCCCAAAGAATAAAACCGCTAAAATAGCAGAAGAAATAAACATATTCGCATATTCAGCAAACAAATAAAATCCCATTTTCATAGAAGAATATTCTGTGTGATACCCACCAATTAATTCGGTCTCACATTCCGCTAAATCAAAAGGAGTTCTATTGGTTTCTGCAAAAGCACAAATCAAAAATATTAAAAACGATACTGGTTGATAAAAAACATTCCAATTCATTCCCGCTTGTTGCGCCGAAATTTCTCTTAAACTCAACGTTCCCGTCATCATCAATAGAGCAATCATCGAAAGTCCCATCGCCACTTCATAAGAAACCATTTGCGAAGCGGCACGAACTGCTCCAATCAATGAAAATTTATTATTAGAAGCCCAACCACCAATCATAATTCCATAAACTCCCAAAGAAACAACTCCAAAAATGTATAACAAAGCCACATCAATATCGGTTGCTTGCAATAAAATATCTCTTCCAAAAAGATGAAATCTATCGCCCCAAGGAATTACTGCACTTGTCATTAAAGCTGTGCTCATAGCAATTCCAGGGCCTACCATAAATAAAAATTTATTTGGGGTGTCCGGTTCAAATTCTTCTTTTGCGAATAATTTCATTCCATCGGCCAGCGGTTGTAATAATCCAAGTGGACCCGCTCTATTAGGACCAATTCTGTCTTGTAACCAAGCAGCAACTTTACGTTCCGCCCAAGTAGAATACATCGCCATCAGCATTGTAATTGCAAAAACAACTAAAATAATGACACTTTTTTCGATTATTATTGTAGTATCCATCATCTAAAGATTGCCTTTTTGAAATTCTTTTTCCTCTTCTTTACTCAATGGAATATCCGGCATACTAATTTTTTTACGGTCTTGGTCTCTTCCTTTTAGGATTCCAGGTTCCGTAGCAATATGAACTGCCTCTAATTTTCTGTAGTATTTATTTTGATTGATTACGGAGTCTTTCTCGAATTTACGAGGTCCTTCAATAACCCAATCCGAAACTTCTTTGTGATCAAAACGACAGCTGTTGCAAATAAATTCGTCTACTTCGTGAAATTCATCTTTTCTACCTGTAACTCTTTGAATTTCGTCACCAAACATCCAAACGGTAGTTTTTCCACAACATTTATCGCAATCTCTGTGAGCATTATAAGGTTTATTGAACCAAACTCTCGATTTGAATCGGAACGTCTTATCGGTTAATGCCCCAACAGGACAGACATCAATCATATTTCCTGAAAATTCATTGTCAATTGCTTTTGAAAGACACGTTGAAATGTTGGAATGGTCACCTCTATCCATTATTCCGTGCACGCGATTGTCTGTCAATTGATCCGCAACCATAACACAACGGTAGCAAAGGATACAACGATTCATATGCAATTGAATATTTGGACCAATATCTTCTGGCTCAAAGGTTCTTTTTTCTTCAATGAATCTTGTTTCTGATTTTCCGTGTTTGAAACTTAAATTTTGCAAATCACATTCTCCCGCTTGATCGCAAACGGGACAATCCAAAGGGTGATTTATCAATAAAAATTCCGTCACCGATTTTCTCGCTTCCGTTACTCTTTCTGATGAATTGCTGTTAATTTCCATTCCATTTTGGCATCCTGTTACACAAGAAGCCATTAATTTTGGCATTGGTCTTGGATCGGCTTCGCTTCCTTTGGCAACTTCCACTAAGCAACAACGGCATTTTCCACCGCTACCTTCCAGTTTTGAATAATAGCACATTGCTGGAGGAACGCTTTCGCCTCCAATCATTCGGGCTGCTTGCAGGATTGTTGTTCCTGGTGCTACTTCAATCGCTTGACCATCTATAGTTACTTTCATTTTCTATGACTTAACTTTATACTGTTATTTTAGACACCAAATGCTTCACCTTTTCAAAAGGTTCTGCAACAAAGTGATCTCTGTTTTTAATTTTTTCTGGGAAACGAATATGATATTCAAATTCATCTCTAAAATGACGTATAGCTGCTGCCACTGGCCAAGCTGCGGCATCACCTAATGGACAAATCGTATTTCCTTCAATTTTACTTTGAATACTCAAAAGCAAATCGATATCTTCTTCTCGCCCGTTACCATTTTCAATTCGGTGTAAAACTTTTTCCATCCAACCCGTTCCTTCTCGGCAAGGCGAACATTGTCCGCAACTTTCGTGGTGATAAAATCTTGAGAAATTCCAAGTGTTTCTTACAATACAAGAGGTGTCATTATAAACAATAAATCCTCCTGAACCCAACATTGATCCTGATACAAATCCTCCATCACTCAACGATTCATAAGACATTAAACGATCTTCACCGTTCGCCGTTTTATAAATTAAATGCGCTGGTAAAACAGGCACAGAACTTCCTCCAGGAACAAACGCTTTCAAAGGTCGATCCGAACACATTCCGCCTAAATATTCATCAGAATTCATAAATTCGTATACACTTAAACCCAATTCAATTTCATAAACTCCTGGGTTTTTTATGTGTCCCGATGCCGAAATTAATTTAGTTCCTGTAGAACGACCAATTCCTATTTTAGCATAATCGGCACCTGAATTATTGACAATCCAAGGCACAGCTGCAATAGTTTCTACGTTATTTACCACGGTTGGATTTGACCAAAGTCCTGAAACTGCAGGAAATGGCGGTTTGATTCGAGGATTTCCTCTTTTCCCTTCCAATGATTCTATTAATGCGGTTTCTTCTCCACAGATGTAGGCTCCAGCTCCAATTTGAACGTATAATTCCAAATCGTAACCTGTTCCCAATATATTTTTCCCTAACCAACCAGCAGCTTTTGCTTCGGCGATGGCTCTTTCTAATATTTTATAAATCCACATATATTCACCACGAATATAGATGTAAGATAAATTCGCCCCCAACGCAAAACTGGAAGTTATCATTCCTTCAATCAATAAATGCGGAATAAATTCCATCAAATAACGATCTTTGAAAGTCCCCGGTTCTGATTCATCGGCGTTGCAAACTAAATGCCTTGGTTTTCCTGACTTTTTATCAATGAAACTCCATTTCATCCCTGCTGGAAATCCTGCTCCACCACGACCTCGAAGTCCCGAAGTTTTCACTTCTTCCACAACTTCATCTGGAGTCATTATTTTCATCGCTTTTTCCACAGAAGCGTAACCCCCATTTTGGCGGTATACGTCATAGGTTATAATACCCGGAACATTTATTTTGTCTAATAATATTTTTTGTGACATATTATATATCGTGTAACGTAATTTTATCTTCTTTACAATCAACAATTAATTGATCAATTTTTTCTTTGGTAAGGTGCTCTTTATAGAAATCTCCCAATTGCATCATTGGGGCATAACCACAAGCACCTAAACACTCAACCCCTCTTACTTCAAAAAGTCCGTCAGCCGTTGGGTTGCCTACTTTTACACCTAATTTTTCGCAAGTATAATCCATCAAATCTTCCACACCATTCAAACAACAAGGCGAAGTTTGACAAAATTCAAACATGTATTTCCCAATTGGTCTTTGGTTGTACATCGTATAAAACGAAACCACTTCATAAACTTCAATGGGTTTGATGCTTAAAATTTCGGCTACTTTATCCATTAATTCTATGCTCAACCAATTGTCGTGAGCATCTTGAACTTCGTGCAAAACTGGCAATAAAGCCGATTTTATTTTATCTTCAGGATAATGACTTATCAACTCATTGATGCGGGCCATCAATGCTTCAGTGATATTTATTTCCTGCTTGTAATGCGTATGTTCCATTTTTTATTATTTTGAATTCTGAATTCTTAATTTGAAATGAAATTATATCATTTATATTTTTTTTATGCGTCTAATTCTCCTGCAATAACATTCAAACTCGACAAAATAACAATCGCATCAGATAATAATGCGCCTTTAATCATCTCTGGATAGGCTTGGTAATAAATAAAACAAGGTCTTCTGAAATGTAATCTGTATGGCGTTCTACTTCCATCGGTAACTAGGTAAAACCCTAATTCTCCATTTCCACCTTCAACAGCGTGATATATTTCGTCAACTGGAACAGGGACTTCGCCCATTACAATTTTGAAATGATAAATCAAGGATTCCATATCGTGGTAAACGTCTTCTTTTGGGGGTAAATAATAGGCTGGTACATCGGCGTGGAAATCATTTCCAGCAGGCATTTTTGCTAATGCTTGCTTGATAATGCTCAAGCTCTCCCATACTTCGGCATTACGAACGCAAAAACGGTCGTAGGTATCACCTGATTTTCCTACAGGAACGATGAAATCAAAATCTTCGTAAGAAGAATATGGTTGCGCCACACGAACATCATAATCGACTCCGGCAGCACGCAAGTTTGGACCTGTAAATCCGTAAGCCATTGCTTTTTCAGCAGAAATCGGTCCTACATTTGCAGTTCTATCAATAAAAATTCTATTTCTTTCAAATAGGTTTTCAAATTCTTTCCAAGCAATTGGAAACTCTTCTAAAAACAGATCTAATTTGCGGAAAGCTTCCGGCGACCAATCTCTTTCGAAACCACCAATTCTTCCCATATTTGTTGTCAAACGAGCCCCGCAAATTTCTTCGTAGATTTCATATACTTTTTCTCTAAATTGAAATACATACAAGAAACCGGTATAAGCTCCAGTGTCAACTCCAAGGATGGAATTACAAATTAAGTGATCCGTAATTCTCGCCAATTCCATTACAATAACTCTTAAATATTGTGCTCTTTTAGGAACTTCAATATCTAATAATTTTTCTAATGTCATCCACCAAGCCATATTATTGATTGGCGACGAACAATAATTCATCCTATCCGTAAGTGGCGTGATTTGGTAAAAAGGTCGGTTTTCTGCAATTTTTTCAAAAGCCCTATGGATATATCCAATGGTTGGTTCGGCTTCCAAAATACGCTCACCATCCATCAACAAAATATTTTGGAAAATACCATGTGTCGCTGGATGTGTTGGTCCTAAATTAAGAATTGAAAGCTCACTTCCGTCTTCATTTTGACGCTTTTTTATAATTTCAGCATATCTATGCTCTGGTGGTAATAATAGTTCTGACATTTATTTAATGTGAAAAATTATATTGTGTTTTTTAGTAATTATCTATTGTTCTACCGAAAAAACGGTCGTCTTTGTCGGTTCTTCCACCGTCCTCCATTGGGAATTCTTTTCGCATTGGAAAAGAAACCATTTCATCCATATTCAAAATACGTTTCAATTGTGGATGACCAATAAAGTTTATACCATAAAAATCATACGTTTCTCTTTCCATCCAATTGGCACAAAGAAAAACATTTGAAACAGTTTTTATTTCTGGATTTGTCCCTGATATATAAGTTTTGATTTTGATTCTTACATTATCAATCCAATTATGAAGGTGGTAAACTACCCTGAATTGGTGACTTTCATCATTTTCGGGATAGTGAATTCCACATAAATCAGTTAGAAAATTGAAACGCAAGGTTTCGTCATTTTTAAGAAAAAGTAAAACGGCTGTAATTTTATCGGATGCCACTTCAAGCGAGAAAATAGATTTTTCCTGAGTGAAATTAAAAACGCTTTCGCCAAATGTTTCAACTAATTTATCTTGAATTTGAGTGGTGTCTAGAGCCATTATTTTATATTATAAGAAGCTAATAATTCTTGGTATTCTGGAGAACTTCTTCTTCGTACCGATTCGGATTTAACCAATTCTTGCAATTTCATTACGCCGTCAACAATTTGTTCAGGTCTTGGTGGACAACCCGGCACATAAACATCTACGGGAATCACTTTGTCAATTCCTTGAAGCACAGAATACGTGTCGAAAATTCCGCCTGAAGAAGCACAAGCTCCAACAGCAATTACCCAACGAGGTTCTGACATTTGCTCGTAAACCTGACGTAAAATTGGCGCCATTTTTTTCGATATTGTTCCCATCACCATTAGCATATCCGCTTGACGAGGAGAAAAACTCACTCTTTCAGAACCGAAACGTGCTAAATCATAATGTGAAGCCATCGTAGCCATAAACTCAATTCCACAACAAGAAGTTGCAAAGGGTAAAGGCCAAAGTGAATTGGCTCTCGCTAATCCCACAACATCATTCAGTTTTGTAGCGAAGAACCCCTCTCCTACAACCCCTTCAGGTGCTTCAACCATATTTGTTTTAGATTCAGTCATTGTTATTATTTTGAATTATAGATTAAATGATGTCATTTAAAATTCAACATTTAAAATAATTATTTTACTCCCACTCCAACGCTTTCTTTTTGATAATGTAGAAAAACCCTATCAGAAGCAAAAACATAAAAATTACCATTTTAACCATTCCTTCCATTCCTAATTCCTTGAAGTTGATTGCCCAAGGATATAAGAAAATTACCTCAACATCAAAAAGCACAAACAATATGGCGACCAAGAAATATTTTACCGAAAAAGGAATTCTTGCGTTTCCAACAGATTCTATTCCGCACTCAAAATTTTTATCTTTTGTTGCCGACGATCTTTTTGGACCTAATTTCCCCGAAATTATGATCATTCCCACAACAAATCCAACGGCTAACAGCATTTGCATTAGTATTGGAAAATAACTGGATAAACTTGATTGCATAGTATATGTTTTTAACCTTCGATTTTCCCCGCAAAGATAACTTTCAATAATTGATTTAGCAACGAAAAAATAAAAATTCGTAGCAAGTATGTCGATATAATTTTCTAATTTTTATTGATTATAAATAACACTTGATTTGTGAGTTTATCAAGATTTTTAATTTGTCAGATAATTCTATGGAAGGATTTATTATTTAGACAAACTTTTTGGGGATAATCCAAAAAAAAACGTTCCGAAATGATCCGGAACGTTTACATCTTAGGTAACAAAAATATATATATTTTTAGTCTTCAAGAACTGCAACTTGTGCAGCAACTTTACCTTTTCTACCTTCTTCTTCTTCGTAACTTACTCTGTCACCTTCGCGTAATTCTTCCGCTCTGATTCCTGAAGCATGCACAAAAATGTCTTTTCCTGTTTCTTCGTCTGTAATGAATCCGTAACCTTTTGATTCATTAAAAAATTTAACTGTACCTGTACGCATTGTAAAAATAATAATAATTTATAATGAGACAAATGTAAACTTTATTGTAATACGAAAATCATTTGTGTGTATTTTTTTTACAAAAATATTGATATTCAACGTTTTCTAGCAAATTTCATCGACGAACTACACAATATTTAATTTTATATGTAGCTCGTTTAACTGCGTTTCATCAATTTTGGACGGCGCATCGATCATTACATCGCGACCGGAATTATTTTTTGGAAATGCAATAAAATCTCGAATGGTTTCTTGTCCGCCCAAAATAGCAACCAATCTGTCCAATCCAAAAGCCAATCCGCCGTGTGGTGGCGCCCCAAATTGAAAGGCGTCCATCAAGAAGCCAAATTGTTCTTTGGCGACTTCTTCGGTGAAACCTAAATATTTAAACATTAACTGTTGCGTTGCTTTGTCGTGAATTCTGATAGAACCACCCCCAATTTCGTTTCCGTTCAACACCATATCATAAGCATTGGCTCGCACTTTTCCTGGATTGGTTTCCAACAAATGCATGTCTTCTGGTTTTGGCGAGGTGAACGGATGGTGCATTGCGTGGTAACGATCCGTTTCTTCATCAAATTCTAATAATGGGAAATCAACAACCCATAATGGGGCAAATTCTGCCGGATTTCTCAATCCTAAACGTGTTGCCAATTCCATTCGTAAAGTGGAAAGTTGCATTCTTGTTTTATTTGCTGAACCTGACAACACAAAAATCATGTCTCCAGGTTTTGCACCAGTAATTTTTGCCCAATTTGCCAAATCGTTTTGGGCGTAAAATTTATCTACAGATGATTTATAGGTTCCGTCTTCGTTGCATTTTACATAAACCATTCCTAAAGCGCCAATTTGAGGGCGTTTAATCCAATCTATTAAAGCGTCAATCTCTTTACGGGTATATTCGCTTGCTCCAGGTGCCGCAATTCCAACAACTAATTCAGCAGCGTTAAAAACAGAAAAATCTTTGTGTTGTGCAAATTCGTTCAACTCGCCAAACTCCATTCCAAAACGGATATCTGGCTTGTCATTTCCGTAGGTTTTCATCGCATAATCGTAGGTAATTCTTGGGAATTTTTCCACTTCAATGCCTTTGATTTCTTTCAGTAAATGTCGTGTTAATCCTTCAAAAACACTCAATATATCTTCTTGCTCAACAAAAGCCATCTCACAATCTATTTGAGTAAATTCTGGCTGTCTGTCGGCCCGTAAATCTTCATCACGGAAACATTTCACAATTTGGAAATATTTATCCATTCCACCCACCATCAATAATTGTTTGAAAGTTTGTGGCGATTGTGGTAAGGCATAAAATTGCCCCGCATTCATTCGGCTTGGAACGACAAAATCTCTTGCGCCTTCTGGGGTTGACTTAATTAAATAAGGCGTTTCAACTTCACAGAAATCTAAATCTGAAAGGTATTTACGAACTTCCATCGCCACTTTGTGGCGGAAAATCAAATTGTTTTTTACAGGATTTCTACGAATATCCAAATAGCGGTATTTCATTCGAATGTCTTCGCCTCCATCGGTTTCATCCTCAATTGTGAAAGGCGGAGTCAGAGCGGAATTTAAAATAGTCATTTCTAAAACCAAAATTTCAATATCGCCAGTAACCATATTTGCGTTTTTGGATTCCCGCTCAATAACGGTTCCTTTTACTTGAATTACAAATTCACGACCAAGGGTTTTAGCCAATTCAAAAACCACTTTATTGCTGCGACTTTCGTCAAATAGTAATTGGGTAACGCCATAACGATCTCTTAAATCTACCCAATTCATAAATCCTTTATCACGCGATTTTTGAACCCAACCAGCAAGTGTAACTTCCGTATTAATATGAGTAGCGTTTAATTCGCCACAAGTATGACTTCTATACATTATTGAAATATTAGATTGTAAAAATACTATTTTGTTTTTTGATTAAGGTTTTACAGTTAAAATTTATTTTAAAATTTATAAAGAATCATATTTGAATCTTAATTTAAATTCACATAATTACGAAAAGAGTATTATTTATAGGAATATGCTATTAGCAGCAGCTTTTACTCCTGAAGCACAAACAAAAAACCCTCACATTGCTGCAAGGGTTCTGAATTTGAAATGCTACACGAATTGGCTATAGCTCGGATATAAATTGCTATTTAGTAATCTAGATCTAGTATCTGTAATATTCTGGCTTGAATGGTCCCTCAACCTTCACCCCAATATATTCCGCTTGATCCACTCGCAAAGTTTCTAATTCAACACCTAATTTTGCAAGGTGTAACATAGCTACTTTTTCGTCCAAATGTTTGGGTAACTTATACACTTCGTTTTTGTATGAAGCACTATTTTTCCATAATTCTAATTGAGCCAAAGTTTGGTTTGTAAACGAGTTACTCATTACAAATGAAGGGTGACCAGTTGCACAACCTAAGTTTACCAAACGACCTTCAGCCAAGATTAAAATA
>SHWW01000057.1 GCA_009693635.1 Flavobacteriaceae bacterium
GCGATTAATGGTCCATTTTTAGAATGTTCTTGAAAAGAGGCAATAGGCATATCTTCCCGATTGTATAAATCCCAATATTTTTTTGGAGCTACAAAAGGCAGGTGTGGCTTAGAAAATCCTACCGCCATAAAAAACGGCTTGTCATCCCTGGAAAGTTTAATAATTTGTTCTTTTGCCAATAATGCATTTACTCCGTCTTGATATGCATTGTCAGGTATATCGATACATTCAACTGATGGCCCTTTAATACTTTTAGGATTTTCATCATTTGCGGCTAAATCTTTGCTCTGTTGTTTTCTCTGTTTTATTATTTCGGGAGTCATTGTTGCTTTAGTTGCTGGCAATTGATATTGACCATTTACAGGAACTCCGAATTCAGCAGAAAAATCAGATTCTTTAAATTTTAAATAAGGAATACTCCAAGACGCAGGATCTACACCATCAATAGCGCTCGAAGGATGGTAAATTTTCCCAATACCTGAAGTCGTGTAGCCTTGTGAAATTAAATATTGTGGAAGTGTAACCAAAGTAGGATTTACATCTCGCATTTGAGTCGTTAAATTCCAAATTTTAGTAACATCAGGTCGCGTTCCTGTCATTATACTGGCACGAGTTGGTCCACAAATAGCTTGTTGGCAATAGTTTTTATTGAAAACAGTTGCTAATTTTGCTAGTCTGTCAATATTAGGTGATTTAATTAGGGTATTGCCGTAACATCCCAAAAGAGGCTTTAAATCATCCACTGCGATGAATAAAATGTTAGGTTTACTTGTTGGTTTCTTTTGCGCAAAAACAACCGTTGAAATTGCGAGTAGAAATAAAATTGAGGACAGTTTTAAATAGTAATTTTTCATAAAATGGAGGTGTTATTTAACTTCTTTAGATTTGAAATAAGCAAGCATTTTTTTATCTAAATCAGCAGCGATTGTAGCATATTTTTTATCATCCGAAACATTTATTTTTTCTAATGGATCGTTTTCATAATCGTATAATTCTTTAGTGTATACTTTATCTGCACTATAGGCTTGATCACTTGTAAAGTTTTTCAACCAAACAGTATAACGGTATTGTTCCGTTCTCAAGGAATACCCCATTAATTTTACTTTTCCATCTCCCTTTTTTTGATCCGCTTTATCCATTTTACGTGGATATTGACTCATGGCATATTCCTTAACCGATACTTTATTATTTTTCATTACAGGAACTAAACTTTTTCCATCTAAATAAGAGGGAACTGTTCCTCCAGATAATTCACAAAGAGTAGGAAATACATCTACAAATTCAGTCATTGATTTAGACTCTCCCGCTTTTAAACCCGGTGCAGCAATAATTAAAGGAGCTTTAGTAGCTTGTTCATAATTTGTGTGTTTTCCCCACATATCATGATCTCCTAAATGCCAACCGTGATCTCCCCAAAGTACAATGATGGTGTTATTAAGCGTTCCTAATTTTTCCAAAGTATTCAATAAAATACCAACTTGAGTATCCGTATAAGAAACAGCAGCATAATATGCATGAACCAATTCTTTTTGTTTTTCGATAGCTAAACCAAATCTATTAATGTTTTTATCTGTAAATTTCGCATATTCTTTAACACCAGAATAGCTGCTTACTTCTCCCGAATTTTGATATGAAAAATCTTTACTATTTGCGGCGTGGTCTTGGAATTCTGCTATCGGCATATCCTCTCGATTATACAAATCCCAATATTTTTTTGGAGATACAAATGGTAAATGCGGTTTACGGAAACCTACTGCCATGAAAAATGGTTTTTTTGCAGCATTCAACATTTCAATTTGTTTTACTGCAAGTTTAGCGCTCACACCATCATCATAGGCATCATCTGGTAAATTTAGACATTCAAATGCAGGACCTCTTGCACCATCTTCATCATCTACTTCTTTTTTCCCTTTCTTCTTTCCTTTTTCATCAGTACTTAGAACTTCCTCTTTTGCTTGTAGCGCTCTTAATTCAGAAGATTGATAATGCTTTTGAACTGGTAATCCATTAAAATAATCTGATTCTTTCGCAACTAAAAAAGGAATAGTCCAGGATTGTGGATCAAATTTTTTATCGACACAACTCGGGTGAAATATTTTACCAATTCCAGAAGTAGTGTACCCTTGACTGATAAAATATTCTGGAAGTGTAATAATATTGGGATTTATGTCCCTCATTTTAGTATGCAAATCACGAATTTTAGTTACATCTGGACGCATTCCTGTCAAAATACTAGCACGAGTAGGACCGCAAACCGCTTGTTGGCAATAATTATTTAAAAATACAGTACCCATTTTCGCCAAACGATCAATGTTTGGTGTTTTAATAATTTTATCTCCATAACATCCTAACAAAGGCTTCAAATCATCAACAGCGATGAAAAGGACATTTGGTTTTGTTTTTACTTGGGCAATTATAGGAGCAATTGATAAAATACCTAAAAGGTAAGTTGCAATTAATTTTTTCATTAAATTAAATTTATTTTATTTGTTATTTTTTATTGTTGTTATGACTTATATTAGTTAGAAAGGTTTAATTAAAATTAATATAATTTCTGCTATTTAATAACCCACAAAATAGGGTATCTAACTGGCATATTTCTAATAATCTCAGGCGTTTTTACATTTGCCTTGAGCAACTTCCATAAATCAATATATTTTTTATTTTTATAGGCCAAGCCTCCAAAAAGCAGACTCGATTGTCGCACTGGCCATTCGTCCCAATACATAACATCTTTTTGGTATGGCCAAAGTGATTTATTTTCAATGAAAGGAATTATAAATTTCAATCCAAGTTCGAGATTTCTACCGTCTTTAGTTGCGTAAGCGAAAAGATTATCTTGTTTGTTTGATAAAATTTGACAAATACTTGTCATTGCATCCAAATTAAACAAGGAATAACCATATGGTTTTGTTCGTTTTAATTCCAATGGAAAACTTCCATCTTTATCCATTTGATTTTGTAAAAGTGTATTTTTATAAAAATCTCTACAAAAGTCCATTGTTTTCGTATCATGAAGAAAATCTGCAAAAGCCGCTACTTGCATCGTCCAACATACGCTGTGATTATTGCCATTATCGCGTTCTGATATTCCATATTCGTGCGTAGTTATCCAATTTAAATAATTTCGAAACCATAATTTAATGGCTTCTAAATCTGATTTTGAAAGTACTGAAGAAACTTCAATAGCATGAATCGCTTTCGTAACCTCAACCAAATGCACCGTGTCAATAATACCGATTCCTCGACCTGTTGCTACTCCTTTCACAGCTTGAGCATATTGCAAATTAGGATTCATTTTGGTGTCTTGATTAACAAACCAGGCCTTTAAATGAACTGCTAATTTTTCCGCATATTTTTTATCATTCGTTAATACATAAGCCGAAGCCAAAGCACCTGAAATTTGGCTAAAACCAATTAAGGCTTCTCGATGTGTTGTGAAATTTGCTGGATTAGTGAGTCCGTCTTTTCTAATATATGGACCGTTTGGATTTTTATCATCCGGCCACCAATAATCACCTTCGGAATAAAAATCGTGATTTGTTCCAATACTTCTTTCACAAAAGGAAGCTGTAACAGTTTGAGGAACCTCATTAAAATATGCATCTGCATTTTTAAGCACACGACTTCTTTCAATTTCATTTAAATTAAACGCCATTTTAATATTGGAACAACTTAAAACTGAAAATCCAATAAATAGAATAATAACTTTTAATTTTACTTTTTTCATTTGATGGAGTTAAAAAATCCGATTTATTGTTTTTTGAACTTTAAAAATTCTCCTTTAAAATTTTGATTTAGGATGATCATTTCTATAGAATCTCCTATTGAATTTGGAATTACTTCAATTGATGCTTTTCCGTTAGACATCTTAATAGATTCACTTCCAGTTGGCGTTCCTTGGTTTTTTAGGGTTTGTCCACCTGACAAACATTGAAAATAGACACGGTCTTCATAATCCAAACAACGCAACTTATTTTTATCGATTGCAATTGCAGTAACCAGATAATTTCCATTTTTCATTTTTTCTGATGATAATTTCAATCCATCTGCAGGCCCATTTTTTATATAACGATAATTAACATCAATAGTATCCGATACTTTTTTTCCCTCATTTGAAATTCCAACAGCAATAAAAGTATTTTTTCCATCTGCGAAATTAACATCCCAAGTCAAACCACAAGCAGGAAAAGCGGTAATATCACGAACTTTTATACCCAAAGAAACACCATTTTGGAAAAACTCCACTTTTGGACAGTTGCTGTAAACATTCAAAATTCGAGGGGTGTTTTTTGGTCCTTGACGCTCAGTCCAAGTGTGCGATTCGATGTATGTAAATGGTTTGTCGCTCCAATAACTTTTAAATACATAATAAGCATCTTTAGGATTTCCATTTCTGTCAACCAAGCCTTTTTGATTCATATAAGGTATATCATCTTCGGGGCGCAAAGGAGTTGCAAAGTCTTTAAATGCCCATTGCATATTCCCTACAAATGTTGGATCGTTTTCAGAAATGTGCAAATGCCAATCAAATAAATCAACAATATAATTTTCGCTCCAATCGCCTATTTGAGCAATATTAGCGACTTTAGTTTGAACGATTGCTTCTTCCCAACCCTCCGATTTTATCTGACCTTCACCTGTAATTGGGTTTTCTGAATGGCGACCTACGTGACTGTCTCCCCCATATTCGGCATGAATAAAATGTTTATAATTTATTTTGTATTTATCGATTGCTTTTTTATAACTTTTATAACTTCCAGAATACCAACCCGACCAAATTGAGGGAGAAAACACATCTACAATTTTCGAACCTTCTTCATATTTACGAATTGCCGTTTTTCGAGAAGCGTCTAATTTATGAGCAATATCATTTAACTCTGATAAGAAAACATTTGTTTTTATTGTATTATCACCATCTTCAAAATCAGGCAACCAGTTCATTTCATTTCCAAGTGACCAAAGTATAATCGAAGGATGATTGAAGTTTTGATTGATTATTTCGCCAAGCATATTTTTCGCATTGGTTTGCCAAACTTGATTTCCAATACCTCCACGACACCATGGCAATTCGTCCCAAACCAATAAACCTAGTTCGTCGCATGCTTTATAAATTTCCGGATCTTGAGGATAATGCGCCAATCGTACAAAATTAGCTCCCATTTCTTTAATAGATTCCATGTCGATACGATGTTGCTCGTTTGACATGGCAGCTCCAACACCTGCATGTTCTTCGTGACGGTGCGTACCCCGGATTAACACTCTTTTTCCGTTAAGAAGAAAAGGACCATTATCTTTAAATTCAAACCATCTAAAACCTACTCTATCCTCCATTTTATCCTTTTCAATTCCATTTTCTAATAATGAAATAGAGACCGAATATAAATTGGGTTTATTAACATCCCATAATTCAGGTTTTTTAAGCTCGTTGAAAGTAATAGTAGTCGCTTCTCCTAATAAATTACCTTTTTTAGTTGCAACTATTTTTCCTTTTGGATTAGAAAGTTGGGCTAAATAACTGAAACCACTTGGATTTTGAATATTTTTTACGGTGGCAATTACATTCAATGAAGCTGATTTCTCCGAAACTTGAGGGGTATTTATTTTAATGTTATCAATGTTGTTTTTTGACATGGAAAGCAACCAAACATCTCTGGTTATTCCGCCATAAATAGTGAAATCACTTTTTTGAGATGGGATTATTTCAATATTATAACTATTGTCCACACGAACTAAAACTTCATTGTTTCCTGTTTTTATAACCTTAGAAATATCAAAAGTAAATCCGATGTAACCGCCAATATGTTCTCCAACTTCTTTGCCGTTTACATATACTTTAGTTGTAATATTTGAACCTTCAAAATATAATTTATATAATTTATCGGAATCAATTTCTGATAGGACAAGGTTTTTTTTATACCAACTGGCACTTCTTCTGTATCCCGGATTGTTGTCTGTAGCATCTTCACTATTCCATGAATGAGGAAGATTTAAAGGAACCCAATTCGTTGCACTTTTTACTTCAGTTATATTTTTAGTGTCATTTTCCAGATAATCCCAATTCAAATCTATATTGGTTTTAGTACGCTCGACCCTTTCTAACTTTTGACCGTAAAAAGAGTTAAATCCAAATAATAAAACTATTGTGAGGAAATTGATATTTTTGTGAATTTTGAATTTCATATAATTAAAGGGTTTGTTTTCTAATAATTGCTTCTAAAAAATAATAATCTGCATAGACAATTGGCTGATCTATTTCATCTTTTTTAGGCCAATTTCCGGTGCTATGATCTAAAATAAATGGTCCTTTTACAGAATCATTTAAAAGGTATTTATCTGAACTTAAGGTGTTTATTACTTTATTTGAATATTCTAAATACGTTTTGTTTTTTGTATATAAGTATAATTCAATTAATGCTGAAGCCATTACAGCTGCCGAGGAAGCGTCTCTTGGAGCATTTGGGATACTCGTGTCATTGAAATCCCAATATGGAATTCCATCTTCAGCTAAGGTTTTATAATTTATATAATATTTGGCAGTTGCCTCTGCTTGTTTAAGATATTCTTTATTTTTAGTATAACGGTAAGCCATAGTGAAACCATAAACTGCCCACGATTGTCCTCTTGCCCAGGAAGACTCATTATTAAAGCCTTGGTGCGTAAGCTTGTTTTTAACTTTTCCAGTTATTGAGTCATAATCTACCACATGATAACAGCTGTTGTCTTTTCTAAAATGATTTTTTAGAGTCGTATTGGCGTGTTGTATTGCGAGGTTTTTAAAAGTTTTATCACCAGAAATTTTTGAAGCTTCAAAAAGCAATTCTAAATTGAGCATATTATCAATAATCACAGGAAAATCAAAAAATTCTTTATTGTGATCCCAAGAACGGATCGCTCCAATTTTGATGTTGAATCTCGTAACTAAAGTTTGAGCACTTTTTACAATAATACTTTTATATTTTGCATTTTCTTGAACTTTCAATCCTTTTCCAAAGCTACAATAAACTTTGAACCCCATATCATGGGTGGTATTATTAATTTTTTCTTTTTCAATAAATGCATTCCACAAAGCGGCTTTGTCTTTATATCTTACATCGCCTGTAAGCTTGTAAATTTGCCATAGATTACCTGGGAAAAAACCACTTGTCCAATCTTTTGATTTCACTTTTTTTACTATTCCAGAGGAAAGATCCATACTTCTTGGAATCGAAACAGAATCAATTGAAAAATCTAAAAGATATGAAAACCTAGAATTGATTTCTTTTTTTATCAAAAAAGGAGAAGACTTATATTGAGCTGTACAATTAAAACTGACAAACGTAGATACAATTATAAAAAACAAAGAATTAAATTTCTTCATATGGAATTTAAATATCTGATTAAATACATCTAAAAAATAAATCAAATCTTAACAAGTAAGAAAGACCTATTAACAACAAACTCATCGAAATTATTAAGGCAATCAAAATTGATTGAAACAAGTTGATTTTAATTTTCTTAAATTTAATTTCACAAATATAGAAGGAACTATGAATTCAAAAATACAAAATAGGGTATTCAAAAATACTAAAGGTTAAAAAAATTGGGGTTTAATTTAGGATTTATAGTTGTTTGAAAATTTATTTAGGTATTGCGTTGGAGTTTCTCCGAACTTTTTTTGAAAACATTTACTGAAATATTTAGGGTTGTTAAATCCAACTTTGTAGCTGATTTGGGAAATGTTTATTTTGTTTTGCTCCAATAATTGTGCCGCTCTTTTCATTCTAATTTCATGAATAAATTCATTAGGGGTGAAATTTGTCCAGGCTTTTATTTTGGTAAAAAGCATCGTTCTACTCACACCAAGTTCAGAACAAAAAAACGGAATGTCAAATTGTTCATTTGAAATATTTTCTTCAACTACTTTAAAAGCTTTCTTTAACAATTGCTCGTCTAATGATGAAACTGCAATTTCACTTGGAACAAAATTATCTTCTGATGAAAACTTAGTTTTTAATCTTTGTTTAGAAGCTAGTAGATTATTTATTCGTAATTTAAATTCAATTAAATTGAATGGTTTACTGATGTAATCATCTGCACCGCTTTCTAACCCTTCGATTTTATAAATCAACGAAGATCTAGAAGTTAGTAATATTACAGGAATATGACTGGTTTTAATATTCTCCTTAATTTTTGCACATAATTCAGTTCCAACCATTTCTGGCATAATTACGTCACTTACTATTAAATCAGGGACAAATTTCAATGCTTTTTTAAGTCCAACTGCTCCATTTTCGGCAACGATGACATTGTATTCTACTTTGAGCAGATTTTTCATAAAAGAACGCAATACTTTATGATCTTCAACAATTAAAACAGTCAGTTTTTCAACGGTAACATCTAAGTCATTAATATCTTCTTCCTCTTTAATTTCAGGCAAATCCAATTGAACTTCATATTGGGCGACATCATCACTTATTTTAAAATCTTTTACGATTTCTTTGTCAGAAAGATGTTTTCTTCCTAAAGGCATGACTACTTTAAAAACAACTCCATTAGAAATTTTATTTTCAACAGTGATAATTCCTTTATGAAGAATTATAATGTTTTTTACAATAGACAAACCAATTCCAGTTCCTTTGTTATAATTTATTTGGTCTTGATTATGAGTAGGGATTTCAAAAAATAAATCAAATATTTTATCAATATGTTCGTTTGCTATTCCTACACCTGTATCGTCTACTTCAATAATTATTTCGCCTTTATCTTTTCTAATTTTAATTGCTATTTCTCCTCCTTTTGGAGTGTAACGAAAGGCATTTGAAATCAAATTATAGAATACGCGTTCCAATTTAAACCTGTCAAAATAGACACCTATTTCCTCATCTGAAGATTCAAATGTAAATTTATAACCACCATCTTTAGCATATTCTGTAAATGATAAAAATATTTCCTTAATATATATTACAATATTACCTTCGGCGGCTTCTAGTATAAATTGGTTGTTTTCAAATTTTCTAAAATCCATTAATCTATTGATTAATTTCAAAAGATGATTGGAGCTACTTTCAATTACGAGGAGTTTTTTATACATTTCATTTGAGCCATTGTAATTCGAAAGTATTTGTTGTAACGGTCCTGAAATCAAGGTTAAAGGAGTTCTAAACTCATGGGAAATATTTGTAAAAAACTGAAGTTTAGCAGTGTTGTCCTCTTTATTTCTTTCGCTTTCTCTATGTTCTAATAATAATTCCTGACGCAATTTTTCTTTTGATTTTATAATCCACGACAAACCATAAAGTGAAACCCATAATAAAATTGCATATAAGGAAAATGCCCACCAACTTTTCCAAGGTGCCGGTTTTACAACTATTTCTAAAGTGGTTGGAGTAGTATTCCAGACCCCATCATTATTTGCCCCTTTTACTTCAAAAACATACGTTCCTGAATTTTGAATGGTAAAAGTTGCCGAAGTATTTGAAGTTGTAGTCCACTCATTATCTAATCCAACCAATCTATAGGAGTATTTATTATTTGTTGAATTTATAAAATTTGGGATAGCAAAATTTATAGTAAAATTGGCTTTGTCATAACTTAAAGTAAGTGATTCTGTATAGGCAATTGCTTTTTCTAAAATATCATTTTCATTGGCAACATTAATTGATTTATTAGCAATTTTAAAATCGGTTAAAATAACTTGAGGCGAATATTTATTAATTGGGATTTTTTTTGTATCAAAATAAGTTATACCAGAAGGGCCTCCATAATAAAATTTATTATACCCAAGTTGTAAAAAGGCATTGTCATTAAATTCATTGCTTACTAAACCGTCTTTTTGATCGAAGATTAATGCTGATTTATTCGATAAATTATATTTAATAATACCATAGTTGGAACTCATCCATAAATTATTGGTGTCATCTTCAGAAATAGAATGAATTGCTGTTACTTCAGAATCATATTTATTAATATTTATTTTATGAAAATTAGTACCGTCAAAATTATAAAGTCCTTTTGCTTTAGTCCCTATCCAAATTTTCCCTTTTTTGTCTTGAAATAAGGATAAAATATCATCTCCAGAAAGCAATTTGTTATCAAAGAAATAATGTTTAATATTATACCTTTTATTGTCAAAATCATTAAGATTAATAAAATTCAAACCACTTTGTGTTCCAATCCACAAATTGTCTTTTTTATCTATTAATAAAGTTCTAACTCTATTATTGGTCAAAAAGTTATCCGAATAATTATCGTTACCTATTATCTGATAGGTATTATTTGAACTATCATATCGAATTAGACCTTTACCAAAGGTACCGAACCAAAAAACACTATCCTTACTTCCTTTTTTAATTACATAAACACCCGATTCTTTTAATTTGTTTTTTAAATCCGATGTGATTTTATCATTTACAAACATTTTAGATTTAGTATCATAAGCTGCTATTCCTTGAGTAAAAGTTCCTATCCACAAAATACCAGCATTGGAAAGGCACAATGATTTTATGTTATCAATAGAAATTCCGTTAGAAGCAGCCGAATTTATTTTTGATGACAATCCCGTTTTACTATCCAAAACCGTAATTCCTCCTCCCTCCGTTCCAATATAAATGTTTTTATTAGCATCCGCAGCGAATGAACTTACCACATCATAACTCAAAGCGCTTGATCCTGAATTTTGATTTAAATTGGTGAAATTATTATTCGATTCGTCCCAAACACTTATTCCGTTGTAATAGGAACCAATCCAAACAGAACCTTTTTTATCTGTGAAAACTGATTTAATTTTTCCGAAGCTTGTTTTTTTATCTGGGTTATTATATACTTTTCTAACACTTCCATCTTTTTGAATAGTACTAATTCCCTTGTATGTTCCAATCCATGCTACTCCATTTTTATCAAAATCCAAACTTCTAATATCGCTATCAATTTGGTTAAGATTTAGAGATAAGGGTACTAGTTTTTTAGAAATCACATCTAATTTTAAAAGTCCATTTGTTTTAGTTGCAACCCATAAATTTCCTGAATAATCTTCTTTGATATCTTGAACATAAACACTTTCACCTTCTAAAGTGTAATATTGTTTAAATGAAAAAACATCTCCTTTGCGACTAATCAATCGGCATAATCCTTTCGAAGTTCCAATCCAAATTTCCCCTTTCTTAGTTTCATAAATAGATAAAACAAAATTATTTGAAAGACTTAAATTATTTTTTGAATTATGTGAAATTGTGGTGAATTTTTGAGACGTTTTATTAAAAATAGACAAACCTCCTGCAGTTGCAATCCAGATTTCATTTTTAATTTCTTTAATATTCCAAATTGTATTATTGGCTAATGTGTTGGTGTCATTACCATGTAAATAATGCTTAAAAATATTAGTGACTGGATTGTAACAGTTAAGTCCGTTATAAGTTCCTACCCAGATATTTCCCTTTTTATCGCCTTCAATAGAAAGAATGTCATTATTACAAATCGATATCGTATCTTTAGAATTATTTCGGAATACGGACATCGTACTTCCATCATATCTGTTCAGTCCATCACGTGTTCCAAACCACATCTGACCTTGCAAATCTTGGTGAATTGCAATAACAGAACTTTGCGAAAGTCCATTAAGTGTTGTTATATTTTTTAATCTATAAAGGTTAGATTGAGAAAATGAACCACTAGTGAAAAATATAAAAAATAAATAAATTGATAGGTTTTTCATGCTTTACTTATCTAAAAATAATTCAAATTGTTTAATCCTTTAGTGAAGTTAATAAATTGACAATCGAAAAACAAAGAAAATTACTTTAATCGTTTTTTTAGTTGATAATAATATAATGATGGAATTTTAGTCATCGGCTGATTTATAAATTCCTTGTAAGCATCAGGTCCATATTTTACCGTGAAATTTCTATTTCCATTTATTCCAATAATTCTTGCAAAAGGCCCTTCATCCATTCCGTTAAGTTCAATTGGAGAATAATTATCACCTGAAACATCCACGTTAATATTCCAAAAAGTGGAATACGCACCGTGAGATGGTTTCCAATAACTAGCTCCACCCCCTTCAAAAAGAGGATATTTATTTTCTGTATTTGCTTCAAAATGTACTTTTATATTATCGAATAAATTCTGATGATTAGCTCCCGCATGTTGGTCTAAATCAGGCTCAGTGAAAATCTCACAGTTTTCATAGACACTTTTAGTAGAAAAGGTATTGAAACTTAATGGATGAACCGCTTTGTTATATACTTTCAAATTTTCGACCAAAACATTATGAACGCCGCCCATTGCAACCGTATAATGAGCCATGTTTTTTCCTTCCGAAACAATATCTTTAATAGTTACATTGGCAATTTCTTCTGTTAAAATGCCACTTTCTGCATTATTAATACTCACATCTTGAACCCAGCTATTAAAAACTCGCGTTAGAAAAATACCATTATATCCTTGTTCAACATGATGGGCAACTCTTGCTGCATCGGGAAAACTGATTCGAAGATGTTCAATACCAACTTCCGATAAATGATTCCATTCGATTAATAAGGCTTGGTAATTTGGTTTTACATCAATTAACAAAGGCGTTTTTATAGTAATTTTATTTTTAGAAATTGATGCAATTT
>SHWW01000058.1 GCA_009693635.1 Flavobacteriaceae bacterium
TGATTTTTTTTCCAATACCAAACCATTAAAAAACCGAACAACGCTCCGCCAACGTGAGCAAAGTGTGCAATTCCTCCTCCAAAAACAGAAAATCCTGTTACACCTGAAAACAAGTCTAAACCAACAATTACAGGAACAAAATATTTTGCTTTTATTGGAATTGGGATAAACATCAAAGCTAATTCAGAATCTGGAAACATAAATGCAAAGGCAACCAAAACACCATAAATTGCACCAGAAGCACCAACAGCAGGTGTCATAAATGCAGCAGTAAAACTCTCAAAACCAGATTTTGATAAAATCTCTGTCCATCTTGAATCGTATTTACCTTCCCCTAAAACCTGTAAAATTTCTAATTTTTGAATTCCATTTGCCAATAGGGTATTCAATCCTTCATGAAAGAAATAATAATTGGAAAGTATGTGAATAAACGTAGCTCCTAACCCACAAGAAATATAGAAAAATAAGAATTTTTTCGCACCCCACATTTGTTCTAAAGCAGTTCCAAAAGAAAACAAAGCAAACATATTAAAGAAAATATGCATTACATTTCCATGCATAAACATATGCGACAATGGCTGCCAATACTTGAAATCTGGGTTTTCAGGATAATACAAAGACAGATATTTATAGGCGACATCGCCTAAAATTTGTGTCCCAATAAAAAAGATAATGTTAATGATGATTAATTGCTTAACCGTTTCGGTTACGTTTCTCATAGTGCAAATTTTTTGTCTAAATCTTCCACACGCATCGTGATGAAAGTAGGTTTTTGAAATGGGGAAACATTGGGTTCTTTACAAGCAAAAAGCCCGTTTACTAAATTTTCCTGTTCTTTTTCTGTTAAATAAGTTCCTGTTTTTACAGCTAAACTTTTTGCCATTGATTTGGCAATACTATCATTTTGACTAAAACTACTTTCGGGAATTCCGTCTTGCAAATCGCTTAACAACTGTTCTAAAACTATGGAAACTTCACTTTCTGTAACATTAATTGGCAAACCAGAAATTACCACGTGATCGTCATTTGTAGCTTTAAAAACAAAGCCGGTATTGACCAATGAAAGTTGTAATTCTGAAATTAACTTCATTTCACTTGACGAAAAAAACAAATTTAATGGAAATAACAATTGTTGGCTTGAAGCCTGATTAACTGTCATATTTGTAAGAAATTGCTCGTACAAAACCCGTTGATGTGCCCGATGTTGATCTACAATAACCATCCCAGATTTAATAGGATTTACAATGTATTTCTTATGAATTTGATACGTTTTATTAGTAGCCTGTTCGATTTCATTTTCATTAAATAGTGAACCCTTGACTTCATCACTTTCAAATTCAATATTACTAATTTCCTCTGTATCTTGTTTTAAACCAACATATAAACTTTCCCAATTTGCTGTATTTTCAGTTTTGCGATAGGTTGTAAAATGTTTGTTTGGCGTTTCATCAGAAAACGGATTAAAAGCTCCATCAACTTGAATAGTTGGAGTTAAAACTTCTTGATTTTTATAGTTATAAGGGGTGTCTAAATTAGAATCTCTATCAAAATCCAAAATTGGAGCTACATTAAATTGCCCTAAACTGTGTTTTATTGCAGAACGCAAAATGGCATAAAGTGCGTGCTCATCATCAAACTTAATTTCAGTTTTTGTAGGATGAATATTAATATCAATAGTATTTGGAGGCACATTTAAATACAAAAAATAACTTGGCTGCGCACCATCTTTCAATAATCCTTCATAGGCAGCCATAACAGCGTGATGCAAATAACCACTTTTTATAAAGCGATCGTTCACAAAGAAAAACTGTTCGCCACGATTTTTCTTAGCAAATTCAGGCTTACTCACAAATCCTTGAATACTTACAATTTCTGTTTCTTCATGAACAGGAACTAATTTTTCATTGGTTTTACCCGAAAAAATATTTACAATTCGCTGTCTCGAATTCGATTGTGGCAAATTGAACAAATCACTTCCATTGTGATAATACGTAAAATGAATATTGGGATGTGCCAAAGCCACGCGTTGAAATTCATCAACAATATGGCGGTGTTCCACAGTTTCCGATTTCAAGAAATTGCGACGAGCTGGAATATTAAAAAATAAATTTTTAACCGAAAACGAAGTTCCTTTTGGCAAAACAGCGACATCTTGAGATACAAATTTACTGCCCTCAATAACAATGTGAGTACCTAATTCTTCTTGGTCTTGCTTGGTTTTCATTTCTACGTGTGCAATCGCAGAAATTGATGCCAAAGCTTCCCCACGAAATCCTTTGGTATGCAAGGAAAATAAATCTTCAGCTTGACGAATTTTGGAAGTTGCGTGACGCTCAAAACACAAACGAGCATCCGTAACACTCATTCCAAGTCCATTATCAATAACTTGAACTAATGATTTTCCAGCATCTTTTATGATTAATTTAATGTCGGTTGCTTTAGCATCTACTGCATTTTCAAGTAATTCTTTGACTACCGAAGCAGGTCTTTGAACAACTTCACCTGCGGCAATTTGATTGGCAACGTGATCGGGAAGTAATTGAATGATACTCGACATTAAAAAAAATGTTTGTTAATTGTTAAAACCATATTTTACAAATTTAACGAATTTCTATTGGGTTTTCATATCATATTTATAAAAATAAAATACCTCTACAAATAATAAATATAGAGGTATAATTTTATTTAGCTGACAAATTAATCTTCAATTTTCAATTGTAGTTCTTAAATTTGAAGTTGTCTAAAAGAAACTAATTATTGGTCTTGAAATTGATAATTCAAAGTTGCGTGGACTCGTAAATAGGCCATTTTTAATGCGGCAATTGCCGCTTCCGTCCCTTTATTTCCATGAATTCCTCCGCTTCTATCCAAAGATTGTTGTTCGGTATTATCGGTTAGCAAACAAAAAATTACGGGCACATCGAATTTAACATTTAGATCTTTTATTCCTTGGGTTACTCCTTCGCAAACAAATTCAAAGTGCATTGTTTCGCCTTTTATCACACAACCAATTACGATAATAGCATCAACATTTTGTGTTTCTATCATTTTTTTGGCACCGTAAACAAGCTCAAAACTACCTGGGACATTCCAACGAATAATGTTTTCAGATAATGCACCACAATCTAATAATGCAGTTTGAGCAGCAGAATACATGCCCTCGGTAATGGTTTCATTCCATTCTGAAACAACAATCCCAAACCGAAAATTTTTCGCACTTGGGATTGTGTTTTTATCGTAATTTAATAAATTTTTATTTTTAGTTGCCATAATCAAGGATTTTATTATTTTTCAGAATAGACAATCAAAGATAAGAAATTCTTAAATTATAAATGCAAAATCCTTAGGCTACTTTACTGAGCTAAACCAATTAAAACATCAATGTTTGCTGCTTCAGGTGTTGCTTCGTATTTTTCTTTAATTTCTGTAAAATATTTCAACGCATCTACTTTGTTTTTTAATCCTAAAGCTGTTTGACCTGCTTTCAACAAGAATCGTGGCGTTGTAAATTCATTCTTATTTGTTTCAGATGCTATAATATAAAATTCTAAAGCTTCTTTTGGTTGGTTTTTTTGAGAATGTGCATCACCAATTGCACCAATTGCTAAAGCACTTAATACCATATCATCCGATTTAAATTTCTCTAAATAAGATATCGCTTCATCGTGTTTTCCGATGTTCAAATAGGCAATTCCAGCATAATAGTTAGCTAAATTTCCTGCATCCGTTCCTTCATATTTTGAAGCAATATCTACAAATCCAAATTTCCCTTCAGAACCTTTTAAAGCTAAATTATATAATGAATCGCTTTTTGTTCCGTCAGTAGCTTTTTGGAAATTTTGTTGTGCTAAAAACATTTCAGTTGCCGCAGTATCTTCTTTTGGTTCTGCAAAAAATTTTTGAAATAATACATATCCAACAGTTAATAAAGCTATTACAGCAACTATTCCGAAAATTACTTTTTGGTTTTTAGCAACAAATTCTTCTGTTTTTGAAGCCGTTTGATCTAATGAATTAAATACACCAGCAGTTGTGCTGTCTTTTTCATCAATAGCTATATTTTCAACTTGTCGGTCCTTTTCAACTTTTTCTTTTGGAGTTTTATAGCCTCTTTTATTGTACGTTGCCATTTAATTTTAAATTAGTGAATGGCAAAAATAAAATTTTTATTCAAACTGTCATAAAAAAAACTCTTTTATATTTAAATAAATGAAACATTTTCTTCATTCTAATGTTCTTTGATACAAATTACAAAAATATTAAGAATTCAAATTCTTCTAAATGAGGTTTTATGGATAATTTTCAATAATTTGCACCATATTAAAATAAAAAAAACAGATTTTCAATTCACTCATTATCAGAAAGTTTCATAAATGTATTTAAAAAAAATTTCTTTACTGAATTATAAAAATTTTTCGGAAGCAAATTTCGAGTTTGACAGCAAAATAAATTGCTTTGTCGGGAAAAATGGAATTGGAAAAACCAATGTATTGGATGCTATTTTTCATTTATCCTATGGAAAAAGTTATTTTAATCCATTGGCAGTTCAAAATATAAAACACGGTAAGGAATTTTTTGTTGTGGATGGCGAATTTGAAAAAAATGAACGAACAGAGCAAATTGTTTGTAGTTTAAAGAAAGGACAAAAGAAAATTTTAAAACGTAATGGAAAGCAATATGATAAATTTTCCGAGCATATAGGATTTATTCCTCTTGTTATAATTTCTCCAGCCGATAGAGATTTGATTGTTGAAGGCAGCGAAACAAGACGAAAATTTGTTGATAGTGTTATTTCGCAATTAGATTCCAATTATTTGCAACAGCTAATTCAATATCAAAAAATCCTAAACCAACGAAATGCTTTATTAAAATATTTTGCTTTGAATCAACTTTTCGAAATAGATACATTATCTATATATAATGAACAATTGAATGGTTTAGGCCAAACGATATTTGAAAAAAGAAAAGCCTTTTTAGATGATTTTGTTCCAATATTTAACAAACACCATCAAGCAATTACAGGCTCAGCAGAAACCGTTCAATTGGTTTATGAAAGTCAATTATTCGAGAAGGAATTGTTATTACTCTTACAAGAAAACATCAATAAAGACAGAGTTTTGCATTATACAAGTGTAGGAATTCACAAAGATGATTTGTCATTTGAAATTGACAATTTTCCGATAAAAAAGTTTGGATCACAAGGACAACAAAAATCATTTTTAATAGCATTAAAATTAGCTCAATTTGAATTTGTGAAAAAGCAATCTGGTGAAAATCCAATTTTATTATTTGATGATATCTTTGACAAATTAGATGAAACTCGTGTTGGAAAAATTGTAAAAATGGTCAATAATGATGATTTTGGGCAACTATTTATTTCCGACACACATCCTGAACGAACTGAATTCATTATAAAATCAACACATCAGAGTTATAAAATATTTAATCTTTAGTGTAATACTTTTTTGTAATTTTACCTGAAAAAATAACTCTGAAATGAAATTTAAAATTTTGTCGCTACTCATTATTGGAAGTATTATTGGATGCAAAACAAATAAAAATCAAATACACAACAATCAAGTAATTAAAAATAATCAAAATACCAATTCAGCTTTATTAGAAATTAACTATTCGGAGACGAAAAACTGGGCCGTTTTACCAGAAAAATATCCTGACAACATAAAAGAATATAAAGTAGCAAAACCTGAGGATTCAATCGATGTATTTTATGTATATCCAACATTAATTATTTCAAAAAAAGATACTCGATGGAATGTTCCAATTGAGGATAGTATTCAAAAAAGTAATATCCTAAATTCAGTCGTTCGTTATCAGGCTTCAGCCTGGGCAAATGCCGGAAATTTATATATCCCTTATTATAGACAAGCACATATTCGCGCTTATTCAAATTTGGAAAATGGAGGAAAAACAGCATTATTACTTGCATATTCGGACGTTAAAGAAGCATTTGAATATTATTTGAAACATTACAATCGGGGCAAAGGAATTATTCTGGCAGGTCACAGCCAAGGAAGCACCCATTTAGGTCTTTTATTACATGATTTTTTTGACGGCAAATTATTACAAAATCAATTAGTTGCCGCCTACGTTCCTGGAATTGGTTTCGATAAAAATCAATTTGGTACCATTCCGTTCATGGAACAACCAGATCAAACAGGGGGGTTTGTGACATGGAATACATTTAAAAGAAAATTCGATAAAGAAAATTACAAATGGTATAAAGGCAAAGCGGTAATAAACCCCGTAACTTGGGATACTAGCCCAATTGCAAAAAGAGAACTCCACAAAGGGTTTTTATATTCGAATGGTAAAATGTATAGAAAAAGCTTTGAAACGCACAAGGAAGATGGTGTTATTTGGATTTCGGCGCCTCATTTTCCGTATCGTTATTTAGTATTTATTATGCGAAATTATCATGTAGGTGATGTCAATTTATTTTGGGAAGACATTCGAGAAAATGCACTTCTAAGAAATCAAACTTATAGTTCAAAAAATAAAAAGATACAAGTTTCCAAAGTGGAAAGAGGAAACTAGAATAATTTTTATTTTTTTATACTTTTTCATAATTAAATACCAACAAAAATTAATTATTTTAGCTTTCGAAATAAAAAAATAGGTCATGAAATATCTATCCTTCTTCTATCTAATTATCTCTTTGATAATTTTTTCTTGCAACGGACAAACCTCAAAAAGCGTTCAAACAATTCCGGCCGAGACTTTCGCCAAAAAAATAGAATCCACTCCAATGGCACAAATTTTGGATGTTAGAACTCCCGAAGAATTTGCAGCGGAACATATAAATAACGCCAAGAATATTAACTGGCTTGGAGCTAGTTTTGAGGTCGATGTAAAAAAATTAGACAAAACAAAACCTGTTTTTGTTTATTGTAAAATAGGAGGAAGAAGTAAAAAAGCAGTTGCAAAGTTAGAAGAATTAGGATTTATTACCCTTTACGAATTAGAGGGTGGAATGATGAAATGGAACACTGCGGGACTATCTATGCCTTCCAAAAAAACCTTAGGAATAAGCAGCCAAGAATATGCTAAATTATTAAACTCAGACAAAAAAGTGCTTATTGATTTTTATGCCGAATGGTGTGCGCCTTGCAAAAAAATGACTCCTTATCTATTAAAAATGCAAAAAGACATGGCAGAAAAATTGACTATTGTTCGATTAAATGCTGACGAAAACAAGACCATAATAACAGAATTAAAAATTGACGAACTTCCTACCTTATTATTATACCAAAATAATAAAGTAATTTGGAAACATACAGGCTATTTGAGTAAAGAAAATTTGACCAAACAACTACAATAAATTATGATTTCAAAACACAATTTAAAATTTCTTGAAGATTTAAAAGCCAATAATAATCGGGATTGGTTTTTAAAAAATAAAAAAAGTTATGAAGAATTTAAAAAGGATTACCATCAATTAATTCATGGATTTCTTGAAATTTTAAAACCCCAAGATGCAAATTTAGAATTCCTCGAAGTGAAAAATTGTGCGTTCAGAATAAACCGTGACATTCGTTTTTCTAAAAATAAATTGCCTTATAAAACTCATTTAGGAATTTGGATGAATACCACCCAAGGAAATAAAAACGGGCCAGGATATTATATTCATATAGAGAAAGGAAGTAGTTTTATTGCAGGCGGAATTTATAGTCCTGAAGCAGATGATTTGAAAAAAATTAGAAAAGAAATTGCCTTTTTTTATGAAGATTTATATGAAATATTGAAAGATGAAAATTTCAGAAAATACTTTTCTGGATTGGACAAAAATGAAACTAACACTTTGAAAAACGGCCCAAAAGATTTTGATAAAGAACACCCTGCAATTGAATTTTTAAAACTGAAAAGTTTTGTAGCTGTTCAAAAAATAGCTGATACTGAACTGTTAAATGAAAATTTCATTAAAATAACAGCAGGGAAATTAATTGTTTTGAAACCACTTCTCGAATTTTTGAACCGTGGATTATCAATCGATTAAATATAAATTATAATTTTTAATAGGTTTAAAGTACATTTGCTTTTTACTTTTATACTATATAAATGGAAATTCTAAATCATTTTTCTTTAAAAAAATACAATACTTTTGGCATAGAAGCCATCGCAAAAAAATTTGTAGGAGTTCATTCAGTTGCAGAATTAAAAACTGTTTTGTTTGAAAATAAGGCTAAAAAAAAATTCGTTTTGGGGGGCGGTAGTAATATGCTTTTAACAAAAGACATTGATGCTTTAGTAATTCATATTGATTTAAAAGGCAAAAAGATTGTTGAGGAAACTAAAGATTTTGTTTGGGTTGAAAGCCAAGCTGGAGAAAATTGGCACGAATTTGTGCTTTGGACCATAGATAAAAACTTTGGAGGATTAGAAAACATGTCCTTAATTCCTGGTAATGTCGGCACAACTCCCATTCAAAATATTGGAGCTTACGGAACAGAAATAAAAGACACATTTGTTTCTTGTTCGGCTATTAAAATTGACACTTTGGAGTCGGAAACCTTCTCAAAAGAAAAATGTCAGTTTGGTTATAGAGAAAGTGTTTTCAAAAATGAATTGAAAAACTTATACATAATTACCTCCGTAATTTTTAAATTGACTAAACACAATCATAAAATCAATATTTCTTATGGCGATATTGCTTTAGAATTAGAAACAAACAACATCATAATACCAAAAATAAAAGACGTAAGTAATGCTGTAATAGCAATCAGACAAAGAAAATTACCAGATCCAAAAGTATTAGGAAACAGTGGTAGTTTTTTTAAAAATCCAATTGTTTTAAAATCAGATTTCAAGAAAATTCAACAAAAATTTCCTGAAATGAAATTCTATGAAATTTCAGAAACTGAAGTAAAAGTAGCCGCTGGCTGGTTAATAGAGCAAACTGGTTTTAAAGGAAAACGTTATGGCGAAGCTGGAATTCATAAAAATCAAGCTTTGGTTTTAGTAAATTATGGTTCGGCTACAGGTCAAGAAATTTTGAATATTTCTAAGGAAATTCAAGACACTATTTTCAGTACTTTCGGAATTTATATTGAGGCAGAAGTAAACATTATCTAAAATTTTAGTCGGTGCGGAAATTATTATTTTTTAAATATCAATTCTCTATTTGAAAATCCTATTTCAATTCATACCTTTGCACACATCTGAAAAAGAGCAAAAACTGATATGTTAATCACTATTTTTTATATTTTTATTCTAATTGTTGTTTTGCAACTTTTTTATTATGTGGGAATTTTTTCGAAATTTGCTTTTGCAAAAATCCAAAAAAGTACGTCGAAAAGAATTCCTATTTCGGTAATTGTTTGCGCTAAAAACGAAGAAGAAAATGTAATTAATTTTATTCCACTTTTAGCCGAACAAAACTATCCAGATTTTGAAATTATTTTAATTGACGACGCTTCAAGTGACACAACATTAGATATTTTTGAGGAATTTGAAAAAAAATATTCAAATGTTCGTTTGGTAAAAGTTGATAATATTGAAGCTTTTTGGGGTAACAAAAAGTTCGCATTAACTTTAGGAATCAAAGCGGCTAAAAAAGACTATTTGCTTTTTACTGATGCAGATTGTTATCCTATTTCTAAAGACTGGATTACATTAATGAGTTCTCAGTTTACGATGCATAAAACATTTGTTTTGGGATATGGAGCTTATGAAAAAGTAAAAGGTTCATTCTTAAACAAAATCATCCGTTACGATACAATGATAACCGCAGTTCAATACTTTTCATGGGCAAAAATCGGGCATCCATATATGGGTGTTGGAAGAAATTTAGCATACAAAAAAGACGATTTTTTCAAAGTAAATGGTTTTATCGACCACATGAAAATTCGTTCAGGTGACGACGATTTATTTATTAATCAGGCAAGTAAAGGAAAAAATACGACTTGCTGTTATTCTCCTGAGAGTTTTACGTATTCTAAACCAAAAATGACTTTTAAGGATTGGATTAAACAGAAAAAAAGCCAAGTGGCCACTGCAACTTTTTATAAATCATTTGACAGAATTCAACTTTCGGTGTTTTTTATTTCGCAAATATTGTTTTTAATTTTACCAATAATTCTTTTTGTTTTTCAATACCAATGGATAATCGTTTTGACTATAATTGGTTTTAGATACCTATTTACTTGGATTATTCTCGGGTTTTCTGCAGATAAATTGAAAGAGAAAGATGTAATGTATTGGTTTCCAATTATTGAGATTGTACTTATATTCACACAAATGAATATCTTTGCATCCAACATTTTTTCAAAACCCGTACATTGGAAATAATAAAAAATATAGAAAAAGCTAAAATTGGTGATCAAGTTGCCTTTACTTTTCTATTGGATTTTTATTGGAATGAAGTCTATGGATTTATGCTAAAACGTACTGAAAACGAGACAGATGCAGAAGATATAACCATTGAAACCTTCTCAAAAGCATTCGATAAATTAGCCACCTACAATCCCGAATTTCAATTTAATACGTGGTTAATTGCTATTGCAAAAAACGTTCACATTGATATTCTACGAAAGAAAAAATCATCATTATTTATAGAAATTACAGATGAAGACGATTATCAGGCCTATAATATTGCAGATACTTCGCCATCGGCAGAAGACAAATTGATTACAGATCAAAATTTATCACAATTACTTCAATACATCAAGGAATTGAAACTTCATTATCAAGAAGTAATTCAGTTGCGTTATTTTCAAGAAATGAGCTATCAGGAAATTGCAAATCAATTGGACGAACCGTTGAGTAATGTAAAAGTTAAAATTCTTCGAGCCAAAAAATTATTGGCAGAAATAATACAAAATAGAAGGTAATTATAAATTTAGAATTACATTCCATTTTTACTTTTGAATTTCCAAATAAATAAATCTTCAACTAATCTACTTTCCGTATATTTGCAACATTAAAATCCCTATTATGGAATCTGTTTTAGAAAATGTACTTCCAACTGGAAAACCAAAATGGTTGAAAGTAAAATTACCGATTGGTCAAAAATACACTGAGCTTCGTGGCTTGGTTGATAAATATAAACTCAACACCATTTGTACTTCTGGAAGCTGTCCAAATATGGGGGAATGTTGGGGAGAAGGGACTGCAACTTTTATGATTCTTGGAAATATTTGCACGCGTTCATGTGGTTTTTGTGGGGTAAAAACTGGAAGACCTGAAACAGTAGATTGGGATGAACCAGAAAAAGTGGCGCGTTCCATTAAAATTATGAATATCAAACACGCTGTAATTACAAGTGTTGATAGGGATGATTTGAAGGATGGCGGTTCAATAATTTGGATTGAAACGATAAAAGCAATTCGAAGAATGAATCCAACTACTACATTGGAAACATTAATTCCAGATTTTCAAGGAATAGAAAGAAATATTGATAGAATCGTTGAGGCTAATCCTGAAGTGGTTTCTCATAATGTAGAAACCGTTCGACGATTGACAAGAGAAGTTCGAATTCAAGCAAAATATGACCGAAGTTTGGAAGTTTTGAGATACCTAAAAGAAAAAGGGATCAATAGAACTAAATCGGGAATTATGCTTGGTTTGGGTGAAACTGAAGAAGAGGTTTTTCAAACTATGAAGGATTTGCGTCAAGCGAATGTAGATGTCGTAACCATTGGACAATATCTGCAACCAAGTAAAAAACACTTGCCTGTGAAAGAATTTATAACTCCAGATCAATTTGCAAAATACGAACAATTTGGACTTGAAATGGGTTTCCGACACGTTGAAAGTGGGCCTTTAGTTCGTTCTTCTTATAAAGCTCAAAAACACATTTTGTAAGACCCCTAAACCCAGAGGTGAAAATGCTAACATAAAATGATAAAAACAAATATTGCCATTAATGGATTTGGTAGAATTGGTCGAAATTTATTTCGTTTACTTTTAAATCATCCAACAATTGAAATTGTAGCGATTAATGATATTGCCGACAATAAAACGATGGCGCATCTTGTAAAATACGACAGTATTCATGGGAAACTTCCTTACGAATGTAGTTATACTGAAGATTCAATTGTTATAAATGATACATCCTATTTATTTTTTCACGAAAAATCAATATCTAATTTAGATTGGAAATCCTTGAATATCGATTTTGTAATTGAATCTACTGGGAAATATAAAACTTTTGACGACATAAATGCACATATATTGGCTGGAGCTAAAAAAGTAATTTTGTCAGCACCGTCAGAAGTTGATGCTATCAAAACAGTTGTTATAGGTGTCAATGAAACTATTCTTGATGGAAGCGAAACTATAATTTCAAATGCGAGTTGCACAACTAATAATGCAGCTCCAATGATTAAAATTATTGATGAATTATGCGGAATTGAACAAGCGTATATCACGACGGTTCACTCCTACACCACCGACCAAAGTTTGCACGATCAG
>SHWW01000059.1 GCA_009693635.1 Flavobacteriaceae bacterium
TTCAAAAATATAGACAGAAATTAAAAATTAATAGAGTGGCTAAAAATGTAAAAATACATGAAAAAAAGAATTAAGGAACTAGAGATTAAATCATAATCTGAATACAATTCTCACTTGCTTAGGCATCAGTAAAATTAACTTAAAAAAACGCACTGTTTTCACAGCGCGTTCATATAGTGTAATTAAAATTGCGATTATGCTTTTCCAGCAGCAATTAAGTTTAATGCTGAACCAGCTACAAACCAGCCAATTTGACCTTCATTGTAAGTGTGATTAGCAAAGATGATATCTTTTGAACCATCAGCGTGAACGAATTCTAATGTTAACGGTTTTCCTGTTGCAAAATCTACTAAATCTACAAAGTTAATCGTATCATCTTCTTGGATTTTATCGTAATCGGCTTCGTTAGCAAAAGTTAAACCTAACATTCCTTGTTTTTTCAAGTTGGTTTCGTGAATACGCGCAAAGGATTTTACCAATACGGCTTTCACACCCAAGAAACGAGGTTCCATTGCGGCGTGTTCTCTTGAAGAACCTTCGCCATAATTGTGATCTCCCACAACTACAGAAGGAATTCCAGCCGCTTTATAAGAACGTGCTACAGCAGGAACTGCATCGTAAACTCCTGTTAATTGGTTTTTTACATTATTCGTTTTTTGGTTGAATGCATTGATAGCACCAATCAACATATTATTAGAAATCGCATCTAAATGTCCACGGAAACGCAACCAAGGTCCCGCCATAGAAATGTGGTCTGTAGTACATTTTCCGAATGCTTTGATAAGCAATTTCGCTCCTGCAATGTTTTTACCATCCCAAGCATTGAATGGCGCAAGCAATTGTAAACGCTCAGATGTTTCGCTTACCAAGATTTGAACTCCTGAACCATCTTCGGCTGGTGCTTGAAAACCTGGATCTTCAGCATCAAAACCTTTTGGAGGTAATTCATTTCCTGTTGGTTCTTCTAACATTACTTCTTCACCGTCTTCGTTGATTAATTTATCCGTCAAAGGATTGAAACCTAAATCTCCTGCGATTGCAAGAGCGGTAACCAATTCTGGCGATCCTACGAAAGCCAAAGTGTTAGGGTTTCCATCGGCACGTTTTGAGAAATTTCGGTTGAACGAGTGAACGATGGTATTTCGTTCTTCTTTCTCTGCTCCTTCTCTGTCCCACATTCCGATACAGGGTCCACATGCATTTGCAAAAACAGTAGCTCCAATGGCATTAAAAGTGTCGATAAATCCGTCACGTTCAATAGTATAACGCACTACTTCAGAACCTGGAGTAATGGTGAATTGTGATTTTATTTTTAATTTTTTGTGGGTTACTTGCTTCGCTAATGAAGCAGCACGGGCAATATCTTCATAAGATGAGTTAGTACAAGAACCTATTAAACCGACTTCAATTTTCAAAGGCCAGTTGTTTTTTATCGCTTCTTCCTTCATTTTAGAAATTGGAGTTGATAAATCTGGTGTATAAGGTCCGTTTAAATGCGGCTCTAATTCTGACAAATTAATTTCTATTACTTGATCGAAATACTGTTCTGGATTTGCATATACTTCAGAATCACCTGTTAAGTAAGCCGCTACTTTATCGGCAGCATCGGCAACATCAGCTCTGTTTGTTGAACGTAAATAACGGCTCATCGAATCGTCATATCCAAAAGTAGAAGTGGTTGCTCCAATTTCGGCACCCATATTACAAATAGTTCCTTTTCCTGTGCAAGACATAGCGGTTGCTCCCTCGCCAAAATATTCAACTATTGCTCCAGTTCCTCCTTTTACAGTTAAGATTCCAGCAACTTTCAAGATAACATCTTTTGGTGCTGTCCAACCTGATAATTTACCCGTTAATTTCACTCCGATTAGTTTAGGAAATTTCAATTCCCAGGCCATTCCTGACATTACATCTACTGCATCTGCACCACCAACACCAATTGCTAACATTCCTAATCCACCTGCATTTACAGTATGTGAATCGGTTCCTATCATCATTCCACCAGGAAATGCATAATTTTCTAAAACTACTTGGTGAATAATCCCTGCTCCTGGTTTCCAGAAGCCAATTCCATATTTATTTGATACTGATGAAAGGAAATCAAATACTTCACTACTTTGTGATTTTGCTCGAGCTAAATCGGTAACTGCATCAACTTTTGCTTGAATCAAGTGATCGCAATGAACGGTTGTAGGTACTGCAACTTTAGGTTTCCCAGCATGCATAAATTGTAACAAAGCCATTTGTGCAGTTGCATCTTGACATGCTACACGATCTGGAGCGAAGTCAACATAGTCAACTCCTTTTTTAAATGCCTTAGAAGGAGTTCCTTCCCAAAGGTGTGAATATAAAATTTTCTCTGTTAATGTTAATGGTCTTCCAACGATTTCTCTTGCTTTATCAACACGAGAAGACATAGAGTCGTATACCTTTTTAATCATATCAATATCAAAAGCCATAGTAATCTGTATTATTTTATTAGATTACAAATTTAAACAATTCAAATTAATATTAAAGATATTTTAATAAAAGTACGATTTCAAGTGGTTTTTGATTATGAAATTTAGATTTACATCAAATATATTGATATATAATCAAAACAGAATTAAAAAATTATAAAATTAATAATTAAAACTATTATTATTATCAAATTCGGAATGACCAACATTGTAAAATTCTCTATAATCTATATAAATAAACGCCAATTCAAATTTAATAGCCATTGCTGTTTATAGAAATTGGAGATAAATAGTTCTAATTTTTATTTGTTACTAATTTTACAAAAAAAAAGTCTCAAAATTTAAAAAATAAATTTTGAGACTTTTCAATAATTATTTTATTACAATAATGAATCTATTATTTTTTCGATTGAAATTCCTTCAGCATCTGCTTTGTAATTTTTCACTACACGATGCCTTAAAATTCCTATTGCAACGGCTTTTACATCTTCAATATCTGGCGAAAATTTTCCTATGAAAGCAGCATTGGCTTTAGCCGCTAAAATTAAATTTTGCGAGGCTCTAGGTCCTGCTCCCCAATCGATATAGTTTTTTACAAATTCATTTGAAAGCGGATTGTCAGGACGCGTTTTACTGACTAAAGTTACTGCATACTCAATTACATTATCAGTAACTGGGATTCTTCGAATTAACTGTTGAAAATCGATAATTTCTTGTGAATTGAACAATGGATTTATAGTAATTTTTGTATCAGAAGTAGTACTTTTTACCACCTGAACTTCTTCTGTAAAAGACGGATAATCTAATTTTATGGAAAACATAAAACGATCTAATTGGGCCTCCGGCAAAGGGTAAGTTCCTTCTTGCTCAATTGGATTTTGAGTTGCTAAAACAAAATAAGGCAATGATAATTTATAATTATAACCTGCAATAGTTACTGCGCGTTCTTGCATTGCTTCTAATAAAGCTGCTTGCGTTTTTGGTGGCGTTCTATTAATCTCATCTGCCAAAATAATATTAGAAAAGATTGGGCCTTTCAAAAATTTGAACTGTCTGTTTTCATCTAATATTTCACTTCCTAAAATATCAGAAGGCATTAAATCTGGTGTAAATTGAATTCTTTTAAAATCCAATCCCAAAGCTTGCGCAATAGTATTAACCATCAATGTTTTTGCTAATCCTGGAACACCAACCAAAAGTGCGTGTCCTCCAGAAAAAATACTCAATATAATTTGATCAACAACTTCGTCTTGTCCAACAATTATTTTTGCAATTTCAACTTTAAGTTCAAGTCTTTTTTGGACTAATTTATTTATTTCTGCTACGTCAGACATTAAATTTTAAATTTTAAATATATTTTTAAATCTAAAAACTCATTACGATAAAAAACTATTTTTTCAACCAATTGTTAGTGAATTTACAATCTCTGTATTCTCCATTGATTTTAATATGCGTTTCTTTTATTTTTTCATTAAACCATTTACCAACTTCTTTGATTTGTTTTTCTATCAAAGCAATTCCTTTGATTTTTATATAATCTTTAGCATAATCTGCAGTATGTTCATTAATACGATTAGTAACTGTTAAAAGCTTGAATTTCTTTTTTCCTGTTTGATCTTCTTCTGATAATGGGACTGAAACTTCACTTTCTTTTAAACTGGACACATTTGAATATAATGAAGGATCCATTTTTGTTAATTCGAAACGAGTATCTTGAGTTTTAGGATTAATCAAAACCCCACCATTAGCTCTTGTTTCTTTTTCATCAGACAAAGTTCTTGCTGCATCCGAAAAAGTAATTTCCTTATCCTCAATCCTTTTTTTGATTAATACAATTTTTTCTTTTGCTTCTTTTAATGATTCATCTGAAACTTTAGGGATCAAAAGTATGTGACGCAAATCAATTTCTTGCCCTCTAATTTTTTCCACATAAATAATATGAAACCCAAAATCTGTTTGAAAAGGATCAGAAATCTCTCCTTCTGAAAGACTAAAAGCGACATCTTTAAACTCTTTTACAAAAGGTGTTTTTCTATTCATTTTATAAAAACCACCCGAAGATCTTGAACCCGGATCTTCAGAATATAAGACTGCTTTACTGAAAAAACTTGAGCCACCTTGAACATCCTTTTTAAATCCTTTGAGTTTATCAATTACTTTTTGTTTTTCTTGTTCTGTAATTTTTGGCGTGACAACAATTTGCGCTACTTCCATCTCAGATCCAAAAACAGGTAATTCAGCTGTTGGAATTTTCTTAAAAAAAGTACGAACTTCCTCAGGAGTAACTTCTACAGTGTTAATAATCTTTTTTTGCATTTCCTCTGTCAACTTATTTTCTTTAAGAATATCAAAGAAATAAGTTCTAAATTCTTCTTCAGAATTCTTTTTATAGTATTGAATCACTTTTTCAAGAGACCCAATTTGTTCTACCATATAATTAATCCTGTCGTCCATCATTTTCTTGATTTCATCATCTTTTACAATGATACTGTCTTGAATAGCTTGGTGCGCATATAATTTATCTTCCAATAACTTTCCTAACATCTGACATCTTGAAATATCTTTTATAGAGTTTCCTTGGCTTGAAATTTCCAAATAACCTTTATCAATATCCGAATCCAGAATAATATAATCCCCAACAGTAGCAATAATTCCGTCTACTTTTTGTTTGGATGTTGGCCTTTTAACTATTGTTGAATCAGCCACTTTTTCCTTTATTACTTCTTGTGCATTTATAGCAAAAGAAAATATTAAAAAATGCAGAATTAAAACTATCCTCGTATTTAAAAATTTCATATTTATTTTATTTAAAGTCATCATCCGCTATATCTTCTATTTTATTAATTCTAATTTATAATTTTGTTTTTTCTAAATACTTATAAAATCTGCAATTGAAATTTACTTTACGGCTTCAATTGTTTTTTAGATTTTTCAAAAACAATTTGATTTACTTCAACTTTAAACTCATTTTTAAGGTCATTAACCCAGTTTTCTTCTAAATATTGTTGGTAATCATTTATTACTTTTCCTTTACATTCTTCTAGTTTTTTTGAATCAGCTGGAAGTATTTTATTCACCTTCGTAACAAAATAATATTCACCTTCTTTTATTATTTCAGAAATCCCAGTTTTGAATTTAATATTTTTAGGCAAAACTTGGTTTCCTTCTTCAAAAACACCCACTTTTGACATTACATTTACGTCGCCATCTTTAAGATTTAATTTCTCTTTTATTAAATCAGCCGTTTTATCTTGTTTCAATAATTTTTCAGATTTTTTTATTACATCCCATTTTGTAGAAGATAGGATAGTCACATCGAGTCTGTTTTTCCAATTGTAATTTTTTAGGTTTTTATCATAAAAGCTTTTCAAACCTATGGTATCTGTTTTTGATTTTGTCCAAATTTCTTTTTCCATTAAATCAAAAAGCAATAAACCATCACGATATTCATCCATAACAGCGGAAAATTCCGGGAATTCATTTTCAAGATTATCATCATAATATTGAAATAATTCTTGATCTACAAAACTTTGATATAATTTATCAATAAGTTTAGTAATTGGTTTTAGGGTGTTTGGAGATTTTTGTTGTGCTTTTACATACGCTAAAAAAGCAGCGCCAGTAATAGATTTAACTTTATTTATCGAGAATAAATCTTTATTAAATTCCTTGAAATTAGTTGGCACATCCCATTTTCCTTCATAAAAATCATTAGTAATTAATTTAGAAACTATCGGGAAAAATTTATCATCTCTTTTTACTGTATATTTTTTCCTTAATTTCTCAGTCATAGATGCCACAATCAATCTTGAACGGTCGTCTTTACTTACTTTCATTTCTAAATCTGGTTGCATTTCTTCCATGGTTTTCAGAGGAAATTTATCAATAAATTTTATGATATGCCATCCAAACTGACTTTTAAAAGGCTCAGAGATAGGTTTGTCGGTTGTCAATGAAAAGGCAACAGTTTCAAACTCTTCAGAGCTTAATTGTCCTGAACCAAAGCGATTTAAAACACCGCCTTTAGAAGAAGATGATTTGTCTTCGGAAAATTGTTTGGCTAAATCCTCGAATTTTTCGCCTTGTTGCAATTTTTTATAAATATCATAAATAGTATTCTTAGGCTTATCAACATCAACTTTGTCATCTGCAGTAGCTTCAGGATTCAAAATCATAATGTGAGCAACGGCAACCTCGCCTCTGTTATCACGAATATCCTCTACCTTTATCAAATGGTATCCAAACCGAGTGCGAACTGGATTAGAAATATTTCCTTTCGGAGTTTTATAAGCAGCGGTTTCGAAGCCATAAAGCATTCTAAAAGATGAAAAATAACCTAAATTACCTTTATTCTCTTTTGCAGAAGGATCTTGTGAATTCTCAGAAGCTAATTTTGCGAAATCTTCACCCAATATAGCTCTTTTACGAAGTTCTGAAATTTGATTGTAGGATTTTAAAGTGTCTTCTGGAGTAGCATTTTCATCTACCATTATCAAAATATGAGAGGCTTTTATTTCTTTTAACGATCGCTTATATGCCTCTTCTACTAGTTCTTTTGTTACTTTAGAATCTGAAGTATAATTTTTTGAAAGTTGGCTTCTATACGATTTCAGCTCATTTTGATAGGAAGAACCGTCTTGAAGTCCTAATTTATAAGCTTTATTAACCTTTAATTTATAACCTACGAATAATTCAAGGTATTGATTTAAATCTTTTTGAGATTCATCTTTAACTAAATCAAGATTTTTCTTGTAAACTCTAGCAAATTCATCGGTATAATATGGTTTATTGTCAATTGTAAATAACACTTCTTTTGTGCTGCTTTGAGCAAATCCGATTAAATTAAGAGATAATAAAAGTCCAAAAAGTAATTGTTTCATTTTCATTTTATAATATAATTATTTTAATAAAATAATAGCTGTTGCCAAACATAAATTGTAACTCACAAAAATAACAATTCAATTACATTATACAACTATAGCTGATACTATTAACAAAAATTTATTAACATAAAAACTATAAATAGTATACTCTTTCTATTGATATCAAATTATTTGTTGAATAAATAGTATTTTTGCAATCCATTTACAAAACTTATGAGCTTTTTAAAAGAAATTGAAAGACGAAGAACTTTCGGAATTATATCGCATCCCGATGCTGGAAAAACAACCTTAACCGAAAAATTATTGCTTTTTGGTGGTGCAATTCAGGAAGCGGGTGCCGTGAAAAACAATAAAATAAAGAAAGGAGCAACTTCCGATTTTATGGAAATTGAACGCCAAAGAGGTATTTCAGTTTCTACTTCGGTTTTGGCATTTAATTATAAAAACCAAAAAATCAATATTCTTGATACTCCAGGGCACAAGGATTTTGCCGAAGACACCTTTCGAACTTTAACCGCTGTAGACAGCGTTATTGTGGTAATTGACGTGGCAAAAGGAGTAGAAGAGCAAACCGAAAAATTAGTTTCTGTTTGTAGAATGCGTAATATTCCGATAATTGTTTTTATTAATAAATTAGATAGAGAAGGAAAAGACGCATTTGATTTAATGGACGAAGTGGAACAAAAATTAGGATTGACTGTAACGCCTTTGAGTTTCCCTATTGGAATGGGGTATGATTTTCAAGGAATTTATAATCTTTGGGAACAAAATATTAATCTTTTTAGTGGCGACAGTCGAAAAAACATAGAGGAAACGATTGCTTTTTCAGATGTCAAAAATCCTGGGTTAGAAAAAATTATAGGTCAAAAACCAGCATATCGACTTCGAGAAGAATTAGAATTAATAGATGAAGTATATCCAAAATTTAATCGTCAAGATTATTTAGACGGAAAATTACAACCTGTATTTTTCGGTTCTGCATTGAATAACTTTGGTGTTCGAGAATTGTTGGATTGCTTTGTAGAAATTGCACCATCTCCCAGACCAAAAGATTCTGAAACAAGACTAGTTGATCCTAAAGAAGAAAAAATGACAGGTTTTGTGTTTAAAATTCATGCCAATATGGATCCTAAACACCGCGATAGATTAGCATTTATAAAGATTGTATCAGGAACATTTGAAAGAAACAAACCGTATTACCACGTTCGTCAAAAGAAAAATCTAAAATTTTCAAGTCCCAATGCATTTTTTGCTGAGAAAAAGGAAATTGTAGACATTTCCTATCCAGGCGATATTGTGGGATTGCATGACACAGGTAATTTCAAAATTGGAGACACATTAACTGAAGGCGAAATAATGAGTTTCAAGGGAATTCCAAGTTTCTCACCAGAGCATTTTAGATACATTAATAATGCCGATCCTATGAAAGCCAAACAATTGGATAAAGGAATTGACCAATTAATGGATGAAGGAGTTGCGCAATTGTTTACTCTTGAATTGAACAATAGAAAAATCATTGGAACAGTTGGTGCGTTACAATATGAAGTAATTCAGTACCGATTGGAACACGAATACGGAGCAAAATGTTCCTATGAGAATTTTCCTGTACACAAAGCATGTTGGGTAAAACCCAATGATCTAAAAAGTGAAGAGTTTAAGGAATTTAGAAGAATCAAACAAAAGTTCTTGGCTCATGATAAATACAATCAATTGGTATTTTTAGCTGATTCTGATTTTACTATTCAAATGACACAGAATAAATATCCAACTATACAATTGTTTTTTACCTCGGAATTTGAATAAAAAAATTTAAACATTGTAGTCATTTAAACAACTTCAAATAAAAAAAACCCATTCACAATGTGAATGGGTTTTTTAGTATTTAATGTTAGAATTATTTCTTAATTACTCTAACTGTTTTCATTGCATTTTCAGTAGTTACTTGAATAAAGTAAGCACCATTTGCATAACCAGACATATCAATTTGAGTTGAACTAGTATTTATTTCTTTAATCATTAATTGTTGGCCAACTATATTAAATACTTTCACACTTGTCATGTCTTGAGAATAAGAAATATTCAACAAGTCAATAACTGGATTTGGATAGTATGTAAACTGTGTCATATCAAAGTCTTGATTAGCCAAAGTAGTAATAGTTACTGCTAAGCTTGCTGCACTTCTACATCCGTTAATTGTTTGAGTAGCATAATAAGTAGTATTAACTAACAATTGAGTTGATGGAAGCGGACTAGTTCCTGAAGCAGCATTTGCAGCAGTAGCATACCAAACAATGTTTGAACCTGTTACAACGATATCACCTAAAGTTAATAATGATGATAATGATTGTGTTGCAGCGCCTGTAGGAGCTGAAACAGCATTAACAGTTACAGAAACCGCCGTTCTTGGGCTTTCACAACCACCAGAAGTTTGGGATACATAGTAAGTACCTGTAGCTAATGCAGCAGTTGAAGCTAATGCAGTACCACCAGTTGCAGCAACATACCATTGTATAGCAGTACCATTAGCCGTTAAATTAGCTACAGTTGCGCTATTACAGAATTGTTGCGATGGACTACTAGAAGGAGCAGCAGTTGCATTAGAAATTGCAAATACTAAGAATCTAGTTGGACTTTCGCAACCATTTAATGTTTGAGATGCCCAATAATACCCTTGCGTTAATGCTGTAGTAGATGGCAATTGAGTTCCTCCAGTAGCTGTAGAATACCATTTAATGCTAGTTCCATTAACAACAGGAGTCATACTTGTTACTGTAGCGCCACCCGTAGGACAGAATTGATAGAATTGTAAACCTGTTGGAGCAGCTGTTTGATAAACAGTAACTGGAATAGTTGCCAATCTAGCACATCCTAAAACAGATGTCGCAGTAGCTGTATAATTGATAGTTGGCACACCAACACTTGATTTTACATATACTGTAGTTGCACTTGTTCCTGAAGTATAAGGAGTAGTTGCTGCAGCATCAGTATACAAGTTAGTAATAGGTAACCAAGTAGTGAATACTTGTCCTAAAACAAAAATTCTTAAATTAGGTCTAGTAGTAAAACCAAACGGAGTAGTAGAATTAGAGCAAACATCAACCGTATTGTCTTGTGATCTATATAGATTTAAACCAGTTGCAACTGTCGATGATTGAACAGATAAAGAGTTTGTTGAACTTCCTCCACCATCATTATTATTAAAACAAGTTTCTACTAATAAATTAGAAACTCCATCCCATACGATAGGAGTAGTTAAAGTATAATCAATGTTACCTGCACCTGTAGAAGGAGTAAATGCAACATTATTCAATACTATATTTGTAGCTCCTGCAATAAAAGCAGTACCCAAGGTAGCGTCTGAAACAAACCCAACACTTACAGAATAATTATTCATTAATAAAGGAACCCCAGACAGAATTACATGTCCAATACTTGCAATTGAACTTCCGGCAATTAATCCTAAAGAAGATAATTCAGCAGCAGTGTACAACGCTTGTGTTTTAGATCCTCCCCAGAAAACTTTGTAAGGAGTTGTAATTGTATTTGTTAAAACACCTGTTCCAATTTGAACAGCTCCTGTTGAACCAACTGAACCACCTGAGGTAACTAAAGGTAATACTGTATCAATACATACCGTTGCTGGTGTTGGAGAAATTGTTAATACACTTGGTGTTTGATTAACAGTAACTGTTACGCTTGCTGTTGTAGCACATGGAGTTGCTCCGGTAGTTTGTGAAGCAACTAAAGTATAACTAGTTGTAGTTAATGGATTGAATACCCAACCAGATGTTGAATTTCCTGTTACCGTTGTAGGTGTTGACCAAACATAATTAGTATAACTTGAAGCTCCTGTTGATACAGTTACTGGAGCTGAACTTGATTCAGCACAAATAGTAGCTGTTGTTCCACTTAAAACTAAAGTAGGTGGAGCGGTAACAGTAACTA
>SHWW01000060.1 GCA_009693635.1 Flavobacteriaceae bacterium
GTTTGCATGTATCTTTCGGTATAAATACTATCGTAAAATCTCCAATTTGTAACTGGGGCAACGGCAATAGCCATTTTGAAAACATCATTTCCTTTCATTATACAATTGGATGCCATAAATCCACCATACGACCACCCAAATATACCTATTCTACTTTTATCTACAAAGGGATAATTTCCAATAACTTTTGCAGCGTCAATTTGGTCCTCAACTTCGTATTTCCCCATTTCTTTTTGAGTACATTTTTTAAAATCTACACCTTTAAAACCTGTTCCTCGACCATCAACACAAGCCACAATATAACCTTGCTGCGTTAACATCATAAACCAATAATCATCTGTTCCATTCCAATCGTTATTCACTTGTTGCGATCCAGGTCCAGAATATTGATACATAAAAACTGGATATTTTTTTGTAGAATCAAAATCTTTTGGCTTCATTATCCAAGCATTCAATTCATTTCCTTTTGCCGTTTTTAATACAAAAAACTCTTTTGAAGGCAAGTTATACGCTTTTAATTTATCTGCTAATGCAGCATTATTTTCAATAGATTGTATTTCCTTTCCAGTTTTAGCATCATTTAGTGTATAGTTTGTTGGCTGTGTCGCACTTGAAAACGAGTTGATATAAAACTGAAAATTTGGACTAAAAGTAGCTGAATTTGTACCTGTATTTAGTGATAATCTAGCTTTATTTTTTCCATTTAAACCAATGCGATAAACGTCTCTGTTAATAGAACCATTTTCTACAGATTGATAAAAAACAGTTTGGCTCTTCTCCTCAAAACCATAATAATTCGTTATTTCCCAATTTCCATTGGTGACTTGATTTTTCAATTTTCCCGTTTTATCATACACATAAATATGATTGAAACCATTTTTTTCACTTGTCCAAATAAAACTATTGTCTTTCAAAAAAGTCAAATTGTCCGTAACATCAATATACGCTTTGTCTTTTTCATTCAAAACCACTTTTGGCGCTCCTGAATTTCCATCGATGAACAATAAATCCAAATTATCTTGATGGCGATTTAAAACTTGTGCCGATAAAACATTCGCATCATTTGTCCATTTTATTCTAGCAATATAAAAATCAGAGTAGTTTTTTAAATTAATTTCTTTTGTTACCGATGAAATCAAATCATATATATGTAATGAAACTTCTGAATTTTTTTCTCCCGCTTTTGGATATTTAAAGGTTTCAACGTTTGGATATAAATCTTTACGAAACATCGACATTGAGAATTCTGGAACTTGACTTTCGTCAAAACGAATATAAGCCAATTTTTTACTGTCTTTGCCCCAATCAAAAGCTCTTACAAATGCAAATTCTTCTTCGTAAACCCAATCCGTAATTCCATTTATAATTGCATTTTTCTGACCGTCAGAAGTGATTTGTTTCGTTGTTTTAGATGCAATAGTATATATGAAAAGATTATTGTCTTTTGCATAAGCAATTTGGGTTCCATCAGGCGAAAAGGTTGGTTCTTGAATTTTATAATCGAATAATGAAGTTAATTTTTTAGATGCAATTTCATATAAAAAATAATTCGCCACGAAAGAATAACGGAAAATTTGATCTGAATTTGAAGCAATTAAAATTGATTTTTCGTCAGCACTAAAAGAATAACTATCAATTCCTTCAAGATTTTTAAAATCTTTGGCGTCAATTAAAGTAGCAACTTTTTTTAAAGTAGCAAAATCGTATAAATCAATTTGGGAAGTATTCGAAGTTCTATCATAATTTAATACAGTATATTGATTTGTATTCTTCAAGGCTTGTAAATCATCCATTCCTTTTGCTCGAAAAACACCCGAATAAATAGCTTCAATATTGATTTTTTGTTGCCCAACAGCTGAAAACGATGTTAGTAAGAGTAAGAAAACGACTTTGTGTATAAATTTCATATTTGTTCTATTTTTAAAAACGTTCAATTTTAGTGAAAATTTATCAAATTCCCACGTTTTTTTTCGTAAAATGTAATTTCATCATTTAAGATATTTAATTAGAATTGACTAAAACGTATATTTGCATCAAATAATAATTACACAAATGAATAACACCATTGCTGGATTTTCAAAATTGACAAAAGAAGATAAAATTAATTGGATAGCCAATTCCTATTTTTCAGATGTTTCTGAAGCAATCTCCATAATAAAAAAGTATTGGAATACCGATTTAAAAATTCAACAATTGCACGATGAATTCATAGAAAATACGATTACGAATTTCTATTTGCCGCTTGGTGTAGCGCCAAATTTTCTTATCAATGGAAAATATAAAACTATTCCAATGGCAATTGAAGAAAGTTCGGTGGTAGCTGCTGCGGCAAAATCGGCAAAATATTGGGCAACTCGGGGAGGATTTAAGGCTACGGTTTTGAATACTGAAAAAATTGGGCAAGTACATTTTAAATATAATGGTGATGTTTTAATATTAGAGTATTTCTTTAAGGAAATTAAAAGTAAATTCTTGGTTGCCACCGAAAGCATTACTAAAAATATGCAAAAAAGGGGTGGAGGAATTTTAGACATTGAACTTCGCAACAAAACAAATTTGATTGAAAATTACTTTCAATTGCATGTTACTTTTGAAACTAAGGATTCAATGGGCGCCAATTTCATTAATTCGTGCTTGGAACAAATTGCAAAAACGCTAAAAGAAGAAGCAAATATATTTGAGGGATTTGCAGACATAGAAGAAAATATTCAGATAGTAATGAGTATTTTATCGAATTATGTTCCTAATTGTGTGGTTCGTGCAGAAGTTTCTTGCAAAGTGGAAGAATTGGCAGAAAAAAATATTGAAAATCCACTAGAGTTTGCGGAAAAATTTGTTCAAGCAGTTCAAATTGCAGAAGTAGAACCGTATCGCGCCGTTACACATAATAAAGGGATTATGAACGGAATTGATTCTGTAGTTGTTGCTACGGGAAATGATTTTCGTGCTGTAGAAGCAGGAATTCACGCATATGCTTCTCGAAACGGACAGTATTCAAGTTTGTCCCACGCTAAAATTGAAAACGGAATTTTTAGTTTTTGGTTAGAAATACCATTGGCTTTAGGAACCGTTGGCGGATTAACATCGTTGCATCCGTTAGTGAAATTATCATTGGAAATGTTGGAAAAACCATCTGCAAAAGAATTAATGGAAATTGTAGCCGTAGCTGGGTTGGCTCAAAATTTTGCTGCTTTACGTTCGTTAACCACAACAGGAATTCAGGAAGGGCATATGAAAATGCACTTGAATAATATACTAAATCAATTTCAGGCTACTGCCGAAGAACGAATTTTGATAAATAAACATTTCAAAGGAAATACCGTTTCGCATTCTGCCGCGGTAGAATTTTTTGAGAAATTAAGAAAATAAATACGTTACTTAATTTCAATCTAAAGATGGAGCAAACATTTTACAGTAACGGAAAGCTATTAATAACAGGCGAATACTTGGTTCTTGACGGAGCAAAAGCTTTGGCATTACCAACAAAATTCGGACAATATTTAACGGTTAGTTCTGTTGAAAATCAAGAAATTCATTGGACAAGTTTAGATAATGACAAAAGCATTTGGTTTCAAGAAACAATTTCGTTTTCTGAAATTATAAAGTATAAAAAGTCAGAAAATCAATCTGTAAAATCAACCTTAGTTGAAATTCTTCACGAGGCTTTTTTATTAAATCCTAAGTTTCTAAATTCGTCTGAAGGGTATCGGATTTCAACAGAACTTACATTTCCAAAATTATGGGGTTTAGGTACCTCATCAACCTTAATTAACAATATTTCTCAATGGTTGCAAATTGACGCATTTTTGCTACTTAAAAACAGTTTTGGCGGAAGTGGATATGACATTGCGTGTGCTCAAAATAATACTGCTATTTTATACCAATTAGAAAATGGTTTGCCAAAGGTTGAAAAAGTAAATTTCAATCCTAATTTTACTGATAGTATTTATTTTGTTTATTTAAATAAAAAACAAAGTAGCAAAACCGCGATTGAAAATTATTATAAAAATCAGAAGAATTTGGAGGCTGATTTTCCAGTAATAAACGAAATTACCACAGCAGTTTTAAATTCAAATTCATTGGAGGAATTTTGTAATTTGCTTGATAAACATGAAGAAGTAATGAGTAAAATCCTTGAACTTCCAGCGGTAAAAGATAGCTTATTCTCTGATTTTGATGGAACAATAAAAAGTTTGGGCGCTTGGGGCGGTGATTTTGTAATGGCAGTTTCAAAGGAAAACCCAACTGCCTATTTTGAAAATAAAGGTTATAAAACTATTATTTCAAATAAAGATATGATTCTATAATTTCATAATAATAAAAACAAAAAACCCGTCAATAATTGACGGGTTTTTTTATAATATAAAACTATTTCTAGTAGTTGAATTGTGATCTATTGTCTTCAATTTTAGCATCAACTTTCAAAGCTGGAATAATTCTTCCAGAAGCTGAAGCATTTTGAGATTTTAATTTTGATACATAATCTGCATAATTTTTCAAAGCAGGAGCAGTAAATACCGTTTTAGTTTTCACCACATAAACTCCTAAGTTACCAACGATTGGTGCAGAAATTTTATCTCCTTTTAATCCAAAAGCAGTTCCAACCACTTTTTGTTCTTGACCAACACCTAATAAAGATGCATTTTCCATAGTTACATCAACTGCTGGTTGAACCTTTGCAGCGTTTGCTTTTGCAATAGCTTCTAAAGTTGTTCCTGTCATTTTAGCTTTAATTTTTTCTGCTTTTTTCTTATTTTTTAAAATTGGCTCAACCATAGGTCTTGCATCTGCAACTGGCATTAAACCTGCTTCGTAAACTGCTTTAACTTTGGTAATTACATTTCCAACATTTGGCACTTCAAATCTTTTTACATCTCCAACATTTGTTTCTTTCTCAAAAGCCCAACGAACGATTTGTCTTTGGTTACCAATAGAGCCAAAACTCTCGTCCATAACTTTTACTTTAATAGCTGGATTTACAGTAATCGCAGCAGTTTTAGCCACTTTTTCGAAATTCCCTTCAGTAGCATCTATTTCAAATTTCACTGATTTGTTGTAAATTTTATCAGATGTAGCTTCAGAAGGTTCAATTTTTTGAGCAATTGTAGCCAAACGAATAGCATCTTGTTTATCTGTAACGTTAATAATATGAAACCCAAAATCCGTTTCTACCAAACCAATTTTACCAACTTGATTATTGAAAACAAAATCATTAAACGGTTTTACCATTTGGCCTTGACTAAAATATCCTAAATCGCCACCCTGTTGAGAAGAAGAATCATCAGAATTCATTAAAGCCAACATCATAAAACTTGACGGATTTGCTTGAGCTTGTGCTAATAAAGTTTCGGCTTTGGCTTTTGCTTCTATTTTTGTTCGTTTTTCTTTTTTGTTTGGAACTTGAGTTCCTTCATAACTAATTAAGACGTGAGAAGCTTTTGCATTTGCTCCCGCTTTTCTTCCCATAGATTTAGAAAGACACACATAATTACTATTGGTATAAGGTCCAAAAACTTCTCCTGAAGCTAAATTAAATAATTGTTCAGCGAATTGAGCTGGCAAATCTTTTTTAGCTACATAAGTAGAATCATAAGATTTGTCAGAATTAGCATTTACAAACTCGATAGTATTTGCAGCGCCTTTAAATCCTTGTAAAGTATCGTTTTTTCCAGTTGCTTGATTGTAAACAATTCTGAAAGAAAGTAAGTCATTAACAGCTGTTTTTACTTCATTTTCATCTTCTGGGGATGCTTTATCCTCAATTAAAACATATTCTAATTCACGAGATTCTTCAGCTTTGAATTTTATCTCGTTGGCTTTCATATGAGTAGTAATTTCTTCATCAGAAATTTTCACATCGCTATCTTTAATTGTTGAAAAAAGAACTGAAACATAATCAAAGTTTACTTTGTTTGCTTCCATTGCGTATTTAAATTTTCCTTCGCTTTCAGTAGTATAAACTCCAGATTTTACTAAAGTATTATAGATTTGAAACTTTGCATTCAAGGCAGCGCCCTTTTCTCTTTCTTTAAAATTTTGAGCTTGTTCTGGATTAGATTTAAAAAATTCTTTAAATTTTGCAATATCAAATTTCCCAGCAGCATTTAAAAAAGTGGGGTTTTGTCCAATATTTTGATCTGCTTTTAAAACTTCCATTATGTGATTTTCACCAACTCTAATTCCTAATTTTTCAAATTCTGATGTCAATAAAGCGATAGAAACCTCTTCGTCCCAAACTCTATTTGCAGCTTGAGTAGCGCTCATTCCTTGTCCACTTTTTTCAACATTGCTCACTTTAACACGGAAGTCTTCAAAAGAAATATTCTTTCCGTTAATACTTCCGATATCTTTTGAAGTACTTGCAAAACCACCACTATTAATAAGATCCCCTACTATAAATGCTAATAAACAAAATCCAATAACAAGTATTAGAAGGAGTGAACGCTGTCTGATTTTTTGTAAAACTGCCATTTTTTATTGTGTTAATTAAAATTCTGTCTGCGAAAATACAATTATCTATTTAATAATTATAGTTGTAATGTTTTATTTTACAATAAATTTTGTTTTTTTTAAATATTAATCTTTTAAAGTCATTTTCACCAATTCAATTTTCTTATTTGAAGCTTCCTCAATATAAAAAGTATAGCTTCCGATTTTAATTATTTCTCCTTTTTGAGGAATTTCTGTGGTGAAATCTACAATGAATCCTCCAAGAGTTCCGTATGAATCGCTTTCGGGAATATTGAGCTTATAAGTTTGATTTAAATATTCAACATCCAATCTTGCTGAAAATACAAAAACACCTTCTTCGATTTCATTTTCAATCCTAATTTCTTCAGAATCGTGTTCGTCTTCAATTTCACCAAAAAGCTCTTCTACAATATCTTCAATTGTGATTATTCCCGCCGTCCCGCCATATTCATCAAGAACTACAGCAATACTTTTTCTTTTTTTAATAAGTAAGTCTAGGACTTCTTTTATAAAAATGGTTTCAGGAACAAATTCAACCGCTATTAATATTGATTTTAAAGTTTTTGGTTTTTTAAATAAATCAAAAGAATGTACATAGCCAATACAATTATCTAATGAATTTTGGGAAACCATAATCTTAGAATACCCAGTTTCTATGAATGTATTTTTTAAATCTTCAACAGAATCATTGATATCTACTGCTGCAATTTCAGTTCTTGGTGTCATAATGTCGCGGGCTTTTACTCCCGAAAATTCCAGCGCATTTTGAAATATTTGAATCTCAGAATCAACTTGTTCGTGATCCTCAAAATGGTTCATTTGTTCTGTAATGTAATTTCCGAGTTCTAATTTGCTAAAAAACAAGGGTACAAAATCACCTTCAGTTTTAAAAAATCGTTTCAGAATTGTATCTGAAATCCACATTATAAAGGAAGAAACAGCATAAAAAAGCAAATAGAAAAAATAGGCAGGAATGGCAAAAAACTTAATAAAACTGTTGGCATAAATCTGAAAAAATACCTTCGGAAGAAACTCGGATGTCATTAAAACCAAAAATGTAGAAAATACTGTTTGAATTAATAAAGTGGCAATATTTGAAAATTCATAACCCAAAGTTGTAATCCAGCGCATCAATAATTCGCCCATAAAAAACCCGTAAATCACCAATGCTACATTGTTTCCAATGAGCATTGTGGCTATGAACTGGGATGGTTTTTCAGTTACTTTTGTAAGGATTTGGGAAAGAAAATTATCTTGTTTTTTTTCAATTTCAAGATATATTTTATTCGAAGAAATGAAAGCAATTTCCATTCCCGAGAAAAAAGCGGATAGTATCAAACATAAAATTATAATACTAATTTCCATGTTTTACTTTGAGTTGTTTCTTGCTTCGAATTTCTTGGCAAATTTTCTTCTGAAGAAAAACATAAAAACCGATACAATTGCAATTCCTAAAAAAAGAAAGTGCTCATCAGTTCCATCATTCCAAAAGGATATTGATTTATAGATAAAGAAAACGGCTGCCAAAAGATAAACGTACTGGGTGTATTTTAAATAATTCATTTTTATAATTTTAAAATTAGTTATATTGAAAAATTTCTCCTGATATTTTTTGAGAATTTACAATTTTAAAATCTTTGCTAAAATCGATTCCTTCTCCTAAGGAAATTCCTTTTGGGTCTGTAAATTTAAACTTTTTTTCGGTATAAAACCACTCATTTTTTTGGTCGAAATACAATTGCTCCGTTTCCAAAACTTGCCCGAGTTCATTTGTAATTTTCACATTTCCTTGCAAATCTATTACATCTGTACCTTTATAAGTTAAGGCATAGTTTGAAGTTACAAATGTTCTTTTATTATTTAAATCAAATAAAGTTACATTTATTCCTTTAGGAAATTCGGTATATGGAAATGCCACAGATGCATAATCTAACATTTTTGGACTAATCAATATTGATTTAATTCTTCCTGAATCGGTATATTTCATGTTGAAATCATCTGCTTCTCCACTTGGAGCAAATTCCGAGAAATTTTGTTTTTGAACTTCCTTAAAATTACTCTCACAAGAAAAAAGGCCTGTTACTAAAAGAAGTAAAAGACCAATATTTCTAATTTTGTATTTATTGAAAGTCATAAATCAATATTGTAATTAATATAAAAAACGTAAATTTTTAAAGGAATTGTCATTGGCTTCATGCCTAGTAAAAACGTTTCTTTTGGAACCATTTATCATTTAAAGAAAGTCCGATTGTAATATTCGTGTAATTTTCTTGAACTAAATTAGCCGATGTTGTTCCGCGTTTTCCATATTCTAAACCAATATTAACATTTGAGAAAGCACCAATAATTGGCAATCCAAAACCAGCTGTAACACCCAAATCATTAATCGATTTATCATTGATTATTAGCCCTGTATTTTCATATCTCAAACCAGCGCGGTAGGTAATTTTTTCGAAGTATTTTGAAAATGATGTGTAATTTGGAATGTAATAACCTCCTAGATTATACTTAATTGCATTTTCAAATTTAACGTTGGTTATGTCGTCAAATCGGTTTCCCATTCCGCTACTTTGCTGAAAAGTAACTTCGGTTCCAAGCATCCATTTTCTATTTTGACCAATTCCTATTCCTAAAGCAAGTTTAGAGGGCATTTTTATAATTGTGTTTGCAACGTTAATGTCTATTGGATCCACAATTATTTCAGACCCAGAAGTAGAATATTGAATAGTAGCAATATTTCTTTCATTGGTAGCTTTCAGATTTGCTTCTGGCAAATAGGTCAAACTACCAAAACCGGAAAGTTTATTATTGATTTTAGTTTTATAGTTTAAACCCGCTGTAAAAGCAACCCCTGAGATATCCGATAGATTTTTTTCTCTTGAACCATATTGTAATCCGTCTACGAATCGAAGAGAATAGGTTTCAATTTTTCCAAAGTTGTAGCTAAAATCAAGTCCAATACTTAAATTGGGTGAGATTTCATATCCAGTTCCCGCGAAAACTTTATTTAATCCACCGTTTCCTGTAAATTTTTTAATTTGTTCTGGGGCTACTAAAGGAGTTAATGTTGCTGGTATTCTAGATTCAATATTATATCCAACAGAAGAATATGGCATTAATCCGAAAGCCACACCAAATTTTCCTAGTGGAAGTCCAACGGCTAAATAATCAATTCCAGTTCTTCTGGCTTTTTCACTTTGAGAACTCGTTTTTAATTTGGTTGTAGTATACGTTCCCCCCAATGAAAAGGCCGTCAGTTTTAAACTTGAGAAGGAAGCAGGATTTTGAATATTCAGGTGAATACTATCTGAAAATATCGACAAGCCCCCCATTGATCTGTTTTCGGCTGTTCCTTTAAATTTTACATCCCCAATTCCGTAGAAAGAATAAGGGGATGACGTTCCTTGCTGGGCAAATGAAATTATTGAAAAAAGCAAAAAAACAGGCACTATAAGTTTTTTAATCATTTTTGATTTTGTGTTGAAATGTTTGGTTCAAACTCTCTAAAAGGAAATTTGAATTGGCAAATATGGTATTTTTTAATCGTTTAGCCAAAAATTCTGTGTCTCCACCAGTTAAAATTATAATAAATTTAGGATAAACGGCTTCATATTGAGAAATAAAACCTTCGATTTCATTTATTACGCCATTTATTACTCCTGAATTTATGGCGTCAAGAGTAGAATTACCTATTAAAGGTGTCGCATCGGATTCTGAATTTTGTTCTTTTATCGATTCCAATGTCAACAATGGTAATTTGGCTGTATGATTATGAAGCGATTCAAATCTCAACCGAATTCCTGGCGAAATTGCACCACCAAGATAATTGTCATTTTCATCAATAAAATCATACGTAATACACGTTCCAGCATCAATAACCAATCGATTTTGCTTTGGGTATTTTAATACCGCACCACTTGCCAAAACCATTCGGTCAATTCCTAAAGTATTGGGCGTTAAATAGTTGTTTTTAAAGGGAAAATTGGAATTAGTTGAAATAAAATGAATTTTTACTTGGTTTTCAAATTCTAAAAAGGATTCTTTTGGAATATTCCCAACAGATGCAGCTACTAAATCGGATATATTTTTATATTTATTTAAAGTATATTCCATTTTTTTATGAAGTTCGAAACTATAAAAATCAAACCGTTCGATAAGGTTAGTATCCTCAAAGACAGCCACTTTAATTTTAGTATTTCCAATATCGACTGCAATTAGCATAATTTATTATTAGATACAACAAAGATACAAATAGATTTTTTTTAATAATTGTTTTGTGTAAATTAAAATTCGCCCTATATTTGCCCCCGCTAAAGCAAGGTACCTTAGCTCAGTTGGTAGAGCAATGGACTGAAAATCCATGTGTCCCTGGTTCGAACCCTGGAGGTACCACAAAAAATATCCCTAATCACTTATAAATTAAGTAGTTAGGGTTTTTTTGTGTTTAAGAAATATTAAATTAATTTTTAATCGAGGTTAGTTTCTTTTTCAAAAAATCAAAAAATAAATTTCAAACCTTGGGAATACAAAATTCTTATCGCAAAGTAGTTTCTTTAAATTTAATAAAAAGCATAAATTAGGTGGTTATAGGTTTTTTTAAGAAATATAATTTATCTTTTAATC
>SHWW01000061.1 GCA_009693635.1 Flavobacteriaceae bacterium
TGTTATAGATGGTTTTCCAATTATTCCTGATGAAAATGCTTCATCAAATCCATTATCGGATATAGACCCTGGTCAGATCAAGTCTATCGAAGTTTTAAAAGATGCCTCTGCAACAGCTATCTATGGCGCAAGAGGATCGAATGGAGTAATTATTATTACAACAAAACTCGGAAAGGAAGGAAAACCAGTCATTACTGCAACATTAACTTCGGGTACATCATTTGTAACAAGATTTCCAAGGGTTCTTTCTGGTTCAGAGTTTATAGATTTTCGCTTACTTACAGATAAAGTAAATTATTTAAATGGAACCACTGATAACTTGAGTACCTATTGGCAAGATAAAAAAGATGTTAATGCACAAGGGGTAGATTGGGCCAAAGAGGCGACACAGGTTGCCTCAACAAGGAGAATGGATCTTAGTATGGGTGGGGGAAGTAAAGAGGGATTGAATTATCAAATTTCAGGAAATTTTTTAGATCAAGAAGGTGTAGTTATTGAGACTAACTTCAAAAGATATAATTTAAATTCGAACATAGTTCAATCTATTGGTAAAAATACTAGAATTGGAACTAATATTAAATTAGCATTTACCAAAAATATTGGGAGAAGTCTTGAAAAAGATGCCGATGGTATTTTTAAAAAGGTTTTTTCAACCAATCCTTTTCAGCCTATTGATTTTCAACTTGGAGATATTGATATTGATCCAGAAACAAACTCTGGCGATAATGAAAATGTTGTTACGTATCTGAAAGAAGTGGATAATGAAACCCAAAGTACAAGGATAATTGGAAACGTCTTTTATGAAACAAAAGTGGCTAATAATTTGACTTTTTATACCAGTTATGGATTTAATCGCGGGTATATCAACAACCAAGTATTTTTACCTTCAAGTGTATTGAAAGGATTCAAGGAAAATGGAATAGCGGAATTTGAAAAAATTGAAACTTTAAATCAAGTATTTGAATCTCGTTTCAATTATAATATAGTAATTGATAAACACAATATTAATGCTACAGCAGTTGGAGAATTTTCAGATAATCTAAAAAGTATATTTACTGGTGGAGCAACAGGTTTTAGCGATCAAACGAATGGTTTTAATGATTTGTCAAGTGCGGTTTTACCTACTTTTCCTGTAAATAATGTAGCCTCAGAAAACTTAGTTTCTTTTTTAGGTAGAGTGTCTTATGGATATAATAATAAATATCTTTTAACTGCTTCCATTAGAGCGGACGGTTCCTCAAAATTTGGTAAAGACAATAAATGGGGTTATTTTCCTTCTGTTGCATTAGGATGGACATTATCGGAAGAGTCGTTTATCAAAAAAATTAATATTTTCGACAACTTCAAGTTGAGGGCATCCTATGGTGTAACTGGTAATAACCAAATACCTGCCTACAGCTCGATAGGTTTACTAGGGGCTGGAAATTATGTTTTTAATGATGTATTTTATTCTGGAATAGTACCGAGAAATGTATCTAATCCTGACTTGAAATGGGAAACTACTGCACAATATAATTTAGGTGTCGATTTAGGTTTTTTAAAAAATCGTTTGACCATTACTGCCGAAGCCTATTATAAAAAAACAACCGATTTATTGTTAGACGTTCAATTGCCTTTGTCATCAGGTTTCGAAACTGCTTTAAAAAATATTGGGTCTTTTAGCAATAAAGGGTTTGAATTAACTGTTAATTCAATCAATATTGATAATAATAATTTTAAATGGAGATCTGATTTTACTTTTTCGTTTAATAGAAATATGGTTCTGGATTTAGGAGATAAGTTAGAATTTTATTTTGATGCTAATATTTTTCCAAGTAAATTTATGAATGAAATATTGATTCGTGTAGGACAGTCAACAGGGATTTATTATGGATACATTGAAGATCAAATTATTAACAATCAGACAGAAGCGGGTAATAGTCCTATACAAGTTGGTGTAGGAATTCCAGATACTAATAATAACGGACAAGTCAAAATTTATGACGTCAACGGAGACGGCTTAATTAATAGTTTTGACAAAGTGCCGATAGCTAATACAACACCCGATTTTATAGGAGGATTTAATAATGAATTCACATATAAAAAATTTGACTTTAGTTTCTTTTTACGCTTTTCCTATGGTAACGATGTAATCAATGGAAATATTGGAAATCTAGATAAGGTTAATATTGCAAATTGGAACACTTTAAAATCAATGTCCGATAATTCTTATAATGCAGCCTATAATCCAAATGGTACCTTTCATGGTGAAAATACAAATGGAGTTTATTCTTCTTTATTTAGAAGTGCTTATGTAGAAGACGGCTCTTTTTTAAAGTGTGATTTTATCACATTAGGTTATGCAATGCCTAAGTCGCTTGTTGAAAGTTTAAATGCCAATAAATTTAGACTGTTTGCCAGGATAAATAATCCTTTTATGATTACTAGATATTCTTGGTTTGATCCAGAAGTTAATTCAATAGGAGGAACAGCAGGTAAAGTTGGTGGAGGGGTAGATCTTGGTAGTTATCCTCGTAATACGACAATATCATTGGGTCTTTCCCTTAATTTTTAATATTAAAAATGAAAAAAAATGAAAAATAAAATTAAATATTTATATCTAGTTGTATTGGTTTCAGGTTTTGTGGCCTGTAGCGACTTATTAGAAGAAGTTCCAGTTTCTCAACCATCAGCTGAAAATTCATTTAAAACAGAAGCCAACGCCATAGCTGCAATTGTAGGGGTATATAATTCGTTGCATCTGGAAGGTGTATATGGAAAGAGTCAAAGTCTTTTTACTACTGACGAAAATAATGCAGGATCAAAAGTGCCGCTTTCGGGATTAAACTTATATACTTTCACTGCAGATAATATTGAAGTAATTTTGCCGATTTGGAGAGATCATTATAAGGGAATAAATCGAGCTAATCTAGCGATATCTAAAATTCCAAGTATTGATATGGATGTTGCTAAAAGAAATAATTTAGTGGCAGAAGCAAAATTTATTAAAGCTTTATTGTACTTCAACTTAATCCGATATTATGGAGATGTGCCTTATAAAGATTCAGAAACGACTTCATTGAATGATCTAAATATTCCTAGAACTCCTGTAGCAACTATTTATGAAAATATAATTAGAGATCTTGAATATAGTGTGGTTCATTTAAAAGTAAAAACTGCCGGTTTAGCAGGTCATGCAACTCAAGATGCAGCCAAAACTTTATTAGCGAGTATCTATCTTACAAGAGGTAGTATGGCTAAAAGAGATAATACTGGTAATGGCATCGCCGATTTTGCATTGGCGGCTAGATATTCTAAAGAGGTAATAGATTCAAATAGATATTCCTTGTGTAATTATTTCCCAGATGCGTTTATAGTACAAAATAAAAATAATGATGAAATTGTTTTTGATGTACAATTTAAATCCCCAGGATTAGGGGTTGGAAATACAATTGGTATTAATATGGGTATTCCTTCAAATGCTTCTGGGGTAGATAATTTATCCTCTGGTGGTTCACAAGGTGCAATAAGAGCTAATCCTTATCATCAATTTTATTATGAAAAAGCGGATAGTATTCGCATGAAATGGACTAATGCAAGAATTCTAATAAATGCTGCTACTGGAGGGTATTCTATAGTAAGTGCTATAAGCACTAATCCTCCAGTATCGGCAGCGAAATTTAGGCGTTATCCAGTTCGTAATCCTGGTTTCGTGCTTCAAACAAGTGATTACGATGTTAACTGGCCAATATTTAGATTTGCAGAAGTATTGTTAATTTATGCAGAGGCTTTAAACGAAACTAGTGGCCCAACTCAACTGGGTATAGATGCATTAAATAAGCTTAGAAGTAGAGCTAGAAATATCAATATAGGTGGTATTCACAGAGATATATTGCCCCGTTCTTTGACACTACAAAGATCTATTGGTTTAGTCGATTTAACTCTTTCAAACCCTTTAGTTTCAACTCCAGCTGCTTTTAGAAATTATATCATATTAGAGCGAAGTAGAGAATTAAGTGCAGAGGGCAAAAGATGGTTTGATTTGGTTCGTTGGGGCATTCTAAAGTCAACTTTGCGTGGGCTAAATGCAAAATGTTCGGCTAAAATATTAGAAACACCTCCAGTTGAAGTACCTACAATAACCAATATTAAATGGACTAATTATTGGAATGGAAGAATTAATGAATGGAATTTAATGACTAGTGCCCTTCAAGATTTTCACATGTTACTTCCAATACCAAATAATGAAAGACTTGCAAATCCATCTATAGGACCTAATAATCCTGGATACAATTAATTTAAAAAAATAAATAGTATGAAAACCAAGTATTCAATACGTATTTTAATGCTTTTAACGATTTTGTTTAGTTTCACTTCTTGTGAGAAAGATGAAATAGATACCTGGGTAAGTTTAGAAGCTGATAAAACAACAGTAGCTATTAATGAAACTGTTTCATTTACAATGACAGGAAATGCCGAAACCTATGTGGTTTATACTGGAGACACTGGACACGATTTTGCAAAAAGTTATTTAGTGATTACAGGAGGAAAAAAAGTTGATCAAGAGGATTATGTGCTAACACAAGCCAGTTTAGACACTTGGATTCCTATTTTGAACGCTGAAATTATAGCGTATAATCTTTTAAATCCCAATACAACACTTGATGCTAGTGCTATAATTGCTGGCTTAAGAAGGTTAGTAGATAAATCTTACTATAAAGATACTGCCGCAAATCGCATAAGAGAGTTAATGCCAACACTCAAAACTTATTCTGATTGTGGTAACCTAGTGGTCACTTATTTTACTAATTTAAGTGTATTATTAACTCCTGTGGGGGGATTTTCTACTGGTGTGGCTATAAACAGATATAATTTGACTTATTCCTATAAATTTACTACTGCTGGAACCTATGTAGTAACTTTATTGGGTACTAGATTAAGCGATAAAAATTATTCAGGTTCTGGTTATATTTATAATAGCACTTCATCAGCTAGTGAATATAATTTTAAAAGAAAAACAGACACGGTAACCATTGTCGTGCAATAATATATCCTTATATTTTATTGAAAATTAACTCTTAGACCTGTCAATAGACAGGTTTATTTGTTTAAAAAATGTGTTTTTTTAATATATATAATGTCTAATTATATTCTAAAAATAGATTATTCTGAATACCAATTATTAAAAATAGAGAAGCGATCTCGTCAGGATTAAATTGTCAAAGATTGCAGATTGTCTTATAATTGGATGTCAGAATCAAAAAGGATTTTTGTTCCAGTTTTACACCAATCATTATCGTATTAAAAGCTATGTGTTTTTTTGCCTTTTGCCTATTATGCCTATGAAGATATTAATTAATTTAGTCATTCAATTTATTTTTTAATATATATTCTGAAGGCGACATTTTGCAATGGGATTTGAACCACTTAGAAAAATACTGTGGATTAGAATGACCTATGGCATAAGCAATCTCAGATATATTTAGATCTGATTTTAGTAAAAGTGTAGAAGCTTTTTTCAATCGCACCGAATCTATAAACTCTTTACCAGTAGTACCTGTTATTATCTTAACTTTTCTAAAAAAGGTGGAACGACTCATTGAAAATTCATCTGCGATATTGATTATATTCAAATTATCCTCTTCTATGTTATCGTTAACATATTTTAGTAGTTTTTCAATAAATTGCTTGTCTTTACTGTTTGTGGTTAAGTCTCCAGCATCCTCATATTTATTAGTCAAAAATAGGTTTTTAACTATGTTTCTGGAATCTATAAGGTTTTTGATGGTTAGATTTAAAATTTTAATATTAAAGGGTTTAGGAACAAAGTAATCTGCGCCAGATTTTACTCCTTCAAATTGATTATTTATATCGCCCTGAGCCGTTAAAAGAATTATCGGGATATGCGAAGTTTTTATATCATTCTTAAGAGTCTTACATAGTTCAAGACCATTCATTATAGGCATTACCACGTCACTGATAATTATATCAGGCTGAAATTTATTTGCCATTTCAACTCCGGTTTTTCCGTTTTCTGCCGTATATATGTTATAATTGTCCGTAAAGTAATCGACCATATTTTCAATCAAATCTATATTGTCATCTATATATAAAATTGTAGGTTTTTCAGCATTGAATTCAATATTTTTGTCAACTAATTTAGTATTGACAACTTCATTACTTTTATCAAAATCAGTAGCGCTGAGAGCTCTAGGCATATCATTGTCCCAAAGAATTCTATCTGATTTTTCTTCATCAGAATAAGCGTTTTCATCCAATGGTAGATTCAAAATAAAAGTAGTTCCTTTATTCAATTCACTACTAACTGAAATTGTTCCTTTATGAAGTTCAATCATTGTCTTTGTCAAAGACAAGCCTATCCCAAATCCATTAACATAGCGATCCATATTGCCTTCATGGTGGAAAAATCTATTGAAAATTTTAGATAAAAAATTGGCATCTATTCCTGCACCATTATCAATAACCTGTATTGTTAAAAATCCTTTGTCTGCTGATGGAAATAATTTTATTAAAAGTTTACCCCCTTTATCGGTATGCTTAAGGCCGTTAGAAACTAAATTATACATTATTTTTCCAAGTGCATTTTTATCAAACCAAATAAATAATTCCGGCATATGGGCATCTATCGAGATTTTAATTTCTTTCGATTTTGCTAATCCTTTAAAAGCAATTTTAATGTTTTTTAAAAACAAAATCATATCACTTTTCTGAACTTTTAATTGGTAATTACCCGTTTCCATTTTGTGAATAGCCAACAATTCATTGGTTAATTCCAAAAGATTATTTACATTCTTGTCAATAGTTAATACTTCTTTTTCTTGTTTTGGATTCAACTTAAAATTAGAAATCAGTTTTTCAATAGAACATAAAATTAGGGTTAGGGGTGTTCTGATTTCATGTGAAATATTGATAAAGAATTCCAATTTCGATTCATTGATTTTCTCCATCTGCTCATGATATTGTTTTTCTAATTGCTCCTTGTTTTTTTTCTCAAGTCGTTTTTTTGTAATCGATGAAATTAAAACTATTAAAAAATAAAGCACGATTATATAGAGACAAAATGCCGGAAAAGTAAGCCAAAATGAAGGTTTGATTTCAATTATCAAAGAGGTAAAGTCTGAATCCCAAGTTCCATCTTCGTTTGATACTTTTATTTTAAATGTATAATTCCCCGCAGGTAAATTTTTATAATCCGCTGCATAAACAGTAGCGGATGCCAGTAACCAATTTTCATCAAACCCTTCCAAAATATAGGAGTATTTACAATTTTTTTGATTGTAGTAATTGGGAGATAAAAAGTTAATTTTTAAATTATTTTCGAAATGACTTAGTGTGAGGCTGGAAGAATCGTTCTTTGATCTTCTATCATTTACATTTATACCATTAATAATTATGTCACTAATAATTACAGGTTCGTTGTAATGGTCTTGTTTTGTTTTATTGGGAGAAAAAGTTGAAATACCGTCAATACCTCCAAAATATAGTAATCCATTGAAATCGGAATAAGAGGAATGTTCTGTAAATTCATAGTTTTGAATACCATCGTTTATGTCATAAATTGTTGTCTTATACCCTTGATTTAATTTAACCAAACCTCTATTCGTCCCTATCCATATATTTCCTTGCTTGTCGGTTTCGATTGATTGAATTAAATTACTTGGCAGTCCGTCTTGAATTGTGAATTTTTTTATTTTTGAGGCTACTCCATCTTTAGATAATTTAATTTGAAACAATCCTTTTTTTGTCCCTATCCAACCATTGTTTTTATTGTCAAGAAGTATGTCACATATATAGTCGTTAGTATCCAGACTATTTGGGTTTTGATTATAATGGGAAAAATTTTTAATGGAAAAATCATTGTTTAATTTGGCTACAACGAGTCCTTTTGTTTGAGTTCCAATCCATAAAAAATTGTGAGTGGGATCATATTTAACGATACGGACAAAATTTATAGAATTTAAAGAGGATGGGATCAAATTTTTATAGGTGACAAGATTCATTAATTCAAAATCATTCGTTAATGTAAAACTCATGAGATTATTGTCAGTCCCAAGCCAGTAATGATTTTTGACATGCGCAATTGAAAAAACAATGGGATTGGTCTTATTTTTCGTATTTAGTTTTTTAGTGATATAATTATTTTTTTCAAAAGTGACTAGATATAATCCGTCAGAGGCGCCTACTAGAATGTGTTTATTATCGATTTTGGATAATGCAAAAATCGATTTTCCATTCAGTATTGACTTTACTATTGTTTGATTGTTAGTATCATAAATAAATAGCCCTTCAAATAAAGTACCTACCCACAAATTACCATAGTCATCTTTAATAATTGATCGGGTATTACTAACTATTGAGTTGTTTTTGAAATCTTTAATCTGATAGTTTTTAAATTTTAGTCCAGAATTATTTTGAAAAAATACACCGTTACCTAATGATCCAATCCACAGCGTTTTATCTCGAGAAATAAAAATACTTTTAATTTTTCTAGTAGGTAAATCAATTGCGGTAATAGTTGAAGAGGTAAAATCATTTTTCCTAAGGGCTTCTTTACTTATTTTAATAGCCCCGTCGGCTCTGGATGTGACAATAAGATTGTTTTGATGATCCTGAATGATGTTTGCTATTCTAGAAAAATTGATGGCAGAATCCTTTTTTGGATAAATTTTAGTTACTAAATAGTTTCCTTTATCGCCTTTTAAATGAAATAATCCGTTGTTTTGAGTACCTATCCAGATATTTGAAAAGTTATCTTGAAAAAAAGCAGATATAGTAACATCCACTGAGGGTTCTATGCGAATTTTAGCTAAAATGATTAATTTATTGCCGTTTATTTTGGTTAAAATAACTTGGTTTTTATTAGTCAACCAATAGTTTCCATTTTTATCTTTTTCATGAATTTTTAAAGATTCAAGGTCTAAACGGGAAGAAATTTTATATCGAATGCTCTTTTCGCAAATTGATTTTGTGTTTTCCTCCGTAAAAAGTTCTTTTCCCGAATTGATACTCCAAAGTCCATTTTGACTAGTGAACATAATTTTACCATCAATCAATTTAATTGATTGTATATTTTGACCAAAAACACTGTTTTTTGGATTATATTTTTTTAAGTTATATAATCTATGTGTAATGGGGTTGTAAACAGTAAGGCCTTGTTCTGTAGCAATCAAAATATTACCGGCAAGATCCTGTGTAATTGAATTTATAGTATTGTCTGAAAGCTCGTTGAATGAATTTCCTGCATAAAACGATGTAATATTGATGCCGTCATAGCGGTTCAATCCATAGTGAGTGCCAAACCACATATACCCATCTCTATCTTGAAATATGGCAGTTATACCGTTTTGTGACAAACCTTGTTTGTTGTCTATATTTTTAAAATTAACAACATAACTCTCAATGCCGTAAAAATGGGTGCAAAAAAATAATGTTATTAGTAATATTAGAATTCTTTGCATTTAGTATTTTTAATGGTAATGTTGAATGTTTTAAAACTAAAGTGAACTTTTCCCAATAGAGTGTTTAGTTAATAGTTCAAAGATAAAAAAAAATTATTTGTTGTTAATTTTATTTTTTGGCACTCCTTTTGGCATCAAAGTTAATGAGCTTTAAAATTTGATATGGCAGTTTTTTTAATAGATATTAGCCTTAAATATGTTTATGATGGAATTTTCCATTTCTTGAGGTTTCAGCGTTTGAAATGTTGAAATGAAAAGTATCACTAAGAAGATTCTGTAAAAAAAGAAAGGAAAGATTTTTTAAATTTATAATTATAGACAAGAAAATTAGAATAAGTGCTGTTAATTATTTTATGCTTGAAAAATGGAAAACAGTGTATGTTTCATATTTCTCTCCAGGTTTGAGAATAAGTGTTGGAAATGATTTTTGATTTGGGGAATTATAGTCTTGGGTTTCTAGGGCAAACGATTCTCTGAAATGAAATGGTTTCCCCATTTTTCCAATATCAGTACCTTTAAAGAAATTAGAACTAAAAAAATGTATGCCCAAATTAGTAGTCAAAACTTCTAATTTACGACCGCTTTTCGGATCGACAACCGTTGCCGCTAATAAAATTTTATTGGACTTTTTTTTCTTTAAAACATAACTTTGATCGTATCCGCCACCTATTTTCAACTGTTCGTTAGCATTTTCTAAAATGATGTCTTTACCAATGGGTTTTCCTTTTCTAAAATCAAATGGTGTTCCGGCAACTTTTAGAATCTCCCCTGTTTTAATTTTGTCGGGATTCACGGCGCAAAAATAATTGGACGGAATCGTTAAAACATGGTCTAAAATAGTTCCGTTTCCTTCGCCAGAAAGGTTAAAAAAAGCGTGATTGGTCAAATTTACAATAGTTGTTTTATCGGTTGTTGCCGATAATTTCAAAGTCAATTCATTATTCGAAGTCAACTGATACGTTGCTTCTACTTTTAAAGTCCCAGGATATCCCATTTCTCCATCAACAGAAACATAAGACAATACAAGGGAACTGTCTTTAACCGTTTTTACCTCCCAAACTTGATTATGAAATCCTTTTAATCCTCCGTGTTGGTGATTGGCGCCATTATTTATAGTAAGAGATTGCGTTTTTCCATCTAATTCAAAAGTTCCTTTAGCAATTCTTCCGATTACCCTTCCAACAATAGCGCCATGATACACGCCGGTTGCCTTTACGTAATCATCAATACTTTTAAACCCAAGAACAACATCGTCCTTTTGACCGTTTTTGTCTGGAGCGCATAAACTAACAATACGGCCGCCATAATTAGTTATGGCGGCCGTTAGATTCCCATTTTTAAGAAAAAACAAACCCACTTGTTTTCCATCAATCACCTTATTAAAATTTTCTGGATTAAGTGTAGCGCATTCGCTATTGTTTAAATTGCTTTGACTGATAGCTTTCGAACAAATGAATAGCGTAATTAATACTAAAAAAACAGATTGTTTCATCATTGTTATTTCAATTCAATTTTTTCCACATTATTATAACTGTTTCCCCGAATCAGTTCGAAATTTTTCATCATTTCTTTCAATTTTTTGGGTTGAGCTT
>SHWW01000062.1 GCA_009693635.1 Flavobacteriaceae bacterium
ACTATGTATCATTCTAAAATTTCAGGATTGGGTTTTTATGTCCCAGCGAATACCGTTACCAACGATGATTTGTCAAAAATTATTGATACCAATGACGATTGGATTCAAGAACGAACTGGGATTCTAGAGCGACGTCACATTATAAAAGGACAAGATACAACAACTTCTATGGGCGTGAAAGCGTCTAAAATAGCTATTGAGCGATCAGGACTTTCTAATGATGATATTGATTTTGTTGTTTTTGCGACTTTAAGCCCCGATTATTATTTTCCTGGACCTGGAGTTTTGGTACAGCGTGATTTAGGTTTGAGAACAGTTGGCGCTTTAGACGTTAGAAACCAATGTTCGGGTTTTGTTTATGCTTTGTCAGTTGCAGATCAATATATAAAGACTGGAATGTATAAAAACATATTAGTAATTGGCTCTGAAATTCATTCTACAGGATTAGACATGACTTCTCGTGGTCGTGGCGTTTCAGTAATTTTTGGTGATGGCGCTGGTGCTGCAATACTAAGTCGAGAAGAAGATTTATCTAAAGGAATATTATCTACGCATTTGCATTCTGAAGGTATTCATGCCGAAGAATTAATTGTGAAAGCACCAGGAATGGGAGGGCGATGGATTACAGATATTATTGCCGATAATGATCCAAATGATGAAAGCTATTTCCCTTATATGAACGGGCAATTTGTTTTTAAAAATGCAGTAGTGCGTTTTAGTGAAGTCATAAATGAAGGTTTGCAAGCTAATAATCTTCAGGTTTCGGATATTGATATGCTAATTCCCCATCAAGCAAATTTGAGAATTGCTCAGTTTATTCAAAAGAAATTTGGTTTAACAGACGATCAAGTATTTAATAACATTCAAAAATACGGAAACACAACGGCGGCTTCAATTCCAATTGCTTTGACAGAAGCTTGGGAACAAGGAAAAATAAAATCGGGAGATACGGTTGTTTTAGCAGCTTTTGGAAGTGGATTTACTTGGGCAAGCGCTATAATTAAATGGTAATTATACTATTTTTTCAATATAGGAAATAGCATAATTTTTATCCTCTTGGATTTGAGTTTTTAATAAATCTATTGAAGTAAATTTTTGCTCGTCACGGATTCTATCTATCACCGAAACAGCTATTTGTATGTTATATATATCGTCATCAAAGTCAAGAAAGTGAACTTCAATCGATAAATCTTCTCCTTTTACCGTTGGATTTGTTCCAATGTTCATTATCCCGAAAATCGTTTTATTACTTATTGTGCTTTTTACAATATAAACGCCATTTTTCGGAATCAACTTATAATTTTCTTCAATTTTTATATTGGCAGTTGGAAATCCCATGGTTCTTCCCAATTGTTTACCTTGAATAATTTTTCCTGTTAATATATAATCGTAGCCTAAAAATTCATTTGCAATAGCCATATTTCCATTTGCAATAGCGTCTCTAATTTTTGTAGAACTCACAGAAACAGAATCGATTTCTTGGGCAGAAATTTGCTCAACATCAAAATCATATTTTTCACCAAACAGAATTAAATCGTCAATATTTGCGGCTCTATTTTTACCAAATTGATGATCATAACCAATGATAATTTTTTGAATATTGAAAGCATCTACCAAAATTGTTTTCACAAATTCTTCTGCCGATAAATTGGAGAATTCCTTATCAAATGGATGAATAACTAAATTATCCAATCCCATTTTTTCTAGCAAACTAGTTTTTTCATTCATGGTATTTAATAATTTGATAGAAGAAGTTTCGTGTAAAACCATCCTTGGATGCGGAAAAAAAGTAAGAATCAAACTCTCACAATCAGAACTTTTAGTTTCTAGAATTAGTTTTTCAATTATTTTTTGGTGTCCAATATGAACTCCATCAAAAGTTCCGATAGTAACTATTGTTTTTTTTGTAGAATTAAATTCGCTAATTGAGGAAAAAACTTTCAAGATTCTGTTTTAATTTTCTGCAAATTTAGAGGATTAAATTCTATTTTTTAAATTAATATTTCAAACTAATATTAGGGCCCTTAATTTCTGTTCAATTAAAGCAAATTTAAATTATTTAATAACTATTGTTAGAATTTATAGTATATCTTAAAAAAAACAAATCCTTTTTTAATAATTGTGAATGATTAAATTAAATTAATATTATATTTGACAACTATTTTTTATTTTAAATTTCTTAATCAATGACAAAAAAATTACTTTTTTCGCTAATACTTACATTGTTTTTTTTAAATGTAAATTCCCAAAACAATCAAGTTTGGACAAAACACAATAACACTGGAAAAATTGCTATCGACAAATCTGCCGCTAGAGATAATTTTCCTAAAGTTTTTCAATTATTTGATTTGAATATTAGTCCTTTAAGACAAGAATTGTTTTCAATAGTTAATACTATTGGAAAAAACACCACAATTATTACATTACCAAATGCTGATGGCCAAATGGAATTATTTGAAGTTAATGACGCTTCAAACTTTGACCCTGAATTACAAGCTAAGTATCCACAAATTAGAGCTTATTCTGGTAAAGGAATTACAGATAGATACGCTACTTTAAAACTAAGTATATCTCCTCAAGGAATTCAAACTATTGTTTTTAGAACCGATAAAGAAAATGAATTCATTGAGCCCTATTCTGAAGATCATTCTGTTTATGCAGTTTTTAAATCTCAAAAAAATAAGAATACAGGTTGGGCGTGTTCTACTGCTGAAGAAAAATCGGTAATGGAAACAACTTTTAAATCTGCTACTGGTTCAAACTCTTTACAGTCTAGTACAGGTCAATTAAAAGTTATGCGTTTGGCCCTTTCTTGTAATGCAGAATATGCTAATTATTTTGGAGCAACTAGTGCTGCTCAAGTTGGATTAGTGTTAGCTGCTTTCAACAACACATTAACTCGTTGTAATGGAATCTATGAAAAAGATTTAGGAGTTCACATGAACTTAGTTGCAAGTACTACCAATGTAATTTATTATATTGCTTCATCAGATCCTTACACTGCTTTAGCTAATTGGAACACACAATTACAAATTGCTCTAAACACCACTTTAACAGGTGTAGGAACCGCTATAGCAGCAAATAATGCAGCTTATGATATTGGTCACCTGTTTGGAAAAACAGGTGGTGGAGGTAATGCTGGATGTATTGGTTGTATCTGTGTTGACGGTGTAGCCGCGGGAACTGGCGGTACAAAAGGAAGAGGTATTACGTCACCTTCAAACGGAATTCCTTCTGGTGATACATTTGATATTGATTATGTAGTTCATGAAATGGGGCATCAGATGGGTGCAACTCATACTTTTTCGAATGCAAACGAAGGAGGCGGTGTTAATAAAGAAGTTGGCTCTGGAATTACAATTATGGGATATGCAGGTATCACCAACGCAGATGTTGCGTCCAATTCAATAGATATTTACCATGAAACATCTATTGAACAAATTCAAAATAATTTAGCAGGAAGAACATGTATAGTTTCTACCAATTTAGTTGATAATGCTACGCCTGTAGTACTTCCAGTAAGTGATTATACTATTCCATTCAGTACTCCATTTGTGTTAACTGGAGCTGCTACAGATGCTAATGAAACCGATGCTTTAACTTATTGCTGGGAGCAAAATGATGATGGAGGAGCAAATACCGGGGCTAATAGTTCTGCAAGTGAAACAAAAACGTTAGGTCCAAATTTCTTGTCATGGAGACCTACAGCATCCCCATCAAGGTATTTCCCAAAAATAGAAAGTGTAGTTGAAAATTCTACTACAACTAGTGAAGTTGGTGGAACCGCAGGTTTTTTATCGGAAGCTTTAAGTTCTGTTTCAAGAATATTAAATTTCAGATTAACAGTTAGAGACAATGCGCCTTACAGAGCTACAGCGCCTGTAAAAGTGGGGCAAACTAACTATACAGATATGAAAGTTAATGTAACGTCTGCTGCTGGACCTTTCGTAGTAAATGCCCCAAATTCAGCTGTTTCTTGGGTGGTTGGTTCAAATCAAACAGTTACTTGGGCAGTTGCAGGAACTACTGCAAACAATGTAAATGCAGCCTATGTTGATGTCTTTTTGTCTACGGATGGTGGTTATACCTACCCAATTCAATTAGCTAGTAAAGTTCCTAATAACGGTAGCTCTGTTATCACAGTTCCCAACAATGCAGGATCAACAAATAGAATAATGGTTAAAGGATACAAGCATGTTTTCTTTGATATTTCAAATGCTGATTTTGCTATAACTGCTCCAACTTCAAGTTTTGCAATTGCCTTTAATGGTTTAGCAGAACAGCAAAACAAACAAGCGTGTCAAGGTGGGAGCACTGTATATACAATTCCTTATACTGCTTATGCAGGATTTACAGGAACAACAACTTTCACCGCTACTGGCTTGCCTGCTGGAATTACTGCAACTTTTATTCCGTCTTCATTGTCAGCAAGTGGAACGGTAACAATGACTGTTGCTGCAACTAGTTCCGCAATAGCGGGATTAATTCCAATTAATGTTTCTGCTATTTCAGGTGCAACAGTAAAAACGGCTGCTTTCTATCTAGAAATATTCAATTCTAATTTTGGAACACAAGCATTAACTAGCCCTGCAGATTTAGCAACAACAATAAATCCATTGTCAGTAGTCTTAACTTGGCCTGTTAACGCTGCGGCAATTTCTTATGATGTGCAAATTGCTTCAAATGCTAATTTCTCAACTATTGTTAGAAATGCAAATGTTACAACAAACAGTTATTTGCCTTCGGGATTGTCGAATGCTACTATTTATTATTGGAGAGTATTACCTAAAAGTCCATCTTGTTCTGGTACGTATAGTGTAGGATATAGGTTTACAACAGGTCAATTAGTTTGTTTGACAGATTCTTCAACAGATACACCTGTTACAATTCCAACGGTTGTTAATACAGCTCCAATTATTTCAACAATAACTGTAGTTTCTACTAATATGGTTTCTGATGTAAATGTAACTATTGACATTAGCCATACGTGGGTAAACGATATGACTATTTCATTAATTAGTCCTACAGGTACTGAGATTCAATTAGTAGCAAGACCTTGTACCAATGCTTCTTTACTAAACATTACTGCAACTTTTGATGATTCTGGAAATACTTTAGTTTGTGCTACCAATCCAGCAATTTCTGGAACTGTAAAGCCGGTTCAGCTATTATCTGGATTTAATGGGCAACCAATAAATGGAGTTTGGAAATTAAAAGTTTTAGACCCTTACAATGAAGATGGAGGAGCAATTAACAGCTGGAGTTTGAATGTTTGTTCATTGAGTCAAGCAGTTTTGGCTGCTGTTGATAATTCATTATCCAATTTTGTATTGTATCCAAACCCAAATAAAGGAAATTTTACAGTTCAATTCAATTCTTCATCAAGTAATGAAATCGCAATTTCTGTTCATGACATGAGAGGTAGAACAATTTTGAATAACAAATACAGCAATACTCGATTGTTCTCTCAAAACGTTCAACTAGACCAAGTTCAATCTGGTGTCTATCTTGTAACGGTTCAAGATGGGGATAAAAAAGTAGTTAAGAGAATTGTTATCGATTAATTTTTAAAAATATTATATAAAAAAAGGGATTGTTTTATTACAATCCCTTTTTTTATTAAATGTTGCGCAACTAAATATTAAATGATTTTGTTTCAATATTCGGACGTGCATATTCAAATCGATCTACTAATTTTGGTAAACAATAACCATCTAAGCCATTTATAGCCACAACATTCCCCTTGTCAAGTTGAAGCCACCCATCTTTGTGTTCCATATTTTCATTGTAATAAATATGCTCAATTGATGCAATTATGTGAATTGTGTCATTTTCTTGGATGTAATATTCGTTCAAATATTTACAATACAACTGAACTGGGCTTCCTTTTACAAATGGAACTTTAAGGTCGCTTTTATATTCTTCCTCGAGATTGGTTTTATCAAATTCGGAAATTCCAATTTCATAATTTGCTGAAGTATGGTGCGAATCAGCAATCATATCTGACGTAATATGGTTGACAGTAAAAACCCCTTTTGCTTTAATATTTGAGTAAGTATCCCTAGGAACTGAAGTTGGTCGCACAATAAAACCTAATAGACCAGGATTACTGCCAAGATGTGTAATGCTACTAAATACTGCAACATTAGTACTTCCATTTTCAGACAATGTAGCAATCAAATTAGCTGATTTATAACCCGTGCAAGAATTGATGATGTTTAGCCGTTCAATTTTTTCCATTTGAGAAATAATGTCTCTAGTTACGTGTTTCATAGTGTCTTATTTTTACAAAGATACTTTTTGTTTAACAATTTACTCTTAAAAATTAAACAATATCCAATTTCATTTGATTTCATTTACAAAATTTAAAATAGTACATTTAAATCTTAACTAATTAAAGGGAATGTGTTCATAATTACTTAATTTTGCGCACTTATATTTACATATTTTTTTGATGCAAAAGTCACTCAAAATTGCAATTGTTGGTTCGGGTTTAGTTGGATCGCTTTTAGCAATTTATCTCAAAAAAGCAGGGCATACCGTTCATATTTATGACAGAAGCCCCGATATTCGTAAAATCCGATTTTCGGGTCGTTCTATAAACTTGGCAATGTCAAATCGGGGATGGAAAGCTCTTGACAGTGTTGGAATTGGTGACGAAGTTCGAGAAATTGCCATCGCTATGGACAAACGCGCAATTCATTTAGTAGACAAGCTTAATTTTCAAAATTACGGTCAAGAAGGACAAAGTATTTATTCTATTTCAAGAGGTGCTTTAAATAGAAAAATGATTGATTTGGCCGAACAAGCTGGGGCAGAATTCTTTTTTGAGCAAAAAATTTGGGATGTTACTTTATCAGATGCAACCTTGCATATTGGAGAAGAAGAGCGTGGGCAGTGGAAAGAATTAAAGTTTGATTTGGTTTTTGGTGCCGATGGTGCTTTTTCAAGAATTCGTCACAGAATGCAACGTCAAAGTATGTTTAATTATTCGCAAGAATTTTTAAATACAGGTTATAAAGAATTGAATATTCCTGCAAATCCAGATGGAACTCATAAATTAGATAAAAATTCATTTCATATTTGGCCTCGTGGGGAATGCATGTTAATCGCTTTGCCCAATTTAGATGGTAGTTTTACTTGCACTTTATTTATGCCTTTTGAGGGAGAAAACTCTTTTGCTTCTTTAACAGATAGAAAATTAGTAGAAGAATTTTTTGAGAAAAACTTGCCAGATACCATAGATGTAATTCCAAATTTAACCGAAGATTTCTTTGCAAATCCAACGAGTACTTTGGTTACAATGAAATGTTTTCCTTGGACGTATGAAGATAAAGTAGCCTTAATTGGCGATGCATGTCACGCAATTGTTCCGTTTTATGGTCAAGGAATGAATGCTGGTTTTGAGGATATATCAGTATTAAATGAGTTAATGAATCAATACGCAGACGATTGGAAAACTATTTTTTCTTTATATGAAAAATCTCGCAAACCCAATGCCGACGCTATTGCTGAATTATCTTATCGTAATTTCATGGAAATGAGTTCGAAAATTGCTGAAGAAAAATTTCTATTACAGAAAAAAATCGAAAAACATTTTGCTAAGAAATATCCCGAAAAATGGTTGCCTTTATATGACAGGGTAACTTTTAGTCACCGCCCATATTCTGAAGCTCTGGCTATTGGAGATTTTCAAAATGCAATTATGGAAGAAATTCTGAAAATCGAAAACATTGAAAATATTTGGGACACCGAAGAAATTGAACTTAAAATTTTGAAATCGCTTTAAAAGCAAATCGTTAACTTTTATTTTTTTCTGACAATGGTTTTATCAAAACACGTAAAGTGCTATCATTGTTAAAGTAACTGAAAATCCAGTTTATAAAAATGGAAAGTTTGTTTTTTAAATTTAATATCATTACCAAGTGAACTAGCATCCATAAAAACCATGCGACTCTTCCTTGAAAACTAAATTTAGGCAAATCGACCACAGCTTTTCTTTTTCCAATTGTTGCCATGGCTCCTTTATCGTGGTATTCAAAATCAAATAAAGGCTTATTTTCTGAAATCAATTTAAAATTATCAGCTAAAAATTTAGAGTGTTCAATTGCTACACTTGCCACTTGAGGATGACCTTTCGAGTATTTTGGAGTTTCCATAAAAGCAATATCGCCAATAGCATATATATCTTTAAGGGTAGTAATTTCACATTTCCGATTCACAATAATTCTATTGCCAGAAGTTATGGCTTCTTTCGTAATTCCATCCAAAGTTTTACCAGTGATGCCGGCGGCCCAAATTACATTTTTAGACAAGATCATTTCACCATTATTCAATTTTACTGAAAAACCATCATAATTAGTTACAACAGAATTTGTTTTTACTACGACGTCCAATTCTTGTAAATATTGAAGCGCTTTTTTTTGAGAATCATAACTCATTGGTTGTAACACATGGGAAGAACCTTCAATTAAATAAACGGTTAATTTTTGAAAGTCTTTATCAGGATAATCTTTTGGTAAAATATTTTTTTTCATTTCTGCCAATGCTCCAGCAAGTTCAACTCCTGTAGGTCCGCCACCAACAATAACAAAATTCATTAACGCTTGTAAATCTTCAGGTTTTGCAACTAATGTGTCTTCAAAAGTTTGAAGAATTCTATTTCGTAATTGAATGGCTTCTGGAACTGATTTCATTGAAAAGGCAAATTTTTCAATTTGAGTATTTCCAAAATAATTAGTTGTACATCCATAAGCAAGAACCAAATAATCGTATTTAAAATCTGCAATATTAGTTTTTAACGCTTTGTTATTAGAATCAATACTCAGAACTTCAGCAATTCTAATTCTAATATTTTTCGAATGTTGGAATACTTTTCTTATTGGAAATGAAATACTTGCAGGTTCTAATCTAGCGGTTGCAACCTGATACAATAAAGGTTGAAATTGATGGTAATTGTTTTTATCGATCAATAAAACATCGTAGTTGGTATTTTCTAAATCTTGAGCCAATCGCAAACCAGCAAAACCAGCACCAACAATAATTATTTTTTTGTGTGTAGTTTCCATACTTATCTATTATAAACCTAAAGTTACTTATTAATAGATGAAAATTCATCACAATTAAAGTTCCCTATAAGAAGATGCAACTATTTTTTAGTTTAAATGGCCCAAAAACAATGATTTTAGTCCTGCAAGTTATCAATTTTGTATATAATTCAATCGTTTTCGAGTCGTGAAATTGTATTTGGGCAAAATATATAATAAATATATATGTATTAACGTTTTTGTATTGAAAAATAGATCTAACTTTTCTTAAAAAATAGTTTTTAGTATAAAAATATAAAATTATTAGAATTAATGATATTTTAATGTAAAAAACATTTTTTTATTTGAACTAAAAAATTAAATTTGCTCCTGCTTATTTTTTACAGCAACTTTAGAAATCAAAAAATAATTAAAAATAATTAAAAATTAAAAAAAAATGGCAAACGTTAAAAAAGAAGGCAGTTCAAATTTAGGTGGATTATTCTCTGGTATTGTGATTGTAGCAAGTATTGGGGTTGGGATTATTGCATGGAAATTTATCATGGGTATGGGATCAAATTTCGAAGGTGGGGTAAACACAGGCGCACCACTTAAGGATAACTATATGGCAATGATTTACAAAGGAGGATTTATTGTTCCTGTTTTGATGGGACTATTGTTGATGGTAGTTGTTTTCTCATTTGAAAGATATTTTGTAATCACTAAAGCTGCTGGTAAAGGAAGTCTTGATGCATTTATGAAAAATGTTCAAACTAATATAAAAGCAGGAAATATTGACGAAGCCATTAGTGCATGTGATAAACAGCAAGGTTCAGTAGCAAACGCTATCCGTTCTGCTCTAGTTAAATACCAAGATGTTAAAAAAGAAGGATTCAATAGCGAAGAAGCTGCGGAAACAATTCACAAAGAAATCGAAGAAGCAACTTCATTAGAAATGCCAATGTTAGAACAGCACATGACGATTTTATCAACTTTAGTTTCTTTGGGAACTTTAGCAGGATTGTTAGGTACTGTAACAGGTATGATTAAAGCATTTGCCGGATTAGCTGGTGGTGGTGGAGCAGAATCTGCTGAGCTTGCAAATGGTATCTCTGAGGCGTTAATTAACACGGCTACAGGAATTGCCACTTCTGCATTAGCAATTATTGCATACAATTTCTTTACTTCAAAAATCGACAGTCTTACTTATGCAATTGATGAGGCAGGAACCACTATAGTTAATACTTACAGACATTTTAGAGGTAGCTTAAAACAATAATTTTGGTATTTACAATCAATAAATATATAAAACAATGGCAATAAAAATGAAAAAAAAGTCAACATCTACCGACATGACGGCGATGTGTGACGTTGCATTCCTTTTGCTTACGTTCTTTATTTTGACTGCTACTGCTAAAGTCCCCGAAGTGATGCCTGTTGATACACCAGCATCTACTGTAGAGACTAAGTTGCCTGAAAAAGATTTGGCTACTTTGACTGTAGGTAATGGGAAAGTATTTTTTGATGTTAAAGGAAAAGATGTCCGTTTGAGAACCCTTGAGTTAATGGCTCAAAAGTACAGCGTTACGTTTTCTGAAGATGATCAAAATAAGTTTGCATTAATGGAAAGTTTTGGTGTTCCGGTTCAAAGTCTTAAGCAGATTCTTGATATGAAACCAGCAGATAGAAAGAATGTTCACCAACCTGGTATTCCAAAAGATTCTTTGGATAATCAATTGGCTGACTGGATTCAGAATGCACGTTTAGCCAATATCGAGTTGCATGATAAAGAATTGCAACTTGCTATAAAAGGCGATGCTACAGAAGAGTATCCTGTAATCAGAAAGATAATGGATATTTTGCAAGACCAAAAAATCAATAGCTTTAGCTTGGTTACTGGTTTGAGAGGAAAAG
>SHWW01000063.1 GCA_009693635.1 Flavobacteriaceae bacterium
TCTTTTTTAATTGAATTGGGAGAAGTTGCAATTAAAGGAAATATATCTGAATTTTTGGAAGGAAGTCAGGGTTTAATCATTGATATTCCCCCAAAATTAAGAGGAGCTGCAACTGAAAATTTTGTAGCTAAAATTAAAAATTTAATTCCTTTTATTGAAAAATCAGGAATTAAAAAAGTGGTTTTTGTCAGTTCTATTTCGGTTTATTCTGATGAAAATATTTTGGTTACAGAAGAAACAATTGCAAATCCAGATACCGAAAGCGGGAAACAATTATTAGTTTGCGAGCACCTTTTACAAAACAATTCTCATTTTGAAACTACTGTTTTGCGATTTGGGGGATTAATTGGCGAAGTCCGAAATCCAATTCGTTTTTTGGCGGGTAGAAATAATATTGAAAATCCAAATGCAACGATAAATTTGATTCATCAAGATGATTGTATTGGGATAATATTGAAAATTATTGAATCTAATTGTTGGGGCGAAACTTTCAATGCTGTTGCTCCTTTTCATCCGAGTCGGGAAGATTATTATACTCAAATAGCAAAAGAATATAACTTGGAACTTCCTATCTTTGCGGCTTCAAAACTCTCTGTTGGGAAAACCATTTTATCCGATAAATTGGAAATTTTTTTGAATTACCATTTCATTAAAGACACTCTATAGAATTGATACAAAAAATAAAAAGCGGAATTCAATCTAAAATTAGTTCTGTTGGATTACCAATTTTGGCGCTTTGCTGGGTGAGTTTTTTTTGGGGGACAACGTGGATTGCCTCTAAAGAAGGCGTGAAATATATGCCCGCTTTGCAACTCGTAGCAATTCGTCAATTTTTAGGCGCGACTTTATATCTTTCCTATTTTATTTTCAAAAAAACAACTTGGCCAAAAGGGAAACAATGGCAAACAATTTTTATCTTGAGTATTTTAAATTTTGTTTTGAGCAATGGATTGAGTACTTGGGGCGTGAAATATATCAGTAGTGGTTTGGGCGCAATTATTGGAGCTTTAGTTCCGCTTTGGGTTGTGATTATAAGTCTTTTCAATGGTGAAAAATTATTAAAATTAGCCATTGTTGGTTTGGTTGTGGGTTTTGCTGGCGTCTGTGTAATTTTCTTCGAACATTTAAGTGATTTTTTGATTTTCGATTTTCGATTTGGCATCATAATATCTATAATATCGACTTTAACATGGGCATTTGCGACTTTATATACTAAGAAAAAAGCGGCAAGTTTTAATCCCTATTTTAGTTTAGGAATCCAGATGTTCATTTCTAGTATTTTACTTTTTGCTTATTTGGGAGCAACGGGTTCGGCAGTAAGGTTGAGTTCTATTCCTATGATTTCTTGGATTTCAATAGGTTATTTAGTGCTTTTTGGGTCGGTATTAACGTTCATTGCATTTATCTATGCTTTGCAACATTTGCCTGCAGAAATTAATAGTATTTATGCTTATATCAATCCTATTATTGCGGTTCTTTTGGGGGCTTATGTTTTTGGTGAACCGTTAACTTTTTCTATTGCTGTAGGAGGGATAATAACGCTTTTGGGGTTGTATTTGGTGAATCAATCGATTCGGAATATAAAAAAATAAGTATAAAAAATCCCATTCGAATATAGGCGAATGGGATTTCATTTATTATTGGTACTATTTAGTTTTTAATGATTCTTTTAGTTACACTTTGATTTTCTGAAACAATTTTCACGAAATAAATACCAGCTGATGCGTTTGATAGATCTAATAAAATATTGCTTTGATTGTTTTGAAATTCGGTTTTAGAACACACTATTTTACCAATTAAATCATAAACTAGTATTGTTTTTGGAGTAATTGTTCCCATTGAAACATTAAAAATTCCTTTAGTTGGATTTGGATAAATCGCTATATTTTCCATTTCAAATTGTTCATTTGCAAGACTACTTTGAGAAGGGATATTACATTGCCAAACCCCTCTACCAAAGGTCCCGGCAATTATTTTATAATCTACTAAATTAATTTCTAAATCGGTTACTGATACATTTGGTAAATTGTCATCAAAATTTGCCCAAGTTGCCATAGAATCATCTTTGTAAAATACTCCAAGTGTTGTTCCCACATAAAGTGGATTTAATGTATTTTGTCCTTGATGAACAATTATGTTTTTCCCAATTGCAGGTAAGCCAGCTGCAATTGCTGAAAATGAATTTCCCACATCAGTTGATATAAAAGCATCTCCCGATGTTCCTGAAGTTGTAATATAAATAATATTACTGTTAGATGAATGCACTGTTATAGAAGTTATTCTGGATAGTGCCGTATATAAAAGAGAAAAAGTAATTCCTCTATCGGTACTTTTGTATAGGCTTGTTGTTTTTGAGACATACATTATATCATTATTGCTTGGGTCAACTGAAATTAGATTTAGATTTACTGTCTCATCACCAATACTTGATGTATTTCTTATAACCCAAACATTATTAGTTAATTTGTATAAATCGTTATAACCAGCAAAAACTTCCCCTACGCTATTCACCCTCAACGGAGTTACCCATTCACCATCCAAAGCTGTGCCATCAACGGTTGGTGCAGGAGTATATCTAGGAACTGGGCTACTTAAGGAGGTAATTCCATAAAAAGCTAATCCATATTGAACAAATCCATAGGCCTTATTACTATTAGAAGGGTCTATAGCATTGTCCATACCATCACCACCATGATAGCTTTGCCAAAGATTATTACTAAATGTAAATCCTCCATTGTCTTGAAGACCTCCAGTTATTTTAGAGGCTGTTTGTTTTGAAACTGATATTTTATAAAATTGACTAATTTGTGCTTGTCCAATAATATCGTTAAAAACGAGTCCACCATCTTCAGAAACGTAAATTCCACCATCACTTCCACAAAACAATTTATTATTCATGAATTTTAGAAAGTGAATATCGGCATGAGTAAAATTGGACGAGTAAGAACTCCAGCTATTTAATTTTGTTGCGGTTACCCCTCCGTCTGAAGATTTCCATAGGTTAAGGCATCCCGAGTAAAGTTCATTTGCATTTGTTTGAGATACACAAAAAGCTAAATCATACCAGGCCTGAGTGTTTTCAAATATGTTGGCAGTTAAGCCAGTATTAACAAACGTTATTCCTCCATCAGTTGATTTAAAAATTCCTTGAAAAGCATAATTTGGATTCGTTCCGGCAGAAAGGCAAAAAACAAGATTTGAATCTGCTGCTGTTACATCAAAAATCAATCTTCCGGAATCTGCAGGCAATCCTGTAATTCCTATATTTGAAAAAGTGCTTCCCGAATTAGTAGATTTATAAAATTTATTTCGAGAACTAACATAAACTACTGTAGGATCATTTGGTTTTAATCTTAACGAACCTTGTGTAAAATTTCCTGACAATTGGTTTGTCCAACTTGTTCCCCCATTAAGAGTTCTATATAAACCTGAGCTAGTTGCGCACCATAACATTTGACTATTTGTTGGATTAATCAGTAAATCTCCAGCGCCTTTATAGGAATTATTAAATGTTAATCCAGTTGTTGCCCAGGTTACGCCTCTATCAATAGATTTTAACACTCCAATAGAGGGACAATCGCCAGCATCTTTATCTCCTGTTGAAATATAAATAATATTTGAATTGTTAGCATCAACAGCGATTCCTGAAACGCCAATTTGAGGCAAATAATCTGTTAAAGGGGTCCACGAAACGCCTGCATTTATTGATTTCCAAATTCCTCCAGCAGGAGCTCCAAGGTAGATAGTATTTGGGTTTGAAGGGTCTACGCAAATAACATTCACCCTCCCTCTTCCTCTTGTAGATTGAGGGGATGCATTTTGTGTTGGCCCAATAGGTTGCCAACTGCATGGAGGAAGAGACATATATAAGCTGTTTTTATTTAATTTTGCTTGATTTTTTTGTTCCCAAGCAGCCCATAGTTCTTGAGCTGAAATTACATATCCTTGGTCATTAGTGGCGTTTTTCCAATGCTCTACCCAACGCATAAAAGGCTTATAGCCACTACCTTTTTTATTTCTGTCATGATTTAACCAATATGAATCAAAAGAATTAATTAATTCTGCTAGAGTTTTTTCTGTTTTATTGCCATTTTCTCCTTCTCTATCCATCCAAGGGGCGGAAGGATTAAATTGTGAAAACCCTAAAAAAGCACTTAATAAGGCAAATAATAAGTATGTTTTTTTCATTTAAAGTAAGTTTACACAAAACTAAGCTCTTTTAAACTCAATTAAAAAGAATTAACAAAAAAATTAACTCTTACTGTTTTACTTTCGTAAATTTGTTCAAAATATAAAAATGTTGCTTTTTTTTAAAAAATACCGTTTGTTTTTGACCATAGTAATTGTTCTATCGGCAATTATTTTGTTCCTTTTTTATTCAGCTTTAAAACCTAAAAAGACGCTTCCAATTTATAATCCGTCGATGGTAAATCCCGAATTAGCAGATTCAACCGTCCAATACATCAGTAAATATCATACGATTTCGGATTTCTCTTTTACAAATCAAAATGGCAAAATAATTACTCAAAAAGACTATGAAGACAAAATATATGTTGCCGATTTTTTCTTTACAACCTGTGGTTCTATTTGCCCAAAAATGACTATAAATTTGCTTGAAATTCAAAAAGCAATCATTAATAATCCAAAAGTGATGTTGCTTTCACATACCGTTTTTCCTGAAACAGATACTATTTCTGTCTTGAAAAATTATGCTATAAAAAACGGAGTTATTGATAGTAAATGGAATTTAGTCACCGGGGATAAAAAACAAATTTACACCATGGCAAGAAAGTCCTATTTGGCAGTAAAATTGGGCAATCCAAATGAATTATACGATATGATTCATACTGAAAATTTTGTATTGGTTGATCTAAAAAGACGTGTTCGTGGTTTTTATGATGGAACCAAAAAAGAAGATATTCAGCGTTTAATTGAAGATATTAATTTTTTGTGTTCCGAGTAATCTAGTTAATAGATAAATTTCATTTCCAACAAATTCATATTGACATTTGCTTAAAAATGTCATAAAACTGATAATTATCATTCGATTGAATATTATTATATTTACTTTTGCAATCTAAATTCAATCTAAATAAGGTTTGCGAACTACAATAAATTCTCTTAAAAAAGGCGAAAAAGCAATAATAAAAGATTTTGACATCGATACCATTCCATTAAAATTATTGGAAATGGGTTGTTTGCCAGGGAATGTGGTGGAATTGCTTCAGATTGCTCCCTTTGGAGACCCATTGTATTTGAATATTAATGGCTCGCACCTTGCTATTCGGATTGAAACAGCCAAAGAAATTGAAGTTGAAGTTCTAAAACCCAACTTAAAATGAGTAGCAAAAACATAAATGTTGCCTTAATTGGGAATCCTAATACTGGAAAGACTTCTGTTTTCAATCAATTGACTGGTTTGAACCAACAAGTGGGAAATTATCCTGGAATTACAGTCGAAAAAAAGATTGGTTTTTGTAAATTAACTTCAAAAATTAAAGCCAACATAATTGATTTACCAGGAACGTATAGTTTAAATGCAAGTTCAATGGACGAAAATCTAGTCATAGAATTGCTATTAAATAAAAACGATAAATTATATCCAGATCTGGCACTCGTTGTTACAGATGTCGAAAATTTAAAGCTAAATTTATTACTTTTCACCCAAATAAAAGACCTAGAAATCCCTACTATTTTAGTCATTAATATGGCTGATAGAATGAAATTTAAAGGAATTTCTCTTGATATTCCCTATTTAGAAGAACAACTCAAAACGAAGATTTCTTTAATCAGTTCCCGAAAAGGATATGGAATCGATGAGTTGAAGAATCTAATAATTAATTATAATTCACTTTCTAACGAACCGTGTTTGAATGCCTCTAGTATAGATTCAGAATATTTTGAGTCACTACGAAAAACATTTCCAAATCAACTGCTTTATAAATTATGGTTAGTCATAACGCAAGACGTGAATTTTATGAATTTAGAGCGTAAGGAAATTCGAAATTCCTTCACAAAATCACATTCCGATTTGAAGCGTTTGCAACAAAAAGAAACCATAAAAAGATACCAATTTATAAATAATGTTTTGAAAGTTGGACTTAAAATTGATACTGCCATTGCCAAAGATTTCCGAAGCAAATTAGACCGTATTTTAACCCATAAGTTTTGGGGGTATTTTATCTTTTTCATTATATTATTTGTGATATTTCAATCTATTTTTGAATGGTCAAAAGTGCCAATGGAATTTATTGACACAACTTTTGCATCATTAAGTACTTTTGCAAACGAATCCTTGCCTGTGGGGGTTTTAACAAGTTTAATTTCCCAAGGAATAATTCCGGGAATTGGCGGAATTTTAATTTTTATTCCACAAATAGCCTTCCTGTTTTTGTTTATTTCTGTCCTCGAAGAAAGCGGTTATATGAGTCGTGTAGTTTTTTTGATGGATAAAATAATGCGAAAATTTGGACTTTCTGGCAAAAGTGTCGTGCCTTTAATTTCAGGGACAGCTTGTGCAATTCCTGCAATAATGGCGACCAGAAATATCGAAAATTGGAAAGAAAGACTGATTACTATTCTTGTTACACCCTTCACAACTTGCTCCGCAAGATTGCCGGTTTATGCCATAATTATTGCATTGGTAATCCCAGACACAAAAATATTAGGGTTTCTAAATTTGCAAGGCTTAACCTTGATGCTTTTATATCTTTTAGGTTTTGGGATGGCGATTTTTTCAGCGTATGTTCTAAATAAAATATTGAAAATTAATGGAAAAACCTTTTTTTTAGTTGAAATGCCTAACTATAAATTACCAATGTTTAAAAATGTAGCAATTAATGTAGTTGAAAAAACGAGGGCATTTATTTTTGGAGCTGGAAAAATAATCATTGCAATTTCAATCGTATTATGGTTTATGGCTTCGTATGGTCCTGGGAAAAATTTCAATAATGCGGAAGCTATTTTAAATGCAAATAATGAAAATGCCGTTTTATCAAAATTAGAATTTAAGAATAAAGTAGCCGCCTACAAATTAGAAAATTCCTATATCGGAATTATGGGAAAAGCAATTGAACCGATAATTTTCCCATTAGGATACGATTGGAAAATTGGAATTGCCATCATCAGTTCATTTGCCGCAAGGGAGGTTTTTGTAGGGACTTTAGCAACCATTTATAGTGTTGGTGGCAATGAAAATGAAGATACAATAAAAAATAAAATGGAGGCAGAACTCAATCCAGAAACGGGCGCCAAAGTGTTCAATTTTGCATCTGGAATATCCTTGTTGTTGTTCTATGCTTTTGCAATGCAATGCGCAAGCACATTGGCAATTACCAAAAAAGAAACGAACACCTGGAAATGGCCTTTGGGCCAACTTGTTTTTATGAGTGGATTGGCCTATATTGTGGCTTTAATTACTTTTCAAATATTAAAATAGTTACTGATGGCTCAAGAAATAATCGCTTTTATTACTTTGGGAATTGCAATCGTGTTTTTGATTAAAAAATTCTTTTTTAAAAAAGATAAATCAAAAAATTGCGGGTCCGATGATTGTGGGTGCCACTGAAATTTAATATTTTTAGTTTTTTAATTCATTTTTCCTATTTCTTTTTATTAACAATCCTAAAAATTAACTAGCGCGTAGTGTTTCAATACTTACTTATTCAGTAATTTTGCAGCATGTATGCTTTAGTTGATTGTAATAATTTTTATGCTTCCTGCGAACGTGTTTTTCACCCAAAACTCAACGGGAAACCCATTGTTATATTATCTAATAATGATGGTTGCGTAATTTCTAGAAGTAATGAAGCAAAGGCTGCTGGGATTCCAATGGGAACTCCATTATTTAAAATTAAAGACTTAGTAAAAGAAAAAAATATAGAAGTCTTTTCTTCAAATTATGTGCTATATGGCGATTTAAGTAATCGTGTAATGAAAATTTTAGCACAGTTTTCACCAAATTTAGAAATTTATAGTATTGACGAAGCGTTTCTTAATTTTGACGGAATGTCAATTCTAGATTACGATTCTTATGGAATTGCGATGAAAAACAGAATTCAAAAATGGGTTGGAATTCCTGTTTGTGTTGGTTTTGCGCCCACAAAAGCATTGGCTAAAGTGGCTAACAAAATCGCTAAAAAATTCCAAGATAGAACTTCCGGAGTGTACACCATCGATACCGACGAAAAAAGAATCAAAGCGCTTAAATGGACTAAAATTGAAGATGTTTGGGGCATTGGAAATAGAACGACTAAGAAGGCGAAATTTCGAAATATCAATACCGCTTTCGATTTTATTCAGCCGCATCAGGAGCCTTGGATTCGAAAAGAACTTGGGGTTGTAGGACTTCGATTGAAGTTCGAGTTAGAAGGAAAATCAGTTTTAGATTTAGAGCCTATTCCAAATCAGAAAAAAAGCATTTCCACTACAAGAAGTTTCCCGAAACAAATTGCTGATTTTGATTTATTGCGAGAGCGTGTTGCTACTTTCGCTAGCATATGTGCCGAAAAATTGCGTAAACAAAATTCGTGTTGCCACACTATTATTGTAATGTTGGTTATTGACAGACATACCGTTAAAACTTCAAAATACTATTTCAATATGGCGCTTAAGTTGCCGTTTGCAACAAATTCGACCTTAACAATTTCTAACATTGCTATTTCGATCTTAAAAAAATTACTTCACGGAAATGAAAATGTAAAGTTTAAAAAAGCAGGTGTAATTGTCACCGAATTTATCCCTGAAGATCAAAAGCAATTTCAATTATTTGAAGATGAAAATCCGAAACATTTGGCCTTAATGCGATCGATGGATTTTCTAAATAAAAAAATGGGAGATAAAAAAGTCAAGTTGGCATCGCAAAATTTAAATCTTACTTGGAACATGCGACAAAACCATTTGTCGCCAAAATATACTACTAATTTTAATGATATTCTTGAGGTAAAATGTCAATAAAGAAAAATTCAAAACTCACTTTTTTTCTTCCTGATTTCGAAAGTGATTTAAGGATTCCTTTTGTAAAAGAAGGAGTTTCAGCAGGATTCACATCTCCAGCTGCCGACTTTATGGAGACCAGTATCGATTTAAATAAAGAATTAAGCGAAAATCCATTAGCTACTTTTTATATAAAAGTGAAAGGGAATTCGATGGTCGATGCAGGTATAAATGACAATGATGTTTTAGTTGTTGACCGAAGTTTAGAACCTCAAAATAACAAAATTGCTATTTGTTTTCTGGACGGCGAATTTACTGTAAAACGTATTCTTGTAGAACAGGATTGTCTGTATCTAATGCCAGAAAACCCAAATTATTCTCCTATAAAAGTTACCGAAGAAAACCAATTGATAATTTGGGGAATGGTTACCTATGTGATAAAGAAACTGTAGTTACCGTTTCAAACTAAAATGCGATTTGAATTCCTGAGGTAAATTATTGTATTTATAAAAAACTTGGAACCAATAATCAGATAACGGCAAAGGATTTCCATTCAAATTCCCATCCCAACCAGGGCTATTATTTTTTAATTCTTTTGTGAATTTCAATATATAAACTACATTCTATAAATCCCATTCATAAAACCTACAAAAAAACCTGACAATTTTCATCATCAGGTTTTCTCTATGATCTATCCGTTTATTATCTATTTTCTAATCATTCAACTTCAAAACAGCCATAAATGCTTCTTGAGGAATTTCTACATTCCCAACCAAACGCATACGTTTTTTACCTTTTTTCTGTTTTTCCAATAATTTACGTTTACGAGAAATATCCCCGCCATAACATTTGGCAGTTACGTCTTTACGCAAGGCTTTTATCGTTTCCCGAGAAATAACTTTCACTCCAATAGCAGCTTGAACAGGGATATCAAATTGCTGGCGTGGAATTAATTCTTTCAGTTTTTCACACATTTTTTTACCAATCGAATACGCATTGTCAACATGCATCAACGAGGACAAAGCATCTACAATTGTAGCGTTCAACAAAATATCAACTTTAACCAAATTCGAAGTTCGCATTCCAATTGGGGTGTAATCAAACGAAGCATATCCTTTAGAAACCGTTTTCAAACGATCATAAAAATCAAATACAATTTCTGCCAAAGGCATATCAAACGTCAGTTCAACTCGTTCTGTAGTCAGGTAGGTTTGGTTCTTAATCAACCCACGTTTCTCAATACACAAACTCATTACATTACCCACAAAATCGGATTTGGTAATGATAGTTGCTTTTATAAAAGGCTCCTCAACATGGTCTAATCTGGAAGGCTCCGGCAAGTCCGAAGGATTATTTACAATTAATGGTGTTTCAGGATTTTTCTTGGTGTAAGCCAAATAAGAAACGTTTGGAACCGTAGTAATCACGGTCATATTAAACTCTCTTTCCAAGCGTTCTTGGATAATTTCCATGTGCAACATTCCTAAGAATCCGCAACGGAAACCAAATCCTAAAGCCGCCGAACTTTCAGGCAAAAACACTAAGGAAGCATCGTTCAATTGTAATTTTTCCATCGAGTTGCGCAACTCTTCATAATCTTCGGTATCAACAGGATAAATCCCGGCAAAAACCATTGGTTTCACATCTTCAAAACCCTTAATACTATTTGTTGTTGGCGTTTTAGCATCCGTCAACGTATCTCCTACTTTTACTTCTTTGGCTTCTTTAATTCCCGAAATCAAATAGCCAACATCACCCGCAGAAATGACTTGTTTTGGAACTTGGGTCAATTTCAAAGTACCGATTTCATCCGCAAAATATTCATTACCAGTGGCCATAAATTTAATTTTCTGCCCTTTTTTGATTTGTCCGTTTTTCACACGAAAAATAACTTCAATTCCACGAAACGGATTGTAATGCGAATCAAAAATCAACGCTTGCAACGGCTCATCAATAGT
>SHWW01000064.1 GCA_009693635.1 Flavobacteriaceae bacterium
GATCAAGCGCTGGTTTTGGGAGTACGCAAGAAGATTATTTCAAACGCATTGCCGACATGAACCTACGAAATCCTCAAGTCATTGGTTTTGGAATCAACAACAAGGAAACGTTTAATCAATCCACGCAATTTGCCAAAGGAGCTATTATAGGGAGTGCTTTTATAAAAAACTTGACTGAGAATGGAGTTGAGAGTATTGGAGAGTTTGTGAAAGCGATTCGATAGACAATCTCTTTTTTATTTTAAAAAATTCATAAACGAAAATTACTTCTCTTGGGTCTCGGGTCCCAAATTACTGAGCATTAAAGGCATCCTATAATTTGCAAATTTGCGATGTTTTTAAATTCTTTAATACCTAAACTAGAGTTATTATCGCGAAAAAACCAAATGAGTTCCTTTTGATAAATTGGCATCAAATTGATAGCCTTCATAATTAAATCCCTTCAAATCATCAATCGTTTTTGCATTGGAATCAATTATATATCGCACCATTAATCCCCTCGCCTTCTTAGCAAAAAAGCTAATTATTTTTAATTGTCCATTTTTGTAATCCTTAAATTCAGGAGTAATTACAGGAACTTTCAACTTTTTTGTATCTATAACCGAAAAATATTCGTTGCTCGCTAAATTGATAAAAAGTTCTCCTTCTTCGAGTTCTTTATTAAATGCTTTTGTAACGTTTGATTTCCAAAATTTGTATAAGTTTTCGCTTTCACCAATGGCTAATTTGGTGCCCATTTCTAAACGATAGGCTTGGATTAAATCCAAAGGTTTCAAAACGCCATATAAACCTGATAAAATTCTCAAACTATCTTGTAATGCTTCTAATTTTTCTATTGGAATTGAATAGGCGTCTAATCCCGTATAAACATCCCCATCGAAAGCAAATATGGCTGGGCGTGCGTTATCTAGTGTAAAAGGAGTACTCCAATCTTGGTTGCGTTGCCAATTCAAATCAGCCAATTTATCGGAAATATCCATTAAACCCGATAAGTCTTTTGGTGACAGCATTTTCAAAACGCTATTAACCTGTCGTGATTCCTTTAGAAACTCAGCTCCCGAATAGTTTCCGGTTGGCAAAGGCGTTTCAAAATCCAATGATTTAGCAGGAGAAATTACAATTTTCATGATGGTTTTTATTGAAACCCAAAAGTACAAATTAGAATCAAAGATTACTAATAGAGTGAATTAATTAATTTATCTAAAATTTTATTTTATAAAAAAATTGTTGCTAAGTAGCATTTTATTAGTATTTTAACTCTTTTTTAATAAATTATTAAACGCTCTTTTCAATACATAAATTCGTTATCTTTGATTGATATAAAATGAGTGACTAATTTAAAATTTTTATGCTTTTAAAGGAAATTTTCAATATAAAAACAGACAATTTAACCAATAAATCAAAAACATGAGAAAAATTACTTTGCTATTATTTATTTGCCTTTTCACTTCAAGTATATATGCCCAATGGACAGCAAACACGGCATTGAATACTCAGGTTGTAAGTTCTAATTCAGATGATATTAAATCGGTAGGAACTTCAACTGGTAAAACGTATGTGGTTTTTTGGAAAGTGGTTCCTAGTCCTACAAATTACGAATTACGCCTTCAGGTTCTTGATGCTGATGGAAACAAACTTCTTGGTCCAGATGGAACTTTAGTGAGTAGCATATTACCAATGAGCACATCAACAGCTATTTCTAAAATTGCAATTGACAAAGAAGATAATTTATACATTGGTGTTACGGGAACTTCCAATACTGGCGGTTACGGATTTAAAATGAATACTAACGGAGTCCATCTTTGGAACCCAAATGGTGTGAGTCTTGGAATTGGAAATTTAGTAACGATATTGCCTTTAACTACTGGGGAAGCAATAATGGCATGGCTTGCAAATGGGCAAACATTGATGCAGAAATTTGATATTAGTGGCAATCCTATTTGGAGTGCCAATCAACAAGTAGTATTTAACTCTACAGGAACGAAAGCACCTGGAGATTTTTTTGAACTTTCCGGAGGTCAATATATGTTGGTTTTTCATGTGGTTAGTTTCGGTATTAATTCAACGTTATACGCTCAAAAATATGACGCAGCCGGAAATCCACTATGGGCAGCACCAACGCAACTGTCTAATAAAGCAACTGCATACAACTCCTTTTATAGCGGAACGCAGGACGGAAATGTTGTTTATTATGGTTATAAAGCGAGTAGTTCCAGCCGTTTTGATTCCTATTTACAACGAATAAACCCTGATGGTACAACTCCGTGGGGAATAAACGGGATGGATTTTGATGTTAATCAAACCAACTATGAAATGGACACAAAAATTGCTTTTTCTACAGGTTCTCAATATGTTTGGTCAATTTGCAACTATACAAATACTAGCCAAAGTCAATTTGGATTATACATACAAAAATTTGATAAAACTACTGGTGCTAGATTATTAACAGACAATGCTAAGATTATTTATGCTGTTGGAACTAGTAATCAAAATAGTGGTGATTTAAGATTGATTAGCGATCAACCTTTATTCTTAGTAAAAAGTGGAATGGATAATGGCGCGACTCCAACAACGCTAAACGCTTGTTTATTAAATACTATTGGAAATTTTGTATGGGCTGGAGAAACAAAACCTATAGCAACTTTTACAGCAAATAAAAGTAGAATTCATTTTAATAGACCTATAAACGGGAAAGTGGTAGCCGTATTCATAGAACAAAAAATAGCGGCAAGCTCCCTTATTTATGCACAAAGCCTTTCTGACACTTCGCTTTTATCAACTGAAAACTTTTCTATAGATAACGAAAATATATCTTTTATTAATCCTATTCAAAATGAATTAATCTTTGAGTCCAAATCAATGATTAAGGAAATAGAAATTAAAACTATTTTAGGTCAAGAAATGGCTAAAAACAACAATGTGAATAGTTTAGAATATAAAATCACAACCGAACAATGGAATTCAGGAATTTACTTTACAACTATTAAATTGAATTCTGGGGCAAGTAAAAGAATAAAACTAATTAAAAAATAATCAGATATTCCAACTTTAAATACAAACCTGTGATGAAAATTGCAGGTTTCTTTTTTAAAAACAAATGGCAAAAAAGAATTAAAACTTAGCCGCAGAATACAACATCTGTTTGCTTTCACTCGAATTGAAAATTAAAAACTTTTATGCCTAATATTTTCTATTGTTTCTTTTTTGGTAAAACTTAACAATTAATAACCAAATAAACTATTACCCTTCCTCCACCACCTCATGTGATTTCGAGTAATTACGCCATTTTTCAATACAATCCTGCATGTCTTGTGGCAGTTCGGTATCAAAACGCATCATATTGCCCGTGGTTGGGTGAACAAAACCTAAAGTCTTGGCATGCAACGCTTGGCGGGGCAAAACCTTGAAACAATTATCAATAAATTGTTTATATTTTGTAAAAGTAGTTCCTTTCAAAATTAAATTTCCACCGTAGCGCTCATCATTAAAAATAGGATGCCCTATGTGTTTCATGTGCACCCGAATTTGGTGTGTGCGACCCGTTTCTAAAATACAAGAAACCAAGGTTACATAACCAAAACGCTCTAAAACTTTATAATGCGTAACGGCATGTTTGCCAATGGTTGGATCTTCAAAAACCGACATTTGCATTCTGTCTTTTAGGTGTCGTGCAATATTTCCTTCAATTGTACCTTCGTCCTCTTTGACAGTTCCCCAAACCATGGCGACATATTCTCTTTCAGAAGTTTTAGCTTCAAATTGCTTGGCAAGGTGCGTCATTGCAGCTTCGGTTTTTGCAATTACTAAAAGTCCTGTGGTATCCTTATCAATCCGATGGACTAATCCTGGTCGTTCGCTGCTGTTCATTGGTAAATTCTCAAAATGATATGCCAAAGCATTCACTAAAGTTCCCGTATAATTTCCATGTCCTGGATGCACTACAAAACCTGCTGGTTTGTTAATGAGCAACAAAGCGTCATCTTCATATAAAATATCTAGGGGAATGTTTTCTGGGTCAACACGGTTTTCAAACGGTGGGTGCGTTAGCATTATCCGAACAACATCTAGCGGTTTTACTCTGTAATTTGATTTTACAGGGACATCATTTACATATATATCTCCTGCATTAGCTGCATTTTGAATTTTATTTCGGGTAGCATTCGAAATCAAATTCATCAAAAATTTGTCAATTCTTAATAGCAATTGCCCTTTTGGAACATCAAATCTAAAATGTTCAAATAATTCTTCTTCAATCTCGTTAATCTCTATATTCTGATTATTGTTCATTAGGTGTTGCTGTGCTTAAGCTGTCAATTTGTTCTTCATATCCTATATTTCCATCTCCTAGAACCAAATCAATTTTAGATGATTTAAAGATTTTATCGCCCGGATTTAATTTTTTTCCGTTACAATGCATTTCCATTACCATATCTTTCCCAATATAAGGTTTGTAGGTAATTTCTCCTTCTTCAAGTCCCAAGGATTTCAATGTTGGAACTGCTTGTCGGTATGTTTTTTCTATTAAATTCGGCATTCTCACCATTGTAAAACCCCAAGAATTTATCTTAATATACACCTTTCTGTTTTTCTTAACGCGTGCGCTAGGCATAGGGTCTTGCTCTACTACTGTGTGTTTTGGATATGCCGGATTATAATCTACACTGTCTAAAAGGACGTATTCCAAATTCAAATCGTCCAACTTATCTTCCACTTGCTCCTCATTCAATTTAGTGAGGTTTGGAACAGTAATTTCATTACTATGATCTGTCGTAAAAGTCAGCCAATGCATAAACAAATAGCCCAAAACAAACAAAATTGTTAAAGCTACAAATACTTGAACCAAGAAAACTTTACTTTTTAAATATTCCTTCAAAGTCATATACTTCTATTTATTGCAAAGATATAAAAATTGTAAAGGTAATTCGTTTGAAAAAAAATGATATTTTTGTTAATTATTATTCGAAGCTTTTACCTGCTGTATTTTCAAATCCTCCTTAAAAAGGTTGGGATTTTCATTCCATCAGGTCTAGGGCTTTATACATGAAATTAAATTTAGTTATAAAAATGAAAAATATTGCAATCATAATGGGAGGTTACTCCAGCGAATATAAAATATCATTGGTAAGCGGAAATGTTGTTTATCAATTCCTAGATAAAACCAAATTCGTAGGCTTCCGAATTCACATTTTTAAACAAAAATGGGTTTATGTAGATGCAAATGATTCCGAATTTCCAATCGATAAAAACGATTTTTCGACCACAGTAAACGGAATAAAAATCACTTTCGATGTAGTTTTCAATGCCATTCACGGAACACCAGGAGAAGACGGATTGATGCAAGCCTATTTAGATTTGCTGAAAATTCCACAAACTTCCTGCGATTATTACCAAGCCGCATTAACGTTTAACAAACGTGATTTGCTTTCCGTATTAAAACCCTACGGAATTAAAACTGCCATTTCCTATTATCTAAATAAAGGCGACCATTTTTACGAAAACGAAATCATACAAAAAGTAGGTTTACCTTGTTTTGTAAAACCGAATAAATCAGGTTCAAGCTTTGGAATTTCGAAAGTAAAAACAGCTGCCGAATTGCCAATTGCCATTGAAGTTGCCTATAAAGAAGATAACGAAATTATCATCGAAAGTTTCCTTGATGGAACAGAAGTTTCTGTTGGTGTTATCAATTATAAAGGTACAATTACCGTTTTGCCAATTACAGAAATTGTTTCAGGAAATGACTTCTTTGATTACGAAGCGAAATATTTAGGAAAATCCCAAGAAATTACTCCTGCTAGAATTTCAGATGAAATGACTCAAAAAGTGAGTTTAATTGCAAAACGCGCTTATAAAATTTTAAAAATGAAAGGTTTCTCAAGAAGCGAATTCATCATAGTTGATGGTGAACCACACATGCTTGAAATGAATTCTATACCAGGTTTAACCACTGAAAGTTTAATTCCACAGCAAGCAAAAGCAGCAGGAATTTCATTAGAAGATCTGTTTACCAATGCTATTGAATTAGCCTTGTAATTGATTTTAGGCACAAAGTAATCTTTGTATATCTGAACCTTCAAAAATAACGTATGAAAAAGGCAATATTTCCAGGATCATTTGATCCATTAACTTTAGGTCACGAAGATATCATCAAAAGGGCAACCCCATTATTTGATGAAATTGTAATTGCAATTGGAGTAAATTCCGAAAAGAAATACATGTTCTCCATAGCAGAACGGAAACGATTTGTTGAGGAAACTTTCAAAAACGAACGAAAGGTGTCTGTAATAACTTACGAAGGCTTAACTATTGATTTATGTCATAGACTAAAAGCCGATTTCATTCTCCGTGGACTTCGCAACCCAGCCGATTTTGAATTCGAGAAAGCCATAGCACATACCAATAGAAAACTTTCTAAAATTGAAACCGTTTTTTTATTAACTGCCGCAGGAACCTCTTATATCAGTTCAAGTATTGTACGCGATGTAATTCGCAATGGTGGAGAATATGAAAAGTTAGTTCCCGATCTCGTTCGAGTGAAAATGTAAAATTATTAACGACTTAAAAAGTTGTAGAAGCCTCTATTATATACTTTCGCAGTATTAATATTAGAAAATTAGATTATGCAAAGAGGATAATTGAAATAAAAATGTGAAACAAAGCTACGCATATATGTATGTTAGCATTAATTACAAAAGACCTTTACTCACTTTAGCAACTCAAGAAAATTAAACTAAATTATAAAAAAATAATGTAGCAATATTCTTTAATATTTATTACTTTTGAAGTAAATTTTTAAAATAAATAAATATGTTTAAAAAATTTACAACAGCAGATAAACTTCTTTTTTTTGCTGCTTTATTATCATTAATCTTTTCCGAAATACTTTATTTTCAAGAAGAAAAAGCAGACGAATCTTTTATTCGATTATGGGTTCCTTCAATATTATTATTTGGCATTTATTTAAAACTAATTAATAACTCAAAAAACGATGAAATACGTTTTAATTTTGCTAACACTCAGTTTGTTCACTAAATTAAATATAAAAAAGATTTATATTTTCTCTCCTCAAACGAAAATAAACGAATGGCGAATTGTCACCGATGACGTGATGGGTGGGATATCCAAAAGTTCCTTGGTTCTTAACGATGCCGGTCATGGAGAATTTTCAGGTTTCGTTTCTTTGGCAAACAACGGAGGATTTGCTTCAATACAATGGAATTCAAATATAAAACTAGAGGAAGAAAAGAAGTTTATTGTTTTGCGCGTTAAAGGAGATGGAAAGCGCTATGAATTTCGTTTGAAGGGTGAGATTTCGCAGTCTGAGTCATACGTTCATCAATTTTACACTTCAGGAGAATGGGAAATCATCAAGTTAGAAATCAGTCAATTTTACCCTCAATTTCGAGGGCGTAAATTAAACATACCAAATTTTAATTTTGAAAACATTGAGCAATTGAGCTTTTTGATTGCCAACAACCAAGAAGAAGACTTCAAATTATTGATTGATTGGATAAGTTTAGAATAAAGTAAAAAACAAACAGTCCTATTTTGGGTAAGATTAAAAAAACACGGACGACGAGAAAAACCAAGTGATAAAAAGTATTTTTATAAAAGTGGGGCTATACCGGAGGAAAGTTTAGTGATTCAAAATCCGCTTCTTGGCCTAGCGGTCAAAAGTATCTATTTATGGCCAGTCGTCCTATTTTTTATTTGTATTATCTTTAAAAAAATAGTAAATTATCAAATCCACACAACTGAGGAATCTTTTAGAACTACACTACTTAATTTTATATAGAAGTTAATTGTGAGAATAAAAATATCTTCATTAGCCCGAATAGTAGCAGCAACATGTTGTGGCGAAGTTCACCACAACAGATACAGCGAATAGTGGGACTATGGAGTGGAAAAACTAAAACCATAATGATAATTAAGTAGCAAAAGGTGGTTTTTGTAAAGCATTATCAGTCGTTATTCTCAATTTGCTTGTAGGCATCAATTACTTTTTTGACTAATCTGTGGCGCACAATGTCTTTGTCGTCAAGGTAAATTATCCCAATTCCATCGACATCTTTCAAAACCAATAAGGCTTCTTTGAGTCCAGAAATAGTGCGTCTTGGCAAATCGACTTGACCAGGATCGCCCGTAATCATAAACTTGGCGTTTTTTCCCATACGTGTCAAAAACATTTTCATTTGAGAATGGGTTGTATTTTGCGCTTCGTCAAGAATTACAAAAGCTTCATCCAAGGTTCTTCCACGCATAAATGCCAATGGGGCAATTTGGATTATTCCTTTTAAGATATAATCTTCGAGTTTTTCGTTGGGTAACATATCGCGTAAAGCATCGTATAAAGGCTGCATATACGGGTCTAATTTTTCTTTCATATCGCCAGGAAGAAACCCTAAATTTTCACCTGCTTCGACTGCAGGACGTGTCAAAATAATTTTTTTTACTAGCTTTTCTTTCAATGCTTTAACTGCCATTGCAACGCCAGTATAGGTTTTTCCAGTTCCAGCAGGCCCAACAGCAAATACCATATCGTTTTTATTAATGGTATCTACCAATAATTGCTGATTGGCAGTCATTGCTTTGATAATTCTTCCACCAACGCCGTGCACCAAAATATTGTCTTTGGAATCCATTCGTCGGTCGTCTTGAACATCGTTTTGGATGACTCTTTCGATTACATTGGAATCGATATTATTGTAACGGGTGAAATGGAGCATTAATCGGTTGAATCGTTTTTCAAATTCATCAAGAGAATCTTTTTCTCCAAAAACTTTAATTGTTGTACCTCTGGCAACAATTTTTAACTTTGGATAATACTTTTTAATTGTTTCAAGATGAGTGTCTTGAGCGCCCCAAAAGTCTTTTGGGGCGATGTCGATGAGCTCGATTGTTCTTTCGTTCAAATGTGTTGGATTTATTTAAAAATTAGTCGCTGATAATTATTAGCTTTGCATTTCAAATTTAATGAATTTTAGGATAAATTCCTCCAATTAGTTATAAACAATTTTATGTCAATAATTACTCTAACTACCGATTACGGAATCAAAGATCACTTTGTTGGTGCTTTGAAAGGTAAAATATTGACTGAAAATTCTGAAGCTACTATTATAGATATTTCACATAATATCGACCCATTTAACACAGTTGAAGCAAGTTACATAATTGGCGCTGCCTATATGAGTTTTCCAAAAGGTACGGTGCACCTCATTGGTGTTGATGCCGAATTGAATGAAGAAAACCAACATATTGCCATGCAATGGAACGATCATTTTTTTATATGTGCCGATAATGGAATTCTAAGTATGCTTTCGCAAAAAGTTATTCCACAGAAAATTGTTGCTATCAATATTCACGATAGATTATCGGAAGATGCAACCGATTTAGATGTATTTGTAACCGTTGCAAGTCACCTTTCAAAAGGTGGTTCATTGAGTGTAATTGGTAAAGAAATTAACGCTATAAAACAAGTTACAGAGTTACAACCCGTTGTTGCTACTGATAAAAATTCGATAAAAGGATATGTAATTTATATTGATAATTTTGGAAATGTGGTTACGAATATCAGGAAGAAACTTTTTATGGAAGTTGCCAAAGGAAGACCCTATGAAATTCCGTTATTGCAAAAGCGAAACCAGAAAAAATCGAGTCCAATAAAAAACATTTGGGCTAAATATTCTGATATTGCGAATGCAGGGAAATATCCAATTAAGAATTACGAAGGCGATAAATTAGCTATTTTTAACGAAGCTGGTTTTCTCGAAATCGCTATTTTTAGAAGTAATCCTTTGAGTGTTGGTAGCGCTTCAAGCCTTATGGGATTGTATTATAGAGATACTATTACAATTGAATTTATATAGCGTTTATTGTTTCGAATCAAATTTAAACAATCAATAATGTTCGTACGGATAGTAAAATTGAGTTTTCATGAGGAACATATTCCTGCATTTTTAGAGAATTTCAAAATAATGAAGGACAAAATACGAAATGGCGAAGGAAATCGTTTACTTGAATTGTATCAGGATAAAACCAATAAAAGTATTTTCTTTACTTATAGTTATTGGGAAACCGAACAACATATAGAAAATTATAGAAATTCCAAACTTTTTTATGACGTTTGGACTTTCACAAAAAAATTATTCAATGACAAACCCAAAGCGTGGAGCGTAGATAAATTGGTCCGTTTGCAGTAATCGGTTTCAAATAACCAAATTAACAAATCAATGAATTAAAATAAATGAAAGCATTATTATTTAGAGAAATTAAATCCTTTTTTGGTTCGCCAATTGGCTATTTAGTTATCGCTATTTTCCTTATTCTAAACGGATTATTCCTTTGGATTTTCGATGGCGAATACAATATATTAAATTCCGGTTTTGCCGATTTAAGTCCGTTTTTTACGATTTCACCTTGGATATTAATTTTCCTAATTCCTGCCGTTACGATGCGTAGTTTTTCAGATGAAATGAAACAAGGAACCTTAGAATTGTTGCTCACAAAACCTTTGAGTATTTGGCAAATTGTGAACGGTAAATTTTTTGGTGCTATGCTACTTATTGTAATTGCAATTATTCCAACATTCATATATGTATATGTAATTTCAAGTCTTGGAATGCCCGAAGGCAACATCGATATGGGAAGTGCTATTGGTTCTTATTTTGGATTATTATTTTTAATTTCGGGATATTCTGCCATTGGAATTTTCACTTCTACCCTATCCGACAATCAGATTGTATCGTTTTTACTTGCGGTCTTTTTATGTTTCTTATTCTATTTCGGATTTGATGGAATTGC
>SHWW01000006.1 GCA_009693635.1 Flavobacteriaceae bacterium
CCTAAGTCCAAATCGGTTTCTGCACCGTCATCTGTAACGTAACATTCTCCGTGTTCATAAGGGTTTAGAGTTCCTGGATCCACATTGATATACGGATCAAATTTTTGAATTGTAGTGCGATATCCTCTTGCTTGCAATAATTTTGCTAAAGAAGCTGCGATAATTCCCTTTCCTAAAGAAGAAGTAACTCCGCCAGTAACAAAAATATATTTCGTTTGAGCCATTGTATAGTGTGTTGTTGTTATATAAAAAACTTGGCAAAAATACGAAAATAATTAGATAATTTGCCAATTTAGATAATAGATAATTAAAAAAAATTGACGGCAATTATAGCTTAATAATTCTTTTATTATTATAATTTATGGCTTCGGATATTTCATTCTAATGTTTCGAATTAATTCCTCCAAACCGTTTAATTTCAGCTCATAGACCAACTGAAGTTGTTTACCTAATTGCCCTTTTGGGAAACCTTTATTGCTATACCAAACCACATAATATTCTGGCAAATCAATTAAATGCAAGCCTTCGTATTTGCCGAAAGGCATTTTTGTATGCGCTAAAATGATAAGTTGTTGTTGGTTTTTATCCAAAATTATTTCCAATTAAAAATAATTCTCTTATCAATTTCAGGATGTAAACTTAATAAAACTGGACAATTCATTGCGGCTCTTTCCAAAATAATTTTGGTTTTTTCGTCGGGAGCGATTGTCATATTAAGGACAATTTCGATAGCTCCAATTCTTCTTGGTTCGGCTTGCATAATTTTAGTTACTTCGACAGTAGAATCCAATAAATCTACATTCAAATCTTTTGACTTTATTGCCATTATAGAAATCATGCAACTTCCTAATGCTGTTGCCAACAAATCAGTTGGCGAAAAAGCTTCTCCTTTTCCGTGGTTGTCGGTTGGTGCATCCGTTAAAATTTCTGATTCCGATTGAATATGAATAGCCGAAGTTCGTAATTCTCCTAAATAAGTGATTTTTGAAGTCATTATTCTGCTTGTTTTATGGTTAAATCGGTATCGTAATACAATATATAAATCCCTTTATTGCTATAACTTTCCACACTATTTTTACTGTAACTGAATTTGTTTTCTATTTGTTCAGTAGCAACATTTTCAGAAGTTTCTTGATAGTTTTTATCTTGTGATAATCTTAATAGTGTGTCAAATGTTAAGTCAAAGCCACGAATTGCGAATTGGTTTGGAAATACTTTGTTCACTTTTTTAAAATCATTTCTAAAAATGTCAGCTTCTCGAGTTGAGTTTTCACGAACAATTGAAGGATATAACATTTTTAATTTAGTCAAACGACTCAAATCAATTTCATCAAAATCTAATGTTGAATTGGCTTCTAAAATTACTAATTGCACTTGATATTCTGGCATTAAAACCAACATCGCATTGGTTACAGCCAAAATTACATTTGTTTTTTGAGAATCTAAAACAACATAATTCATCTTGTTTTTCAGAAACAATTTCTTCAAACTGTCTTTAGCAATGCTTCCCTTTTCATTGAAACCAACTATTTTAATTCCTTTTTTACTTTTGATAAAAAAATCTTTCAAAGTAGTTTTTTTAGCATCGATTACGGCAACTATATTTCCATTTTTTTTATAAATATAATCTAATATTGCTGCCTTAGAATCGTCATTTGAAGGCATCGATTGGTACAAATTAGGAATAGATTTACCTATTTCTTTTGATAAAGGTGAAATCACAGGAACGTTATTCGAGCTTACCAATTCTGCTAATTTTTCAACATTTGTTTGATAAAAAGGACCGATAATAGCATCAGCATTTTGAAGATTATTCTGTTGCACTAATTTAGTAATTGCTGATGAATTCTTAGTTTCTTCAGAATCTAAAATCCGAACGTTGACATTTAATCCAATAACTTTTGCAGAATCAATTGCCATCAAAACGCCTGAATAAAAGTCCAAAGTCATATTCAGAAATTTGTCTTTTTTTAATTTTGATGCAACCGAATTCAAACTGTCATTTTCTATTTTTAAAATATTAAATGGCAATAACAAAACCAATTGTTTGGCATTTTGAGAAGTGCTACTTTTTGTTAGTTTAGAAAATACTTTATTCGACTTTACAATGTCTTCAATTTTTATAGATTTGGACGTTATAGCTACTTCTGGCTGTTCTTTTGAAATAAATTTATTAATTATTCCACTCACAATTAGCTTATAACCAATTGGCAAGCCCGAAATAATTTCTGGATTTAATTGCTCCAATTGTTCTACTGTTAACGTATATTTATTTGCAATAGCATATTTAGTTTCCTTTGGTAAAACTTCGTGATAAATAATTTTATCCGAAGCTTTTACATTAGTTTTAACCGCTAATTTCAATGTTGATTTTGATGGAATAACAAGCATTTGACCAATTTTCAAACCTTCCTTTAAACCGTCTTTATTAATAATTTGTATATCTTCAACCGAAACAGCATACAAATTTGAAATACTATAAACTGTTTCTTTTGCAAGAACTTCGTGAATTTTTTGTTTGCCATTTATGGATGAAACTGCAGGTGCTTTCAATTTTGAAACAGGAATCAACAACACCGAATTTAATTTAACTCCGCTTTGAGCATCGGGATTCAAATTATAAATATCTAAAGGTGAAACTTTATATTTGAGAGCAATTTGCGTAATCGTTTCCCCTTTGAGAACGATATGTTTAGTGTAATTCTGTCCAAAAAGAGAAGACGTAAAAACCAATACAAGAATGAAAATTACTCTTTTAAACATAGCTTTAACTTTTAAAATTCAATTGGAATAATGCTATTCCCACTCAATTGTTGCAGGTGGTTTAGAGCTAATATCATAAACAACTCTGTTTACACCTGGTACTTTATTGATAATATCATTTGAAACTTTCATCAAGAAATCATAAGGTAAATGTACCCAATCTGCGGTCATTCCATCTGTAGATTCCACTGCGCGAAGGGCTACCACTTTTTCATAGGTTCGCTCATCGCCCATTACTCCTACACTATTCACAGGAAGTAAAATTGCACCCGCTTGCCAAACTTTGTCATACAATCCCCAAGATTTCAAACCGTCAATAAAAACGGCATCAACTTCTTGCAAGATACGCACTTTTTCGGGTGTAATATCGCCCAAAATACGAATTGACAATCCTGGCCCTGGAAAAGGATGTCTTCCTAATAATGCCGCATCAATTCCTAAGGTCGCTCCCACTCTACGCACTTCATCTTTGAATAACATTCGAAGTGGTTCTACGATTTTCAATTTCATATAATCTGGTAAACCTCCCACATTATGATGTGATTTGATTGTTGCTGAAGGTCCTTTTACAGAAACCGACTCAATTACATCAGGATAAATGGTTCCTTGAGCCAACCATTTTACGTTTTCAATTCGGTGTGATTCATCATCAAAAACTTCAATGAAAACTCTACCAATTGCTTTTCTTTTTAATTCTGGGTCTTCAACTCCTGCCAAAGCGTCCAAAAAACGTGCCGAGGCATCCACACCTTTTACGTTCAAACCCATTCCTTTATATTGATCCAAAACTTGTTCAAATTCATTTTTTCGCAACAAACCGTTATTTACGAAAATACAATATAGGTTTTCACCAATGGCTTTATGCAATAAAACTGCGGCCACCGTTGAATCTACTCCACCTGAAAGTCCCAAAACTACTTTGTCATTTTGAACTTTTCCTTTTAATTCCGAAACCATATCTTCAACGAAAGCATTTGGTGTAAAAGTTTGAGGTACATCGGCAATTTTAACTAAGAAATTCTCCAACATTTGTTTCCCATCTGAAGAATGAAAAACCTCTGGATGGTACTGAATTGCATACGTAGTTTCGCCTTCAATTTTGTAAGCAGCAAATTCCACATCATTTGTGCTAGCAAGCTTTAGCCCTTTTTTAGGAAGTACTTTTATACTATCGCTATGGCTCATCCAAACTTGTGAATTTTCAGAAACTCCATCGAAAAAAATTTCATTTTCTTTGATAAAAGACAAATTGGCCCTGCCGTATTCTCTGGTGTTGGAAGCCGCTACTTCCCCACCACTAAAATGGGCTAAATATTGCGCTCCGTAACAAACGGCAAGCAAAGGTAATTTGCCTCTAATTTGGGATAAGTTTGGATGTGGCGCATCTTCTGAACGAACAGAGAATGGGCTTCCACCAAGAATTACAGCTTTATAACTTGATAAATCACTCGGAATGTGATTGTAGGGAAAGATTTCGCAGAATATATTTAATTCCCGAACTCTTCTTGCAATAAGTTGTGTGTATTGCGATCCGAAATCTAAAATGAGTACGTTGTGTTGCATGTGCAAAATTACTTTTAAAAATCGGAACTGAAAAATGGAATTTTGATATTTTTAAAATTATTTTCATTTGATTTCAAATACTTTTTTTACAAAAAAATCGTTAAACTTTTAATATCAATGCAAAACCCAAAAAATAAATTATTTTTGTAGATGCATTTAAAAAAAAATATGGAAATTTGTAAACTTACTAAATTAAAATAATAGCTATGTTTTTAAACTTTTTGCTTCAAGCCGCGAATCCTATTGCTGACCCTCCTGCGAATACTTTGGCGAATTCCGAAATGAATGTTAGTGTTACTGAAAGCGTTTCCTATTTGGATTTTTTGCTAAAAGGTGGAATTATGATTATTCCAATTATTTTGCTGTTATTCTTTTGTATTTATGTAATTATTGAAAGGTATTTATCCATCAAAAAAGCGACTAAACAAGATGCAAATTTGATTAGCGATGTAAAGATGCAATTGAAATCTGGTAAATTAGACAATGCAATTATGATGTGTAGTCGCGAGAATACGGCATCTGGAAATATTATGAAAAGTGGAATTTCAATTATAGGAAGACCCATTAGCGAAATTGAATCGGTGATGGAACGTACCGCAAATGTAGAAATTGCAGAAATGGAAAAAGGTTTGGGACATTTGGGATTGATTTCTGGAATTGCACCAATTCTTGGTTTTATCGGAACAATTTCTGGGGTTATAAAAATATTTCATACGATTTCAAATACAGGAAATTTGAATATTCAAACAATTTCTGGGGGTTTATATGAAAAAATGATTAGTAGTGGTGCCGGACTTGTTGTGGGAGTAGTTGCTTATTCTGCCTATCATTTATTCAATATGATGATTGATAGTTTTTCACTTAAAGTACAAAAACAGACTTTAGAAATCATTAACGTAATTCAACAACCGTAATATGGCAATTAAAAGAAACAAGCGATTTCACGCAGAAATTCCGACTTCGTCATTGAGCGATATTATGTTCTTTTTGTTTTTGTTTTTTCTAATTATATCTACTCTGGCAAATCCAAATGTGATTAAATTGACCTTGCCAAAAGCAGCATCTAACGAAAGCACAAACAAAGATCATATAAGTCTATCGGTTACAGAAGATAAATTGTACTATATTGACAAACAAGAAGTTGCATTTGAAAATTTAGAGCAGATGTTACTCGAAAAAACTTCAATTTCTGCTGATAAAACTGTGGTTCTTAGAGTTCCAGCCGATAATAAAGTACAAGATTTAGTTGATTTAATGCAGATTGGCGTTAAATTAAAACTTAATTTTGTTATAGCCACTTCTAAGTAATTTTTTATGATTAGAACCTTATTATTAATTGCTATTGGCGGAGGGATTGGAAGTGTTTTTAGATATTTGACATCTATTATTGTTCAAAAATATAATGCCTCAGTTTTTCCATTAGCCACATTAATTTCAAATGTTCTAGGCTGTTTTCTAATCGGAATTGCAATTTCATTATTAGAAAAAAATGATTTAGTTAACTCCAATATCAAATGGTTTTTCATAACTGGATTTTGCGGCGGTTATACAACATTTTCAACTTTTGGACTTGAAAATATCAATTTACTACAAAATAATAATTCTGGTTTGGCTTTTATTTATATTGGTTTAAGCATAATCACTGGATTATTTGCCGTTTGGTTGGGACTAATTATTGCAAAATAAAATTGTAAGAACATGTTAAATTGTTTCTATTTTGTGAAAAAAATGTAACTTCGCACTCTATGAAAAATTTTGACATCCATACGATAAAGTCGCTGTTAGCAACTCCAAAAAAAATTGTAATTATTCCGCATCGCAATCCTGATGGGGACGCAATGGGTTCTTCTTTGGGTTTATACCATTTTTTATTAAAATTAAAACACCAAGTACTTGTAATTTCACCCAACGAATTTCCTGAATTTTTGGACTGGCTTCCTGGTTCAGAAAACGTTTTGACGTATGAAAAACACAAGGAGGAAACCACAAAAATTCTTCAAGAAGCAGAATTGCTTTTTACTTTAGATTTCAATGCGTTGCATCGTGTTGGGGAAATGGAAAATGTTTTAAAAGACCTTGCCGCTACTTACATAATGATCGACCATCATCAAAAACCAGATGATTATGCGGCATTTATATATTCTGATACGCAATTTGGTTCTACTTGTGAAATGGTTTACAATTTCATTGAATTATTAGATCAAACTCATCTATTAGATAAAACAATTGCAACTTGCATTTACACAGGAATTTTAACTGATTCTGGTTCGTTTCGATTTCCAAAAACAACAGGCAAAACACATAGAATTGTGGCAAGTTTAATCGATTTGGGTGTTGAAAATACTTTGATTCCAAATTTATTATTCGATAATAATTCCTACAACCGTTTGCAATTATTGGCAAGAGCATTACAAAATATGAAAGTGATGTTTGAATTTAGCACATCATATATCACACTATCACAAGCTGAATTAGATAGTTTTGAACATATTAAAGGCGACACAGAAGGAATTATAAATTATGGATTAACGATAAAAGGTATTATTTTTACAGCCATTTTTATCGAAAATAAAGAAGAGAAAATTATAAAAATATCATTCCGTTCCCAAGGCGATTTTGATGTCAACCAATTTGCAAGAGATAACTTTAGAGGAGGTGGACATATCAATGCTGCTGGGGGAAAATCGGAATTATCATTGGAAGAAACTATCAAAAAATTTGAAGGTTTGGTAACTCAAAATTTAAAACTAAATGAAACTATTTAAGCAATTGCTATTCCTAATTTTTGGAGTATTTACTATTTTGAGTTGTAGCCAACAAAAAGCGAGAAGACCAATTTCTCAATCCTCGGGAACTTTTATGAAAGAATCAGCCGAGCGTAATAAAAAACTCATTGCAACTGAAGAAGCGAAGATTGATTCTATTATAAAAAGTAATCCTGAAATGAATTATATCGCTTCAACAAAAGGATATTGGTATCATTATGAAAGCAAAAATGAAATGGATACATTACGACCTAAAAAAGGTGATGTTGCCTATTTTGATTATGAAATTAAGGATTTAAAAGGAAATATAATCTATTCCGAAGTAGAATTAAAACCTCAAGAATATCACGTTGACAAAGAGCAAAAAATACTGATTGGATTACGACACGGAATAAAATTAATGCACAAAAAAGAAAAAATCACGTTTCTTTTTCCTTCACACGTAGCCTACGGATATCACGGTGACGAGCGAAGAATTGGAATAAATGAACCAATTATTTGCACCGTAACCTTAAATGATTTTAAACCTGAAAGTAAAGTAATAACAGAATAAATAGTATTTAAATGAAAAAAAGAATAAGTTTATTGTTAATTGTAATTGCAACATTTATTTCTTGCAAAGATGCTCATACCAATTTAAAAGATGGATTATATGCTGAAATTGTAACCAATAAAGGAACAATTCTTATTCAATTAGAATTTGAAAAAACACCTATAACTGTTGCCAATTTTGTAACATTAGCAGAAGGGAATAATAGCTATGTGAACGAGCAATTCAAAGGAAAACCTTTTTACAATAACCTAAAATTTCATAGGGTAATACCTGATTTCATGATTCAAGGGGGCGATCCTTTGGGAGATGGAAGTGGCGATACTGGTTACAAATTTAAAGATGAAATTACAGACTTAAAATTTGATACAGGTGGATTATTGGCAATGGCAAATTCAGGTCCTGGAACTAATAGCAGCCAGTTTTTTATTACACATTTAGAAACACCTTGGCTAAATGGCCTGCATACTATTTTTGGGCACGTTTTAGAAAATGGAATGGAAACCGTGAATGCGATTGTTCAAAATGACGATATTAAATCCATTACAATTATTAGAAAAGGAGAAGCAGCTAAGAAATTTGATGCCGTTAAAGTATTTAGTAATTTCTTTGCAAACGAAGCAGATAACTTGAAAAACCAAGCTAAAATTGAAGCTAAAAATAATAACATTTACAACGAAAAATACAAACCAATTATAGAAGCTAAAGTGGCTTCTTTTGTTACTTTGAAAACTACCACTGTTACAACAAAAAGTGGATTGCAATTTAAAATTACCAAAAAAGGAAGTGGCAAAAAACCAGTAAATGGAGCAACAATTTATATTCATTACGCAGGTTTTTTAGAAGATGGAACTTTATTTGATACAAGTATTGAAACTGTGGCAAATGCGTTCGGGAAATTTGACCAACGAAGAGCTGACGCGAATCAATATGTACCAATTCTTTTTCAAGCGGGTAAAAAAGATGGTATGATTCCGGGTTTCATTGAAGGTATTGAAAACATATCTTTTGGAGACAAGGCAATTTTATTTATTCCATCTCGATTGGGTTACGGAGAAGCGGGTGCTGGCGGAGTAATACCTTCAAATGCCAATATCATCTTTGAAATTGAATTATTAGAAACTATGCCAAAATAATAAATACCGAATTGGGAACAAACCTGAAATCCCAGCATAACGCAAATAAGTAAGGTGCTTTTAAACTAAATAAAATGAAATTTAAAGTATTGTTTTTATTGTTTTTTGGAATAACTACTTCCATTTATTCTCAGAAAACTAAAAAAGTTGTTGCCTCTAAAAGACCATTTGCAACAGTTCAGAAACTAAATCTAACTGCAAACGAAGGAATATTTGCAGAATTTGAAACTACAAAAGGAAAAATTGTAGTGGTATTAGAATACAAAAAAACACCTATTACGGTTGCCAATTTTGTCTCTTTAATTGAAGGAACAAACACATTCGTAACGGATGAAAAACTAAAAGGAAAACCATTTTATAATGGATTAAAATTTCACAGAGTTATCAAAGATTTTATGATTCAAGGTGGTGACCCTGCTGGAAATGGTTCTGGAGGTTGTGGTTATAGCTTTAAAGATGAATTTGTTCCTGAATTAAAACACGATAAAGGAGGGATATTATCTATGGCAAATTCTGGTCCTGCAACCAATAGTAGCCAGTTTTTTATTACACATAAAGATACTCCTTGGTTAAATGGAAAACACACTGTTTTTGGTCATGTTGTAAAAGGAATGGAAGTTGTAAATGCAATTGTTCAAGATGATGTAATATTGAAAGTTACGGTTTCAAGAGTTGGTGCAGAAGCAAAAAAATTCGATGCTCCTAAAGTTTTTTCTGATTACTATGCAAATAAAGCGGTTGAGGATGCAAAACAAAATGCAGCACAATCAGAAGCACAAGCAGCAGCAAGAAAAATTTACGATGAAAAATATGCTCCTATAAAAGCTGCAAAAGTGACTGAATTAGAGGCAATTAGAGCAACTGCAACTAAATCTGAAACAGGATTAGAATATAAAATTATTCAAAAAGGTGCTGGTGTAAAACCTACTGACGGAGCAAATGTTTTTATTCATTATGCTGGTTATCTTGAAGATGGTTCTTTATTTGACAGTAGCTATGAAGAAGTAAATAAAATTTGCGGAAAATTTGATCAAAATAGAGCTTCGCAAAACGGATACCAACCTTTTCCTTTCCAATATGGTAAAAAAGACGGTTTAATTCCTGGATTTATCGAAGGATTGAACGCAATGTCTTTTGGAGATAAAGCAGTAGTTTTCATCCCTTCAAAATTAGGATATGGTGAAAGAGGCGCAGGAAATGTAATTCCACCGAATGCTAATATTATTTTTGAAATAGAATTATTAGAAGGAATTCCTCCCCCAGTTGCTGCAGAAGCAAAATAATATAAGAAATTATTTTATAAAAAAAGGTGTTTCAGAATTTATGAAACATCTTTTTTATTTAATTTAATTAAACCTAACTTTTGAACTTCCATTCAAATTCGTCTTTATCATTAATTATAGCACCAATCTCAAATTTCACAACCTCATCAAATTCCGTTTGAAAGATAATCCAATGGTCTTCATTGAAATAGTTTTCAAAAGTATCAAATTCTTCTTGAGTAAATTTTATAATTCCTTTTTGAGTCAATTCTGATTTAACATCACTGATTTTCCTGCCAATAATTTTGTTTCCAAACAATTCCATTTCTGCACTTGAAGCCACGATATAACACATTTTAAAGTCCTCATCTTTATAGAAAGTCAAACGCATTTTTTGTGCATTGTAGGAGAGTATTACGTTGTCGTCATCGTCTTTGTAATTTTTATTTGGCTTACCATAAATAGCAATTACATCATTTTGTTTCATTCCGAAAATGAGTTTATCAATTCCGTTTTTTGGGTTTATTTTCATAAAATATTTATTATTAAATACGTTTACTCTACTCCATCATACCGCTCTGGTACTTGTGGGTCGTATAAAGGACATTTAAATTCTTCGAGTTCACTTACTAAAATATCCATCGTTTTTCCTTCAGTTCCGTAGCAATCAATTTTTATGCTTTGAGAAGTGCTACGAACGTGAAATGCACCTGGACCATTATTGTTTTTCCAACTGTTTTCATCCATTCGTTCCCATTTTGAGAACAAAGTATTAATTCGGTTTAGAATTACGGATGTTGGTAAATCTTCTAAACCTTCAACTAATTCTTCTTCTACGATGGACTCATACACTAAATGGTGATTGAGATAAATTCCGTCTTGGTAAATCCAAAAAACTAATTCGTACATAACTGTGTTTTAGCCCCGATAGCAGTGGAAATCCTTTTCTTTTTTTCTTTAAAAAAGAAAAGATTGTAACGAATAGCGGGAATAGCTCCTAAAAAAAGCTAAATTAATATTCAAAAACACCATACTCACTGGTGATTGTCAATTTTTTTGTATCTGATGCTGCTACTCTACCCACAATTTGAGCATCAACATTAAACGATTTTGAGATGGTAATAATATCATTGGCGATGACTTCAGGAACATACAATTCCATACGGTGACCGCAATTGAAAACCTGGTACATTTCCTTCCAATCCGTTTTAGATTGTTCTTGAATCAATTGGAATAATGGTGGTACTGGAAACAAATTGTCTTTTATTATATGAACGTTATCTACAAAATGTAATATTTTGGTTTGTGCACCACCACTGCAATGCACCATTCCATGAATAGCTTCTGAATTGTATTTTTCTAAAATTTTCTTGATAATTGGGGCGTAGGTTCTTGTTGGAGATAGCACCAATTTTCCTGCGTCAATTGGAGAATTTTTCACGGCATCTGTCAACTTTACTTTTCCAGAATAAACTAAATCTTGGGGAACTGCCGCGTCAAAACTTTCAGGATATTTCTGAGCCAAATAGTTGTCAAAAACATCGTGTCGTGCCGACGTTAATCCGTTGCTTCCCATTCCGCCATTGTAGCCTTTTTCGTAACTTGATTGACCAAAAGAAGCCAAACCAACAATTACATCTCCCGCTTTTATATTGGCATTATCAATCACATCGCTACGTTTCATTCTGGCGGTAACCGTTGAATCTACTATGATGGTACGCACAATATCGCCTACGTCTGCGGTTTCTCCGCCTGAGGAATGAATGTTTACGCCGTAGGTTTTCAATTCTGCAATTAATTCTTCCGTTCCGTTGATAATTGCCGAAATCACTTCTGACGTGATTAGGTTTTTATTTCTTCCAATTGTTGAAGATAATAAAATATTATCGGTAGCTCCAACACACAATAAATCGTCAATATTCATTATTAATGCGTCTTGTGCAATGCCCTTCCAAACAGAAACATCGCCTGTTTCTTTCCAATACATATACGCCAACGAAGATTTTGTACCTGCTCCGTCAGCGTGCATTATGAGACAATATTCTTCGTCTTGGGTTAAATAATCGGGAATTATTTTACAAAAAGCTTGTGGAAACAAACCCTTGTCAATATTTTTTATAGCGTTGTGAACGTCTTCTTTGGATGCTGAAACACCGCGAAGTGCATATCGTTTACTTGTATCTGAACTCATTTTTTTTGTGTAGTTGTTTGCAAAGATAATCGGAATTTTTGGATGTGAAATTTTCAATTGTTGGAAATATAGAAATATTTAATTTTCTATAATCATAATTTCCACACGGCGATTGTCTTCTTCCTCTTGTTCAGATTGTTCAGGTATTTGATGAACTGGCCTTGTGGTTCCGAAACCCTTATAAGTAATTCGCTTTCTATTAATTTTATTTTGAATAAGAAAAACCCAAACTGCTCTAGCCCTAGCTGAAGAAACATCATATTGTTCAAGAACAGTTTGACAACAAATGTGACCCTGAATTTCTATTTTAAGCTTTGGATTGTCATTCATTACACATAAAAGTTCATATAACACAGGTTTTGATTTTGGTAATAATTTTGGGGAATTATTATAAAAATAGATGTTTTTAAGTTTAATAATATCACCCACATTAGAAGTTTTCAAAGTTGCATTCAGCTCTTCAAGCATAATAGCCTCTTTTGTTTTTGGGACAACTTCCTTGATTATTTCATAGACTACAGTAACTTTTCTGTTTTCGGATTGAATTTTTGACTGTTCAAAATCTTTTCCAAAACCCTTAATTTCATAATCACTTTTTATTTTCACATTTCTGTCTTTCAAGAAATCATAAACCGAATGAACGCGGTTCCAAGACAAAGTATCATTGTAATGATTACTTCCTTTCCAATCACAAAAGCCATGAATTTTTTGAACTTCAATATTTTTTGAAGCAGCAACCCAATCAACTAATTTTTGGTTGGCAGCCATATTGATATCATATTTATTATAATCAAAGAAAACCTCCAATTTTTCCTGTGCTGATATTTTTTCAATATTAAAAAGCAACAATAAATAAAATAGTTTCAATTTCATTATTATAATTTGATATTGATATATAAAATATAATCAAAGTTATGATTTTTTTTGGTTATAAAAAAACCTGATTCATTTATCGGAACCAGATTAACTATTTGTAACTCAAATTATCATTATTTGGTAAACAACAACTCTCTGTACTTGGTTAATGTCCAGATTTCATCATCCACCAAAAGCTCTAATTTATCGCAATGGTCTCTAATGATTTCAAAATAAGGTTTCACTTTATTGCAATAGGCTTCTGCCATTTCTAGAGCATCTGTAATCACATTTGCTTTTCTTCGAGCATCGGTCATTTCCTCAACTTTAGAATTAATACCTTCTATATGTTTAGAAATTTCTTTGATTAATCGGATTTGTTCTTTAGCAATTTTCTCAAAATCAGAACCGAAAATTTCTTTCAGCCCTTTAACATTTTCAATCAATGTATTTTGATACCTGATAGCCGTTGGAATAACGTGATTTTGAGAAATATCTCCCAAAACTCGTCCTTCAATTTGGATTTTCTTAGTATATTCTTCTAATTCAATTTCGTATCTCGCTTCCACTTCCACGTGATTCATAATTCCCATTTCCGAGAATAAATCGAATGCTTGCTTAGATGCTCTAGCCTTCAATGCTTCGGGAGTAGTTTTTGAATTACTCAATCCTCTTTTTGCCGCTTCAATTTCCCAAGCTTCGCTATAGCCATCTCCTTCAAAAAGAATTTTCTTAGATACTTTGATGTATTCTCTCAAAATATTGAAAATAGCATCGTCTTTCTTCATTCCTTTTAATTCAATCAAACTATCGACTTCAATTTTGAAATCTTTCAATTGTTTGGCAACAATAGTATTCAAAGTTGTCATGGCATTGGAACAATTTGCTGAAGAACCAACGGCTCTAAACTCAAATTTATTTCCTGTAAAGGCAAATGGTGATGTTCTATTTCTATCAGTATTGTCCAAAAGTACGTCTGGAATTTTACCCACTACATTCAATTTTAAATCAGTTTTCTCTTCAGGTGATAATTTTCCAGAAGTTACTCCTTCTAATTCAGCTAAAACTTTTGTTAATTGTTCTCCAATAAAAACAGAAATAATTGCCGGAGGTGCTTCGTTAGCACCTAATCTGTGATCGTTACTAGCAGTTGCAATAGCTCCACGCAATAACGCTTCATAATCATTTACTGCTTTTATAGTATTAATAAAGAAAGTCAAAAATTGCAAATTACTCATTGGGGTTTTACTCGGACTCAATAAATTTACACCTGTATCCGTTGCCAAAGACCAGTTGTTGTGTTTTCCAGAACCATTTACGCCCTTGAATGGTTTTTCGTGGAGCAATACTTTCAAATCGTGGCGCTCCCCCACTTTGTGCATGACATCCATCAACAAACAGTTGTGATCTACAGCCAAATTCGTTTCTTCAAAAATGGGTGCCAACTCAAATTGATTAGGTGCCACTTCATTGTGACGCGTTTTTACAGGGATTCCGAGCAACATACATTCTTGTTCCAAATCTCGCATAAAAGTCAAAGCCCTTGTTGGAATAGACCCAAAATAATGATCATCTAATTGTTGTCCTTTGGCAGAAGTATGTCCTATTAATGTTCGTCCTGTCATCATTAAATCAGGACGAGAATTCGCTAACGATTTGTCAATCAAAAAATATTCTTGCTCCCAACCCAAAGTAGCGGTTACTTTCTTTACATTTTTATCAAAATATTTACACACATCTGTAGCTGCATCATCCATAGCAGACAAGGCACGTAATAATGGAATTTTATTATCTAATGCTTCTCCTGTATAAGAAATGAAAACGGTAGGAATACATAAAGTCGTACCATAAATAAACGCTGGAGATGTTGGATCCCAAGCGGTGTAACCTCTAGCTTCAAATGTATTTCTGATTCCACCATTTGGAAAACTTGAAGCATCTGGCTCTTGTTGTACCAATTGTGCACCACCAAATTTTTCTACAGGGTCACTTCCATCGTAAGAAGTTTCAAAAAAAGCATCGTGCTTCTCGGCAGTAGTTCCTGTAAGAGGCTGAAACCAATGTGTATAGTGAGTTACACCTTTTGATAACGCCCATTCTTTCATTCCCATTGCAATATAATCGGCTAATTTTCTATCAATTTTTGTTCCAAATTGAACCGCATCTTTAACGGCTTTGTGCGCATCTGAAGTCAAAAACTGCTTCATTGCCTTGTTATTGAAAACATTAAACCCGAAAATATTAGATTTTATATCAGTCTCATCAAATTTAATTAAACTCCGATTGGAAGCTTCTTTTAATGCTTGAAAACGTAAATTTGCCATACTAATTGATATTAAATTGATTAAATAATTACTTTATATTGCAAATATATAAAAATGTCTAAAGACGAACTACAAAAAAATTCTCAAATTACTCATTTATCAGGTCAATTAATAACTTTTTAAAAATTTACCCCCATAAAAAATATAATTTTACTAAAAATAATATATATAATAAAATTATACCCCCCTAAATTTTTGGAGTATAAATAAAATTTATATTTTTGTAAAAAATTAATTACTAAATAACCATGGCGAAAATTAAATTAGAGTACATTTGGTTGGACGGATACGAGCCAACTCAAAATTTAAGAAGTAAAACTAAAGTTGAAGAACATGCAAATTTTCAAGGAACTTTGGCTGAAATCGGAAATTGGTCTTTTGACGGATCTTCAACAAAACAAGCCGAAGGCGGGTCTTCAGACTGTTTGTTAGTTCCTGTGGCAATCTATCCAGACCCAACTCGCATCAATGGTTTCCTAGTGATGACCGAAGTTATGAATGCAGATGGTACACCCCACTCATCAAACGGTCGGTCAACTATTGACGATGATGGAGATTTCTGGTTCGGATTCGAGCAAGAATATTTCATCATGGACACGAAAACTTTATTGCCATTAGGATTCCCAATTGGCGGCTACCCTGCTCCACAAGGAATGTACTACTGTTCAGTAGGTGGGAAAAATACTCACGGAAGAGCTTTAGTTGAAGAACATTCTGATTTATGTATCTCTGCTGGAATCAACTTTGAAGGAATTAATCAAGAAGTAGCTTGTGGACAATGGGAATTCCAATTGTTTGCTCAGGGTGCTAAAAAAGCAGGTGACGAAATTTGGGTTGCCCGTTATTTATTAGATCGTTTAACCGAAAAATATGGTTACTATATAGAATACCACCCTAAACCGTTAGGAGATACCGATTGGAATGGTTCAGGTATGCACGCTAACTTCTCTAACGAAGTTTTGAGGACTTGTGGAGACCAAGCAACCTACGAAAAAATATGCGAAGCGTTCCGTCCAGTTACTGCAGAACATATTGAGGTTTATGGAGCTTATAACGACTTGCGTTTAACAGGGAAACACGAAACTGCATCCATTCACGATTTCTCTTACGGAGTTTCAGACAGAGGATGTTCAATCCGTATTCCGTTAATGACCGTTCAAAAAGGTTGGAAAGGTTGGTTAGAAGACAGACGACCCGCATCTAATGGTGATCCTTATAAAATTGCCGCTAGAATTGTAAAAACCGTAAAATCAGTTCTATAACATCAACTACAATAATCAAAAGTGGTTTCAATACTGAATTTAAGTAAAATTAAGACACTTTTTTATTTGCTAATACTGACTAAATTCCTACTATTGCTTTTATTTCGGCAATGATTCGTAGAGCCAAAGCATCGGCTAAATCTTGTGTTTGCGCCTCGGTGTAAATACGAATTATTGGTTCAGTATTGGACTTACGGAGGTGTACCCAATTTTCGGCAAAATCTATTTTCACGCCGTCAATTGTAGTGATGTCTTCGGATTTGTACTTATCGGTCATAACCATCAAAATGGCATCTACATCAATTTGTGGGGTGAGTTCAATTTTATTTTTACTCATATAATATTGGGGGTAACTTGCTCGTAATTCAGCTACGGTTTTCTCCTGATTTGCCAAATATGTAATGAATAAAGCTACTCCAACCAAGCTGTCACGACCATAATGCAACTCCGGATAGATAATCCCACCATTTCCTTCGCCACCAATAATTGCGTTTGTAGCCTTCATTAATTCAACTACATTGACTTCGCCCACGGCACTTGCCTGATAGTTACCTTTATACTTATTGGTGATGTCTCGTAACGCTCTAGAAGACGACATGTTAGACACTGTATTTCCTGGTGTTTTACTCAAAACGTAATCAGCGCAAGCCACAAGCGTATATTCTTCTCCAAACATTTCGCCATCATTAGAAATGAAAGCCAAACGATCTACATCGGGATCAACAACAATTCCAAAATCTGCTTTTTCTTCGAGAACTAATTTGCAGATGTCACCTAAATGTTCTTTTAAAGGTTCCGGATTGTGTGGAAAATGTCCGTTTGGTTCGCAATATAATTTGACTACTTCTACACCCATAAGCTCTAACAATTTAGGAATAATAATTCCACCAGATGAATTTACAGCGTCCACAACCACTTTATATTTTCGTTTTGAAACAGCCTCTATATCTACTAAAGGTAAGTTTAAAACTTCATCTATATGAATGTCCATATAGGAATCGTTTTCGGTAATTGTACCTATATCATCTACTTCAGAAAACGTAAATGTTTCGTCTTCGGCAATTTGCAAAATCAATTCGCCTTCTTTAGCGCTTAGAAATTCCCCTTTTTCATTTAGTAATTTCAAGGCGTTCCATTCTTTTGGATTGTGAGAGGCGGTTAGGATAATTCCTCCATCGGCATTTTCCAAAGGCACCGCAATTTCTACTGTTGGAGTGGTTGACAAACCCAAATCGATAATATCAATTCCCAAACCTATTAAAGTGTGTGTGATTAAGTTATGAAACATAGGGCCCGAGATTCTTGCATCACGACCTACCACTATGGTTAATTTGGTTTTTTTGCTTTTGCTTTTCAGAAAGGTTCCGTAGGCTGAAGCAAATTTTACTGCGTCAACAGGTGTTAGATTATCACCTACAACTCCTCCAATGGTTCCTCGAATTCCTGATATAGATTTTATTAATGTCATTTCAATGGATTTAATTTTAGCAAATATAAGAATTTGGGATGTTTTTAAAGTCGCATTTGAAATAAAATTCCCAAACTCGGAAAATGAATTTTTTAGCACATAATTTCCTTTCTGTTGTTTCTTTTTTAATTAAAATCCTTAATTTATAATAGATGACGTTCATGAAAATAAACAAATGGAGTTGCATTCTGAAATTCAAAAAGTAATTATTTTGCAAATAGTATTGATACTTATTTTATGCGCATACTATTTTAAGAGAAAGTACCGGGCAATCACATTCCAATTACCATCATTTTTCTGAAGTTATTGTAGATGTTTTAAGATCACTTTTTGGCTAAGAACTGAAGTTTATATTCGGATGAAAAATTGGAGGTTTTTGTTTCTAATTTCTATGATTAATTAATCATCCCAATTTATTGACTGAGCAAAACTAGCTTTTCAGTTACCAAAAATTATCAACAGAATTGAGATTGTTTTACAAAGAATTTGAGGATAATTTTACTCTTTTCTTTAATAACTTTCGAGTTTATTTTTCTGAAAAATTAGATCTATCATAGTTATTGATTCGTTCAATAGTTTTAGTGTTATGCATTAGTATATTTATTAAGTTCAATTTTATTGAACTAATTTGAAATAACGAGCGGTATTAAACTCAAAATAATATTAAATTAGCATTTTACAAAAATCAATGTTCAAAAGAATTATTTATAAAATTGAAAACTTAATTGTTTGGTCGCAATCAAAACTATCAGAAAAGCAGTTTATTTTTCTGTCGAGTGTTTTGGTTGGGATTTCGGCCGCCTTTGCTGTAATTGTATTAAAGAGTTTTGCGCATTCCGTATTTTCGCTTGCAACTTACATCAATGGTGTATTAAAATTAAGTTTCATTAATAGCATTTTGCCAATTGTTGGGATTTTGTTAACTATATTTATTGTGAAACGGGTTTTGGGGGGCACGATTGAAAAAGGAACTTCACAAATTTTATATGCCGTCGCAAAAAAATCGAGTGTAATTCCAAGAAAACAAATGTATGCTCAAATAGTCACAAGCTCGTTGACTGTTGGTTTGGGTGGTTCTGCTGGTTTAGAAAGCCCAATTGTAATTACGGGTGCCGCATTTGGATCTAATTATGCTCAACGTTATAAACTGAGTTATAAAGATCGAACATTATTAATAGGTTGTGGTGTTGCGGCAGGAATTGGTGCTGCTTTTAACGCTCCAATAGCAGGAGTTTTATTCGCTATTGAAGTTTTATTAGTTGATGTAAGTATTTCTGCATTTACACCCATAATGATTGCCGCAGCGACTGGGGCTTTGGTATCGGAAATTGTATTAGACGAGAGTATATTACTGAATTTCAACCAACAACAAAAGTTCGATTATCATAATATTCCATACTATATTCTACTTGGTATTTTTGCAGGTTTTATTGCCGTTTATTATTCTCGAAATTTTCAAAAGGTAGAACATTTTTTTGAAAGAATTAAATTGAGACCTTATAAAAAAGGGCTTTTTGGCGCTTCCATTTTAGCGGCTATTATCTTTGTATTCCCAACATTATTTGGTGAAGGTTATGAAAGTATCAAAACTTTATCAGAAAATGACCCTGGACAAATATTAGAAAACACATTATTTAGTGATTTTAGAAATAACAGTTGGGCGCTATTGATTTTTGTTGGAGCAACAATGTTATTGAAGGTTTTTGCAACAGGAATTACACTTGGAAGTGGAGGAAATGGAGGAAACTTTGCTCCTTCATTATTTTTAGGTTCTTATGCTGGATTTATATTTTCTAAACTAGTAAATCTTACTGGATTTACAAAATTGCCAATCAGTAACTTTACAATTGTTGGAATGGCAGGGATTCTAAGCGGTTTATTTCACGCGCCATTGACCGCAATTTTCCTAATTGCAGAAATTACGGGTGGTTACGAATTGATGATTCCTTTAATGATTGTTTCCTCTATAAGTTTTGCAATCTCCAAACGTTTTGAAAAACATTCTTTGGATTTAAAGAATTTGGCACGAAAAGGAAATGCATTTACAAATAACAAAGATACCAATATTTTATCTGTTTTAGATATCAATAAAATCATTCAAACCGATTACGAAACTCTTAATTCAGAAGGAAATTTAGAAAAATTAGTCGAATTGATTTCGCGTTCAAATCAGGTGGTATTTGCGGTTGTTGATGAAAATCTTGAATTATTAGGCGTGATTTATTTCAATGATATTCGGAAAATAATATTTAGTGTATTCAAAGTTAAATACACTTCAATTAAAGAAATAATGCAAACTCCCAAAGAGATTATTTATCTAACCGATAGTATGGAAACAGTAATGAATAAATTTGAAAACTCAAAAGTTGCTTTTCTTCCCGTAATTAAAGATGGAAAATATTATGGTTTTATATCTAAATCTAATGTACTTGAGGCTTATAGAAGTAAATTAAAATCGATGACGATAGAATAAAAATTGCTAAAAAGATTTCCGTGATTATTATTTTGTATTAACTAAATCTTAATAAGCGTTGTATCGAAAGTATAAATCAAAATGGTAACTTTGCATTTTAATATAAATTATGTTAGAAACTGATAATAATATTCAAGTATTAGGGGCGAGAGTTCATAATCTTAAAAATATAGATGTTACCATTCCCCGAGAAAAATTAGTTGTGATTACTGGACTTTCAGGTTCGGGAAAATCGTCTTTAGCTTTTGATACTATTTATGCCGAAGGACAACGTCGGTATGTAGAAACTTTTTCCGCTTATGCTCGACAGTTTCTTGGGAGCTTAGAGCGACCTGATGTTGACAAAATTGATGGACTTTCTCCAGTTATTGCAATTGAACAAAAGACAACTAGCAAAAGTCCGCGTTCCACTGTGGGAACTATTACAGAAATTTACGATTTTTTACGTTTGCTTTATGCCCGTAGCGGAGATGCTTATAGTTATAATACGGGCGAAAAAATGGTTTCCTATAATGATGATCAAATCAAGGAATTGATTGCGAAAGATTTTATTGGAAAGCGAATTAACATACTTTCGCCAGTAATTAGAGCTCGAAAAGGTCATTATGGTGAATTATTTCAACAAATTGCAAAACAAGGATTTCTTAAAGTTCGCGTTAATGGTGAAATAAAAGACATAGTTGCTGGAATGAAATTAGACCGTTATAAAACTCACGATATTGAAATTGTGATTGACCGAATTGCGGTAAATTCTTCTGTTGAAAATGAAAAAAGATTGACTGACAGCATTAAAACTGCAATGTATCACGGTGAAAATGTTTTAATTATTTTAGATCAAGACACCAACCAAGTTCGCTTTTTTAGTCGGAATTTGATGTGTCCTACTACAGGGATTTCCTATCAAAATCCAGAACCGAATATATTTTCTTTTAACTCTCCAAAAGGTGCTTGTGAACATTGTAATGGTTTAGGAACGGTAAATGAAATTAACATTAAAAAGATAATTCCAAACCCAAAAATTTCTATTAAAAGTGGTGGTTTTGCGCCTTTAGGAGAATATAAATCAACTTGGATTTTTAAGCAATTAGAAATTATTGGAGAAAAATTTGATTTCAAATTATCAGATTCTATAGAGCGTATTTCTGAGGAAGCAATGGATATGATTTTGAACGGTGGAAAAGAGAAATTTTCTGTTGCATCGAAAACATTGGGAATTACGAAGGAATATAAAATTGAATTTGAAGGGATTTCACATTTCATAAAAAACCAACATGACGAAAGTGGTTCTGCAACAATAAAACGATGGGCTTCTGGATTTATGGACGAAGTGAAATGTCCAGTTTGCGAAGGAACAAGATTAAAAAAAGAAGCGTTGTTTTTTAAAATTAACAAAAAAAATATTGCTGAATTATGTGATTTAGACATTTCAGATTTAACAAAATGGTTTCACGATTTACATAATCATTTGTCTGATAGACAAATACTTATAGCAACAGAGGTAATTAAAGAAATTAAGGATAGATTGAACTTTTTGATGAATGTTGGTTTAGATTATTTGGCTTTAAGCCGAAGTTCAAAATCACTATCTGGTGGCGAAGCACAACGAATTCGATTGGCAACACAAATTGGTTCGCAATTGGTTGGTGTATTATATATTTTGGATGAACCTAGTATTGGTTTACACCAAAGAGATAACGATAAATTAATTCATTCTTTGGAGCAATTACGCGATTTAGGAAATTCTGTGATTGTGGTAGAACATGACAAAGATATGATTGAACGTGCCGATTATGTTATTGATATTGGTCCTAAAGCAGGAAAATTTGGTGGAGAAATTATCAGCAAAGGAACACCTGCAGAAATCTTGAAAGACCACACTATTACAGCGATGTATCTTAATGGGAAAATGAAAATTGAAATTCCAATAAAGAGACGCGAAGGCAATGGAAAGTTCTTGAAATTGACTGGAGCAAGTGGCAATAACTTGAAAAATGTTACCATTGAAATGCCGTTAGGGCAGCTAATCTGTGTTACAGGCGTTTCTGGAAGTGGAAAATCGACCTTGATAAATGAGACGCTTTATCCTATTTTGAATGCCTTTTATTTTAATGGTGTTAAAAAGCCAAAACCGTACAAGAAAATTGAAGGTTTGGAGCATATTGATAAAGTTATTGATATTGACCAAAGTCCTATTGGGAGAACGCCACGTTCAAATCCTGCGACCTATACCGAAGTTTTTACGGAAATTAGAAACTTGTTTACGATGACTTCTGAAAGTATGATTCGGGGTTATAAAGCAGGAAGATTTAGTTTCAATGTGAAAGGCGGAAGATGTGAAACCTGTGAAGGTTCTGGAGTTCGGACAATAGAAATGAACTTTTTACCGGATGTTTATGTTGAATGTGAAACCTGTCAAGGAAAGCGATTTAATAGAGAAACTTTGGAAATTCGGTTCAAAGGAAAATCAATTTCAGATGTTTTGAATATGACGGTTGATGAAGCGGTTCCGTTTTTTGAAATGATTCCGAAGATTTATAGAAAAGTAAAAACGATTCAGGATGTTGGTTTGGGTTATATTAGTCTTGGTCAGCAAAGTACAACACTTTCTGGTGGCGAAGCGCAACGAATTAAATTGGCTGGGGAATTGTCTAAAAAAGATACTGGAAATACATTTTATATTCTTGATGAACCAACAACAGGGTTGCATTTTGAAGATATTCGGGTTTTGATGGATGTGATAAATAAATTGGTTGACAAAGGCAATACGATATTGATTATCGAGCATAATATGGATGTAATTAAATTGGCTGATTACATTATTGATATTGGTCCTGAAGGCGGAAAAGTTGGTGGAGAAGTTGTTGCGAAGGGAACTCCCGAAGAAATTATAAAAAATAAAAAAAGCTATACTGCTCAATTTTTAAAAAAAGAATTACTTTAGTAAGCTGAAAATTTATTTAAATGCTTAATTTTAAATAAACAAAAGGAATTTAGTCTAGAGTCTAAGCCCTGATGAAATTGAAAATCCTTAGCTTTTAGTGAGAATTAAATTGGAAAGCGAAAAATTAGGAGCAAAAAAAATAAAAAAAAATGACTATGAAATTAGAAGATTTTAATAATGATGAGGACAAAGTTATTCAGGATAAACTGAAACAAAAGAACTGGAATGAGATTCGGGCGAACGATTCTTGGGCGATTTTCAAGATTATGGCAGAGTTTGTGAATGGTTATGAGAGTATGAGTCGGATTGGGCCTTGTGTGACTATTTTTGGATCGGCGAGAACGAAAACTGATGATCCATTTTATTTTTTGGCAGAGAAAATTGCCTATAGAATTGGAAAAGCTGGTTATGGTGTAATTACTGGAGGTGGTCCTGGAATAATGGAAGCAGGCAATAAAGGCGCTAGTTTAGGTGGTGGTGCATCTGTAGGATTGAATATAGATTTGCCATTTGAGCAACATTATAATCCGTATATAGATCAAGATAAAAACTTAAATTTCGATTATTTCTTTGTTAGAAAAGTGATGTTTGTGAAATATTCTCAAGGATTTGTAATTATGCCAGGAGGATTTGGAACATTGGATGAAATGTTTGAGGCGATTACCTTGATTCAGACAAAAAAAATAGAGAAATTTCCAATAATATTGGTTGGAAGAACATTTTGGTCGGGCTTGATGGAGTGGATAAAAACGGTTTTGATAGAGCAATATAACAATGTGAGTTCCGACGATTTGAAGTTAATTAAAATCGTAGATACTGAAGATGAAGTCATTGAGGTATTGGATACCTTCTACAAAAAATATAATTTATCTCCTAATTTTTAAAAATAAAGCTGTCTCAAAAACAGGTTTATTTTTTAGAAATATCTTTTTAATTAATGCCCCAAAATTTGTAAATTAGATTTTTATAAAAAAATTCAATTTGAAATCCTATTTTAAAATATTTGCTTCTATTTTTCTTTTGTTTGTTTCGGTTAAAAACTTAGCGCAACACCATTCTCAAATTAATGTGGAAGTTAATATGGCAACAAAAACGCTAAATATTCAACAAGAAATCACTTTTTTCAATCAATCTGAAGATACGCTAAAAGCGATAGTTTTGAACGATTGGATTCACGCATATTCTTCAAGAAATACAGCTTTGGCTCAACGATTTTCCGATGAATTTTATAGAGACTTTCATTTGGCGAGTGAAAAAGAACATGGAAGTACTAACAATTTATCGATTATTGATAATTCAAATTTATTTTTATCGTGGAAAAGAACTTTATCCAATTGCGATTTTATAGTTGTTGAATTGAGAACTAAATTGGCTCCGAATCAAAAAATCGTTTTACATCTTAGTTATTCCGTTAAAATTCCAAGTGATAAATTCTCAAAATACGGATATTCTGAAGAGGGTGGAATGAATTTGAAAAACTGGTTTCTTAACCCTGCACGATATGAAAATCACGATTTTATTCAATATGACAATAATAATTTAGATGATATCTCAAATGCGGTTTCAGATTTTGATATTGATTTAAAAATTCCGAAAAATGTATTTGCAACAACAGATTTGAATAGCACAAAAATTGATTCCAATTCGCTTTTTTCAAATTATAAATTAAATGGTAAAAACAGAACCGATTTTAGCCTTTACATAGAACCTAAAATTAGTTTTTATAGCTATAAAAACAGTATTGTAAATGTCGCTATTAATTTAAAAGAAACAAAGATTAATTCAATTCAAGAATCTTTGGTTGTTGATAAAGTGGTCACTTTTGTAGATGAATTAATTGGTCGTTATCCATTTGAAAAAATTATTGTTTCACAAGTTGATTATGAACGAAATCCGTTTTACGGACTCAATCAATTGCCTTCATTTCTGAGTCCATTTCCTGATGAATTTATATTTGAAATTAAGTTTTTAAAGACGTATTTGAATACTTATTTGAAAAACAGTTTGCATTTGAATCAACGAAAAGACAATTGGATTTACGATGGGATTCAGGTATATGCGATGATGAAATATATTGATGAAAATCATCCTGATATGAAAATGTTTGGATCCTTATCAACCTATAAATTATTGAAAGGATTCAATTTGACAAATGTCAATTTTAATGAACAATACAGTTATTTTTATATGCTAATGGCGAGGAAAAATTTGGATCAACCTTTAAGCAATCCTAAGAATACATTAATTAAATTTAACGAACAAATAGCTAGTAAATACAGAGCAGGATTAAGTTTTCGATACTTGGACGATTATTTAGGAGAAGAGACAATTCCAAAAAGTATTCGTCAGTTTTATGATACTTACAAAGGCAAACAAGTTCAGAGGTTGGATTTTGAAACTATTATTAAAGTGAATTCAAGGAAAGAAATCGGTTGGTTTTTCAAAACAATTATCGACTCCAGAGATATCATAGATTATAAGTTTTCTAAGGTTTTAAAAACAAAAGATAGTATTACTTTTTCAATAAATAATAGAACTGGAATTATTGTTCCAATCCCAGTTTATGGTGTTAAAAAAAACGAAATTGTATTTAAAAAATGGATTGATTCAAAAAATATTGAAAGCACTTATACTATTGAAAGAAAAGAGGCAGACAAGATTATTTTGAATTATAAAAATGAAGTTCCAGAATATAATTTGAGAAATAATTGGAAGTCATTGAAAAGCTTTTATCCGAATAATCGACCAATAAAATTCACATTTATGAAAGATTTGGAAGATCCCTATTACAATCAAATATTATATGTTCCAACATTAACATATAATTTATATGATGGATTATCGCCTGGTTTAAGAATACATAACAAATCAATATTAGACAAACCCTTTACATTTGACATAAATCCAGCGTATTCAACTACTTCTAAATCAGTTTCAGGAGGTGCATCATTTATGATAAATACAAATTATAGAGACGGTAATTTATTTAATATTAAGTATTCTTTATCAAGCGCTTATTATCATTATGCTCCCGATGCTACGTATCAAAAAATAAATCCAACTATTCAATTTAAAATTAGGGAAAGTAATTTTAGAGACAATAGAAAGCAACTAATTTTATTCCGACAAGTTTTGGTTAATCGTGAAAAAAGTGATTATATCGTTGACAATACCACCGAAAATTATTCTGTATTTAATTTGAAATATTTAAATACAAAAACAGAAGTAGTGCATCATTTTAATTTAATTACCGATTTTCAAATATCCTCAAAATTCGGGAAATTAGCAGCTGAAGTTCAATACAGAAAATTATTTGATGGCAACAGGGAGTTAAGTTTAAGACTGTTTGCTGGAAGTTTTTTATATAACAAATCTAATTCTAACTTTTTTAGTTTTGCATTAGATAGACCAACGGACTATATGTTTGATTATAATTATTATGGCAGATCGGAAAATACGGGTTTTTTTAGCCAACAATTTATTATGGCAGACGGAGGATTTAAGTCAAAGTTGGATACACCATTTGCAAATCAGTGGTTGACAACTGCAAATGTAAGTTATTCAATTTGGAATTGGGTAGAAATATATGGTGATGTCGGTTTATTAAAAAATAAACTTTCAAATACTAAATTCATTTATGACAGTGGATTCCGTTTAAATTTAGTTACCAATTACTTTGAATTGTACTTTCCTGTATATTCAAACAATGGATGGGAGGTTTCGCAAAATAGATACAATGAAAAAATTCGATTTATAATAACATTTGACCCTAAATTATTGATTAATCTTTTCACAAGAAAATGGTTCTAATTCATTCCTTTATGTTAAATTAATTGCATTATAGTTAATAAAATTGTTTTTATTGTAATAATAAAATAAAATATATTGATTTAAACGCTATATTTTTATTGATAATTTAATTACATTTTATTCAAACTATTATGTAAATAGATAGATTTTACATATTTTTGTTCAAAATTCCAACTTATAAATAATTATGAAACAATCAGAAACTGTAGCATTGACTTATGAAGATTTTAAAATTGAGGTTTTAAACGATTTTAAAATTGCGTGTATTAGTCGGGAATGCAGTTTATTAGGAAGGCGTGAAGTTCTTTCTGGAAAAGCCAAGTTTGGAATTTTTGGTGATGGAAAAGAAGTGCCACAATTGGCAATGGCAAAAGCGTTTAAAAATGGAGATTTTAGGTCTGGATATTATCGAGATCAAACTTTTATGATGGCAATTGGACAATTGACAATTCAGCAGTTTTTTGCAGGACTTTATGGACATACAGACATTGAACACGATCCGATGAGTGCAGGACGTCAAATGGGAGGTCACTTTGCCTCACATTCACTTGATGAAAATGGAAATTGGAATGATTTAACACAGCAAAAAAATTCAAGTGCCGATATCTCCCCTACTGCGGGTCAAATGCCAAGATTACTAGGATTAGCACAAGCCTCAAAAATATATAGAAACGTTGAAGAATTAGAAGATAAAACTAAATTTTCTAAAAATGGAAATGAAGTGGCTTGGGGAACAATTGGTAATGCTTCAACTTCTGAAGGATTATTTTTTGAAACTATAAATGCTGCAGGGGTACTTCAAGTTCCTATGATTATCAGTGTTTGGGATGATGAATACGGGATTTCAGTTCATGCAAAACACCAAACAACAAAAGAAAATATATCAGAAATACTGAAAGGTTTTCAGAGAGATTCAAGTGGTGATGGCTATGAAATTATGACTGTTAAAGGTTGGGATTACGCGAATTTAATTGATGTTTACCAGAAAGCTGCTACAATTGCAAGAGAGGAACACGTTCCTGTTCTAATTCATGTTAGAGAATTGACACAACCACAAGGGCATTCAACTTCTGGTTCACACGAAAGATATAAAAACACCAAAAGACTTGCTTGGGAAACTGAATTTGATTGCTTAAAGCAAATGAAAAAATGGTTAATTGATAATGGATTTTCTACCGAAGAGAATCTTGATTCAATAGTTAATCAATCAAAAAAAGACGTATTAGATGGTAAGAAAGCGGCATGGAATGCATTTGTTTCTCCAATTAAAACAGAACAAATGGAACTAGTACATTTATTAAAAGAAATAGGGAAATCTTCAAAAAAAAGTGCTTTTATAGAGCAATTTGCCAGTGATTTAGCAGCAATAAAAGAACCTCTTAGGAAAGATGTTCTTTCTACAGCAAGAAAAATTTTAAGAAAAATAGTTGGTGAAAACGATAGAGGTAAATTAGCAAAATGGATTACAGATGTCACAGCAAAAGTTCAACCTAAATTTAGTTCACATTTATATTCTGAATCGACGGAAAATGTATTTTCAGTAAAAGAAGTACTTCCTAAATTTGATAAAAACTCAGTTGAAGTTGATGCAAGATTAATATTAAGAGATAACTTTGATGTGCTTTTTAGAAAATTTCCAGAATTATTAGTTTTTGGAGAAGATTCAGGAAATATTGGAGATGTAAATCAAGGTTTGGAAGGAATGCAAGAGAAATATGGAGCACATCGTGTCGCTGATGTAGGCATTAGAGAAGCTTCAATAATTGGGCAAGGAATTGGAATGGCAATGCGAGGATTACGTCCAATAGCAGAGATTCAATACTTAGATTATCTATTATATGGTATTCAAATTATGAGTGACGATCTGGCAACACTTCAATACAGAACTGCTGGTCGTCAAAAAGCTCCTTTGATAATTAGAACTCGTGGTCACCGTTTAGAAGGAATTTGGCATGCTGGTTCTCCAATGGGAATGATCGTGAATGCATTACGAGGAATTCATGTCTTGGTTCCTCGAAATATGACAAAAGCGGCAGGTTTTTATAATACTTTACTCGATACAGATGAACCCGCATTGGTAATAGAATGTTTAAATGGGTACCGTTTAAAAGAGAAAATACCTTTGAATTTAGGTGAATTTAAAACTCCAATTGGTTTAGTAGAAACTATTAAAGAAGGGAAAGATATCACAGTAGTTTCTTATGGCTCTACTTTACGATTAGTAGAACAAGCGGCAAACGAACTGTTGGAAATTGGTATTGATGTAGAAATTATTGATGTTCAATCACTTTTACCATTTGACATTAATCATGATATTCTGAAAAGTATCTCTAAAACAAATAGATTATTAATTGTTGATGAAGATGTTCCAGGTGGCGGATCGGCGTTTATACTTCAACAAATTTTAGAAATTCAAAAAGGATATTTTCAATTGGATAGTCAACCTAAAACGCTAACATCACAAGAACATCGGCCTTCTTATGGAACAGATGGAGATTATTTTTCAAAACCATCTACTGAAGATATTTATGAAAAAATATATGAAATGATGGGTGAAGATAACCCTTTTAAATATCCAAGTTTGTATTAAAAATAAAATACTAAAGTGGATTCTACCCCAACCAACCATCACGATCCAAACTTCTGTATTGAATGGCTTCGGCAATATGGTAAGAAACTACGGTTTTCGCAGCTTCTAAATCGGCAATGGTACGCGCCACTTTAAGGATTCTGTCGTACGCTCTTGCCGAAAGATTTAACCGCTCCATTGCTGTTTTTAATAACTGTTTTGACACTTCATCAAGCGCACAAAATTCTCTAATTTGCTTGGAACTCATTTGAGCATTGTAATGCACTTTTTCCATTAATTCAAATCTTGCTGTTTGAATTTCACGAGCAGCAGTAACTCTTTTTCGAATATCAACGCTACATTCTGATTTCCTATCGTCCGATAATTTTTCAAAAGGCACGGGTGTAACTTCAATATGAATGTCAATTCTATCTAATAAAGGTCCTGAAATCTTACTCAAATAGCGTTGCATTTCGTGAGGAGAAGATGTTTGTGGAGAATCTGGATCGTTGAAAAAACCACTCGGACTTGGATTCATACTTGCAACCAACATAAACGAGGAAGGATAAGTTACTGTGAACTTTGCTCTTGAAATAGTAACTTCTCTGTCTTCCAAAGGCTGACGCATTACTTCCAATACATCTCTTTTGAATTCTGGTAATTCATCTAAAAATAAAACGCCATTGTGCGCCATCGAAATTTCTCCAGGTTGGGGATAACTGCCGCCACCAACGAGGGCCACATTAGAAATCGTATGATGCGGGCTTCTAAAAGGTCGTTGGTTCATTAAACCTACTTCTTTCAATTTTCCTGCAACACTATGAATTTTGGTTGTTTCTAGTGCTTCACGCAATGTCATTGGAGGTAAAATACTTGGTAATCTTTTGGCAAGCATTGTTTTACCAGCTCCCGGAGGACCAATTAATATTATATTATGTCCGCCAGCAGCCGCAATTTCCATACATCTTTTGATGCTTTCTTGACCACGAACATCTGAAAAATCGAATTCTGGGAAATCTAAAGTTTTGTTAAATTCAGCTCGTGTGTCTATAATTGTAGGTTGTAAAGTGCCTTTTCCTTCAAAAAAATCGATAACTTCTTGCAAGTTTTCAACACCATAAACATCTAAACCACTAACTATTGCAGCTTCTTTTACGTTTTGAATTGGAAGAAAAAAACCTTTAAACCCTTCTTCTTTTGCCTTTATGGCAATAGGCAAAGAGCCTCGAATCGGTTGCAAACCACCATCAAGTGATAATTCCCCCATAATTATATATTTGTCGGATTCTGTATTTTGAATTTGCGAGGAAGCTACTAAAATCCCAATTGCCAAAGTCAAATCATAGGCAGAGCCTTCTTTTCGCAAATCGGCAGGTGCCATATTTATTGTGATTTTTTTGCCAGGCATGGCATAACCATTATTTTTCAAAGCAGCTGCAATACGATAACTGCTTTCTTTGATGGCATTATCGGGCAAGCCAACAAGGTGGTAACCAATACCTTTGTCAATGTTGACTTCTACAGTTATTGTTGTGGCTTCAACGCCAAAAACGGCACTTCCGAAAATTTTTACTAACATGGCGTATACTTTATATTTTGTCTAAAGTACCACTATTTAATTAGAATATTGATTTAATTGATAATAATAAAATACAAATTAATTTAAAATAAAAATCCCAACTGTTTAAAGTTGGGATTGCTATTATTTTTTAAAATTTAAAACTCCTGATTTTAGCCACTCTTCATAGACTTTTACATCGGATGTATAACTGATTGTTGGGGTTGTTGTATTCAAATTATATCCTTCTAAATCTATAATTACATACAAAGGTTGTGTGTTTGCTTTGTATTTAGAAATCATTAAATCAGTCCATTTATCGCCAATTGTTTCTAATAATTCTCCTGTTGTTGCCGATTTAAATTGTTGTTCTTTCGGCAATTCTCTTTTATCATCTACATATAATGAAATCAAAACTACTTCGTTTTTTAAAATTGGTAAAATTGTAGGTTCTCCCCAAACTGTATTTTCCATTTTACGACAATTTACACACGCAAAACCTGTAAAATCAAGCATAATTGGTTTATTTACGGTTTTAGCATACGCCAATCCTTTATCATAATCATCAAAAACTACAATTCCGTGAGGCCCTGATTTTGCTCCTTCGGGTAAAATTACATTAGCATTTGAAGCTAAATTTTGTCCTATTCCAAAAGGACTTTCGCTATATTCTATTGGTGGTGGAAATGCGTTGATTAATTTTAATGGTGCGCCCCAAAGACCTGGAATTAAATATATTGTAAATGTCAAAACCAATAATCCCAATGATAATCTACCCACGGAAATGTGCGTCAATGGACTGTCGTTTGGCAAGGTGATTTTTCCAAATAAATAAAGTGCCAATGTTCCGAAAATTGCTATCCAAATGGAAAGGAAAACTTCGCGTTCCAATAAATGCAATTGTAAAACTAAATCGGCATTTGATAAAAATTTAAAAGCTAAAGCCAATTCTAAAAAGCCCAAAACTACTTTAACGGTATTCAACCACGAACCTGATTTTGGTAAGGAATTCAACCAGCCAGGAAACATTGCAAACAACATAAATGGCAAGGCTAAAGCCAATGAAAAACCGAACATCCCAACAATTGGAGCAATTCCGCCTTTAGACGCTGCATCAACTAATAAGGTTCCTACAATTGGGCCTGTGCAAGAAAATGAAACAATAGCTAATGCTAATGCCATAAATAAAATCCCTACAACTCCTCCTCTATCCGCTTGTTGATCAACTTTATTTGCCCAAGAATTAGGTAACATTATTTCAAATGCTCCTAAAAAAGAAGTTGCAAAAAACACTAACAAACCGAAGAAAATAAGATTAAACCAGACATTTGTTGACAACGCATTCAGCGCATCTGCACCAAAAATCCAAGTGACTAAAAATCCTAAAACTACATAAATCAGTATAATTGAAATGCCATATACAATTGCATTCCTAATTCCTTGTGCTTTGGTTTTGCTTTGCTTGGTAAAAAAACTCACCGTCATTGGAATCATCGGAAAAACACAAGGCGTTAAAAGTGCTGCGAATCCTGAGAAAAAAGCAATTATAAAAATAGTAAAAAACCCTTTTTTAGGTTCTTCAATTGGTTTTTGAGGTACAAATTTTTCTGTTTTAACCTCTGTTTTTATGATTTCGGATGTAACATTATTGGATGAAGTATCAATCAAAATCGTGTCTTTTTTTAAAGGAAGTACTGCACTTAAAGCTATTACGGGAATTTCAAATTTAAAGTTTTTGTTTAAGTTTATACAAACCTCTTTACACGCTTGATAATCAATTTTCAGTTTTATGCTTCTTGTTTTAGAATTTACAATTTTAACTTTTTGAGTAAGAACTACTTTCTTTTCAAAGAAAATTTCATCTACTTCAAAAACAGGATTGTATTCTTTTCTGGTTTTACTTTCTTTCGTTTTTCCAACCAATTCATAATTTCCTGCGCTTTCCGCAAATTTTAATTCTAATGGAATTGGACCGCCGTCAGGAGTAAATTGGGAATATATGTGCCAGCCATTGTCAATAGTTCCTTCAAGAACTAGATTAAATTCGGTTTCAGAAATTTTTTCTGTTTTAGATTTCCATTTCACAGGATTCAAAATTTGTCCTATTCCATTGGTATAAACCAAAAAAGCAAAGAGTAAAAAAATTAATTTTTTCATTATAATAGGGCTATTTGTAAACTATTTTTTGTTGTTTTTTCAATTTTAAATCGCTCGTCTTGTCGGATTCCAACAACCCAAATAATTTTATTATCTGAATATAAAATCCAAGTATTTTCTTTTTGCAAAAGCGATAATTTCTCATCTTTGAAAAGTTTGCTCACTTTTTTCGATTTTCCATTCATTCCAAAAGACTGAAAAATGGCACCTTTTTCAAATCTTTTCAATACCAAAGGATATTTTAATTTATCAATGTCCACAAATATAACGGATTTATCAGTATTTGGATTGTAATCTTTGGTACAAAACGAAAGTTTTATAGGAAGATTAACTTCTTTTTGATTTTCATCAATGAAATATTCTTCTGTTGCATCAATTTTATTAATTGGACTTAAAATCAAAAAATGGCGGTCTTTTAAAAGTCTAAATTCACCCGAAAAAATCTGTTTTCCTGATTGTGAAGTTACCAAATCATAAATATCATCCCAAGCAGAAAACCGAAATTCTTTAAGCCATTGGTACAAATACAATTTATAATTAGGAAATTTCGTGAGTTTTTCAATGTCAAAATGAATCTCATCTTCAATTTCTGTTGCCACTTGCTTATAAATCATAATTTTAGCATCTTCAACCATTGATTGTGCTTCTTTCAAATATTTTTGAGTGTTTTGAAATGAAGTTAAAAAATTTGTATTCAATTCTTTTAAGATTGTAACCAAATCGTGACGTATTTTGTTACGTAAATATTTATCCGAAGCATTACTGCAGTCTTCGCGCCACAGAACGGCATTTGCGGAAGCATAATTTGAAATTTCATCACGACTAAAAGCCAATAAAGGACGAATTACCGACTTATTTTTATCGGGAATTCCTGTAAAACCAACCAAACCTGAGCCTCTAACAAGGTGAATTAAAAATGTTTCAATGTTATCATCGGCATGATGACCTGTTATGATATAATCGTAATTATGGGTTTTAAGCAATTCATAAAACCAATTGTATCTCAATTCGCGAGCTGCAACTTGAGTGGAAAGTTTATAATAATTAGCAAAAGATTGGGTGTCAAATTGGGTTATAAAAACGGGAATGGCATTTGCGTCAGCATAATTTTGAACAAATAATTGGTCTTCAAAACTCTCCATTCCACGCAATTGAAAATTACAATGTGCTAAAGCGATTTGGAAATTTAACAACTTAAATAAATGAGCCATTACCATACTGTCCAGCCCACCACTTGTTGCCAATAGTAGCTTTTTCCCAGATAAAAAGGAAAAATTATTGGTAAGATGGGATTGGAATTTTTCAATCATAGTCAAAAATAGTTATTTTAAACAGAGTAATAAGGTAAATTTAAAACTAATTACAATTCAATACATTTAACATCGCACTGGCTTTCAATAGACATTCTTCATATTCCGATTCAGGATTTGATTGAGCTGTTATAGCACTTCCAACAGAAAATGAAACGTAATTATTTTTACTATTATATAAAATACTACGAATAACTACATTAAAATCGAAATCGCCATTAGGAGTAAAATACCCAACACTTCCACTATACAAACCGCGTTTTGTTTCCTCTAATTCCTCAATGATATTCATTGCTGAAATTTTAGGTGCTCCAGTCATACTTCCCATTGGAAATGAATTCTTAATAACATCTATTTCAGAATATTGAGAATCAATAATTGAAGTAATAGTTGATATCATTTGATGTACTTGCAAGAAGGAATAAATACCGCATAATTCTTCTACTTCAACCGATCCTTTTTTAGCAGTTCGTGACAAATCATTTCTTACTAAATCGGTGATCATGATATTCTCAGAGCGTTCTTTAGGATCAGAGGCTAAATTATTCCTAGATATTGTATCTTGATCATTACTTAAATAACGCTTTGAAGTGCCTTTAATTGGTTGAGAAATGATCTTATTACTTTCTTTTTTCAAATACCGTTCTGGAGTTGCAGAAATCAAAAAAATAGTATTGTTTTTAAAAAAAGCTGCAAATGGGGGCTTCGAAATGTCATTCAATAAAAAGAACTTATCGATTGGATTTATTGTGGTTTCTGCATAAAATTCCATACAAAAATTGGCTTCATATATATCGCCTTTGTTAATATATTCGATTATTTTAGAAACTTTTTCTAGGTACAAATCTTTAGGAATACGTTGTTGAATTTCAATTGTATTTAAATTTTCTAAAGGAGAAACTGAGTTGATAATAATAAAATCAAAATCCTCCTCAACTTCATCATCACAAAGATGTAGATATTTAATTTCAAGTTGATTATTTTTCAATAAAAACAATTTCTTAGGTTGAAAAAAAAACAAATCTGGGAATTGCAATCCGTCAAAATTCGCAGAATTTAATTCTTCGGTATCGTTTTTTAAATCGTAGGATAAATAGCCAAAAATCCAATCTTTCGATTTTTGTTGATATTGCTTTAAATCTTCAAAAGCATTGTGATAATCTGTTGTTATTGAGGTAAACGCATTAACAGCAAGAATACAATCGTAATTTGAATATTTCTGAGGATAGTCATTACTATCTAAAAAAACTACTTCACGGAACTGTTGAGCCCAAGATAAAAGTTGCGATTTAAACAATGTAGAATTAGAAATTTCCTTGTAAATTGAGGTTCTCAAATTATAATTTTATAATTACAAAAATAGGTAAATTATATCATTCAAAATTAGAATATTTGTTTAATATTGGACAAAAAAAAGCTCCGAATCACTTCGAAGCTTTTGCGTTTTTGGGTGGCTGACCGGGTTCGAACCGGCGACCCTCGGCACCACAAACCAATACTCTAACCAGCTGAGCTACAACCACCATTTTTAACGAGTGCAAATATATGTCAAAAGTTTTTGTTTTGCAAAGGGAAAAAATAAATAATTATATCAAATCTCCTAAGCTATTGACTGCCAAATACCTTTCTACGGTAAATCCTTCGGCATTTTCAGTTCCTATTAATCGTCCTAATTCTCGGGAACGATTATGAATACTTTCCAAGAAGTTCTTTGTTGCAATTGGAGTTTCTGGTTCTTCTGAATTTGGATTGAAAAACTGAGAACTATATGCCAAAATTGAAGCTTCTTTTTTATCTATAAAGCCTGTGATATCTATAACAAAATCAGGTTCAATATTTTTCCATTGAATATAATGATATACTAATTTTGGTCGCCAAGACACTTGTTTAATACCATCTAATGAAGTTTCAATTTTTACTAATCCTGATAAAAAACAAGCATCAGAAACTAATTTACTTCCTCTTTCGTGATCAATATGACGGTCATCAATTGCATTACATAAAACTATTTCTGGCTTATATTTTCTAATGATTTGAATAATTTGCAACCGATGACTTTCATCGTTTATAAAAAAACCATCACGCATATCCAGGTTTTCTCTAATGGATATGTCTAGAATTTTTGCAGCAGCCTCAGATTCTCTATTCCTAATTTCAACAGAACCACGAGTTCCTAATTCCCCTCGTGTCAAATCGATAATTCCAACTTTCCTCCCCAAGGAAATTTCTTTAGCAATAGTTCCTGAACATCCTAATTCTACATCGTCGGGATGTGCACCAAATGCAAGTATATCTAATTTCATAGTATTATATTTTTCATTGTCATTGCTTTATTCTCTGTTTCTTGCCATTCATTTTCAGGATTGCTATCTTTTGTAATTCCACACCCTATATATGAATGAGCCTGTATTTTATCAAATTCTAATCGAATTTGCATACATCTTAAATTCACAAATAAATCCGTTTCTAAATTTTCATTTTTGTTTATTTCCCCTAAGAACCCGGCATAAAAACTTCTATTATATCCTTCATTTTCAATAATAAAATCTATAGCACTTTTTTTTGGAAAACCACAAACTGCCGGAGTTGGATGCAACAGTAAAACTAATTGTTTTAAAGTGGCTTCTTCATTAATCCTTCCTTTAATATCCGTTTTCAAATGTAGTAAATTTCCAGCTTTCAAAGTATAAGGCGATGTGATTTCAACAGCAGATGTCAGATTTTTTATTGTTTCCAATATATAATCAGTAACAAATTGTTGTTCAACCTGCTCTTTATTTCCCCAAACCACATCCTTATTATATTGAAATAACTGAGTTCCTGCGAGGGCTACGGTATGAAATTCTTTACCAATTACTTTAAGGAACCTTTCTGGAGTTGCTCCCATCCACAAACCAATTTTAGGATGAAACCAGCAATACGTATAGACTGTAGGATAGAAATTTACTAATTCTTCAAATAGTGAAACTAAGTCGAAATTTGGCAAATTAATTATTTCCTCTCGAGATAAAACAACTTTATTAAAACTTCCATTCTCAATTGCACAAATAGCTTTTTTAACCAAATTTTCAAAATTATTTTTAGCTAATTCATCTGTAAAAGTATCGTATTTTGGATTTTTAATTATGGGATTTGAAGTAAATTCAATTTCAATTAATTCCGATTCACGCTCTGAAATCAGAACAACCTGTTTGGCATCAAATGGAGCAAAAACAAAACCTTTTTCGTTGAAATTATTTGTTAAATACAACTGATTATTTTTTTGAAAAAGTCCCGATAATTTATCAATATTGGGTTTGCTATAAATCACAAACGGTAAGTTTTGTTGAAATTGTTGTTTTACTTTTATAAAAAAATCAATCATAATTTCATTTTATGAGTTTAAAAGACATTTAAATTACTACTTCTTTTTTATTTGCAAAACCATATTGGTCAATTTACAAAGCGAAATTAACTCACCTTCTTCATCAGTAATTTTAATTTCCCATAAATGCAAACTACGTCCTTTATGAATGATTTTTGCAGTTCCAAAGACAATTCCTTCTTTTTTACTTCTCAAATGATTGGCTGAAATTTCAATGCCACGAATTTCACTTTCTTCAGGATTTACTAATAACATTGAAGCAGCACTTCCCACACTTTCTGCCAAAGCAACTGATGCGCCTCCATGCAACAAACCCGTGGGTTGATGAATTCTAGGATTTACAAGCATTTTGGCAACTAAAAAGTCTGCACCAGCATCTATAAATTCAATTTCTAATGTTTCCATCAAAGTATTTTTTGAAAATGCGTTACACATTGAAATTATATTCTCTTTATCGAAAGCCATTTTTTTTTGATGTAAAAATAAGACATTATAAGGATAGTTTAAAATTTATTAAGATTTTAGTAAACTAATGCAAATTGGCAAACTAAATTCAATACTTTTTCGTTATCCATTAACAATATAATAGTTCAGGTATTTATAATTATCAAATTAATACCTATTTTTACAAAAAATCAGTAGCAATGCGTAATACAATTTATATTCTTTTTATCGGAATTTTAATTTCAATGTCATCGTGTAGAAAAGATTTCGTATTTGAACCAAGCTCTGGAAATTTAGGCTTTTCAAAAGATACTGTTTTCTTAGATACTGTTTTTACCAACATAGGATCAAGCACTTACACATTAAAAGTATACAATAAAAGTAATACCGATATATTAATTCCTAAAATCCAATTAGGAAAAGGAGCCGCATCAAAATACAGAATGACTATTGATGGAATGCGAGGCGAAAACGGAAAAATATTTAAAAACGTAGAGCTTTTAGCTAAGGACAGTATGTATGTTTTTATCGAAACTACAGCAGAAATTACCGATGCAAATCCTACTGACTTTTTATATATCGATCAAATTCAATTTGATTCTGGTAGTAAACAACAAAATGTTGAATTGGTAACTTTAATTCAAGATGCGGTATTTTTATACCCACAAAAATACGTTGATGCCACAACTGGGGGAGTAACTTATGAATCATTGCCTTTCGGTGAAGATCAAATTTATGGTTTCGTTTTAAACCATAATGACCACAATGATGAATACCATTGGACAAATGCAAAGCCTTACGTAATCTATGGTTATGCAGGAATTTCGAGTGGCGAAACACTTAATATTGATCCAGGAGCGCGAATACATTTTCATGCGAATTCAGGGATTATTGTTGGAAATGGTGGCTCATTAAAAGTAAATGGACAAGTTTCTACAACTGCTGCTTTAGAAAAAGAAGTGATTTTTGAAGGCGATCGATTAGAACCTGGTTTTTCAGATGTTCCAGGACAATGGGGGTTAATTTGGCTGAGCCAAGGAAGTGTGAATAATCAAATTAATCATCTAACTTTAAAAAATGCAACTGTAGGAATTTTTGTGGGAGATGTTCAAAATGCTGCAAACACAACATTGAAAATTGATAATTCTCAAATATATAACTGTTCAAATGTTGGGATATTTGCAAGAACTGCAAAAATTGAAGGATACAATCTAGTTATTAATTCTGCAGGTCAGGCAAGTATTGCTTGCACTGAAGGTGGTTCCTATCTTTTCAAACATTGTACATTCAATAACAACTGGCAAAGTTCAAAACAAGTAGCAGTATTAATTAGCAATTATAAGAAAGTGGGAGAAATTATTACTCCAATTGCACTGATTCAAGCAGAATTTGATAATTGTATTATTTATGGTTCCAATCAGGTTGAAATGATTTTGGATAAAAAGGAGGGTGCTCTTTTTAATTATAAATTTAATAGTTGCTTGTTGAAATTTAATAATGTGTCCAATCAGTTTACAAATAATCCTTTGTATTTTTTTGATACTGACGTAGCGCATTATTCGAATATTGTCAGAAATCAAGATCCAAAATTTTTGAACACTAATAAAAATAAACTAAATATTGATCTTACTTCTGCTGCTTTCGCAAAAGGAAATTCAACTTATTTAATAGCGAATGATATTTTAGGGATTCCAAGAACTTTACCACCTGATTTGGGAGCTTATAAAAATGCACCATTTCCAGTAATTCCTTAATTTTATTTTTATTAAAAACAAAAAAACAATTCTTTATTTTTTCTAGAAGCAACAGAATTATAGGCTGTTTCGATAATAATATTCAAATTCATAGCCAGCGCCAGCGCCAGGAATTAAAATCTTGATTTTTTCATTTGTGATTTGGTCAATATATTCTTTTATCGGTGATGAAATTTATACCAAATTATGTTTATCTTATCCTTTTCGATAAAGTTCTTTTCAATATTTACTGGTCAGTTTCATCATCATTTGTTTCATTTCCAAAATCTTCTAAATCTCTACGATCTTTTTTCGTTGGTCGTCCATCTCCCGTTTTCCGATAATGTTCTTTAGATAATTTCAATAGTTCTAAATGTTGGAAAACTTCGGGTGGCGTTTCATTTTTTCTGTAAATATCTACCAATTTCGCAGCTACTCTATTGGGAGGTATATCTAAAACTAAAATTATTTGAGTAATTTGATCTTTTCTAAAAGTGATTTTATCAGTTGGAAATATCTCTTTTGATGCTTTTACAACCAATCCATTGACAGAAATATGATTTTTTTTACAAGCTTCTGTAACCATATTTCTGGTTTTATAATACCGAACGCACCATAAAAATTTATCTACTCTCATATTTTTTCTAAAATCAAAGTTAAATTGGTTACAAAAATAAATCAATATTGTATCTTGCGGACTTAAAATTTATAAAAAATGAATAAATATTTTAAAATAATTTTATTTCTTGTTATTGGAATAACAATTGCTTCATGTTCAAAAACCGATCCTACTCCTGAAGTAGCTTTGAGGGATTACAAAGTTCAATATGCAACTGACATGGATTCTATTAACAAATATATAGATACTCATTACATAACAGTTGATTCCGATTACAATGTTACTATGACTAAAATTCCTATTGGTGGGTCACAACAATCTATTCGGTTGCAACAAACGTTTCCATTACAATTCAAAATGGTCCAAAATGACGATCATGATGTAAACTATAAGATTTATTATTTAAATTTGCGTGAAGGTACTTCTCAAAGTACAAGTGCAGTAGACTCTGTATATGTATCGTATAGAGGTATTTTAGTTTCGGATCAACAATTTGATTACTCTGAAACTCCAATTTGGTTTCAATTGCAATCGGTTGTTGAGGGTTGGGGAGAAATTATCCCTTTGTTTAAAACTGGGACATACGACACTGCAGAAGGGCCAAATCCTACAACATTCACAAATTTTGGAGCAGGCGTCATGTTCCTCCCATCGGGATTAGGATATTACAACCAAATTCCGTCAGCAAATATTCCCTATTATTCTCCATTGATTTTCAGTTTTAAATTAAAAAGTCAACGAAGTAGAGATCATGATAGAGACGGTGTTTTATCTAAATATGAAGTAAGTCAAACCGTGGTAGGACAAAAACCTAAAGATTACGATAGTGATGGTGATAAAATACCTAATTATTATGATATTGATGACGATGGAGACTATTTTATGACTAAAGTAGAAATTAAACGACCTAACGTACTAAATTCAAATAACATTTCTGTTCCTAATGGCTATTTTTCTTTTAATGGCGCAGCTATTGATAATCCTTTAACTCCTAATATTGACGAAAGACAAGGTATACCTAGAAAATATACAGGACCGGTAAATACTAATAATTTACCGACTCCTTTACCAGCAGATTTTACAGATCCTACAAGGATAAGAAGATATCTAGATCCTACTAGTTACCCACCATTTGAATAAGATTTATAAAAATATTAAAAATACCAATTTCTATTTATCACTATTACTTATTTCATTTACTTCAATTATAGCTCAAAAAAGTACGGTAAAAGGTTTTGTAATAGACAATCAAACATTGGAACCTATTGAATATGCAAGTGTAGCATTATTAAATCAGATTGATAATTCTTTAGTTACTGGAGTTGTAACAAACAGAAATGGTGCTTTTACTATTCAAAATGTCCAAATGGGAAATTACATAATCAAAATCTACTTTGTAGGATATGAAATTCAATATTTGGAAAATAATTTGGTTGAAAACAATCAAAATTTAAATCTACAAACTATAAAATTACAACTAAGTAATCAAGTATTGGAAGAAGTAATTGTTAAGGGAACAAAAGCAACATCGTATAATAAAATCGATAAACAACAATATAACTCCAATCAATTTGCAACCGCAAATGGAGGAAATGCAATTGATATTATAAAAAATTTACCCTCAGTAACAGTGAATGGTCAGGGTGAAATTAGTTTTCGGGGTTCTAATGGATTTATGGTTTTGGTAAATGGGAAACCAGTTTTAACCGATGCGCAAACTGTTTTGAGTCAATTACCAGCAAACATGATTGAAAATATTGAATTAATAACCGCACCGTCTGCAAAATATGACCCCGATGGAAAAGGAGGAATCATAAATATCATTACCAAAAAAAATACTACAACCGGAACGGCATTGACATCAAATGTATCTGGTGGACTTCCAAGTACAGGCGATTATAATAATTTAGAAAAACCAAAACGATTTGGCGGCGATATAACGTTCAATTATAAATCCAAAAAATTCGATATTACCATTAGTGGAAATTATCTACGAAATGATGTAAATGGTTTCCGTGAAGGAAATGTATTTACCAAAAACTTTACTAATAATACCATCACTCGATTTCCATCGAAAGGAGAACGAAGTTTTGACAAGTATAATTATGGAACAAAAACGGCGGTTTCTTATACTGCAAATAAAAATGATGTCTTTAACTTTGGTTTCTTTATAGGTAGAAAATTCCAAGCCCGACGTGCAGATATTGTGTATTCTAATTCGACTTCTGATTTAAATACCAATACCTTACTTAGTGAGAACGCCTATTTTAATTCTAATGTTCAAACCAAAGAAGGTACATTTACGTTGACTAATCTTGATTACACGCATACATTTGCAAATAAATCAAATTTGACGACTTCAATTTTATATGAAAATGCTGATTTATATGGTAATACAATCAATAAAAATTTAGATTTAGCCACAAAATCAATTGTTTTACAAGAAGTAAATAATCCTTATAAAAATCCAATTGACGGCTTCCGATTTAAATTAGATTATACAATTGCAATTGGTTTGGGGAAGTTAGAAAGTGGCTATCAGTTCCGATTCGACCAACAAAACGGAAATTTTGATTATATCGTTACACCCATTTCAGCTCAACCAGACGTAGCAAATTTCAGAGGGACTGCAAAATCTGTAAACCATATCAATGGATGCTATTCACAATATAGTGGCAAAACTAACAAATTGGATTACACCGCTGGATTGCGCTATGAATACTCGGCAAGAGAAGTTATTTTATCCACAGATTCCAATCCTCATCTATTGAACTTGAGTAATTTATTTCCATCTGCCAATTTATTATATACATTTAATACGTCTTGGAATACCAAATTAGGTTACAGTAAACGAATACAACGGAACAATAATTTTGAGTTAAACCCTATACCAGAAAGAGAACATTCAGAAACATTGGAACAAGGCGACCCCGATTTAAAGCCCCAATTTGTAGATTTATTTGAAATTGGTATGAACCACAGTTTCAAAAAAGGGACTTTATTTGCAACATTATATTATCAGAATATCAAAAACCCAATTCAACGCGTAAATAGTGTTTATGCAGACACAATTTTGAATAGAGTTTTTACAAATGCCGAAAAAGCAAGATTATTTGGATTAGAATTTGGAACCAGTTTAAAGCCTTTGAAATGGGTTTCAATTTATGTAGGTGGGAATGTTTATAATTATAAAATTACAGGTAAATTGAACATTTTGGGAATTACATCAAAAGTGGATAATTCTAATTGGGCCTATTCGTTAAATACGAACACTACTTTCAATCTAGGAAAAACATTGAGTCTTACAGCCAATGTAAATTATACTTCAGCAAAACCAACAGCTCAAGGTGAAGATTCCCGATTTTTATCACCTAATTTGTCTGTCAAAAAAACTATTTTGAATGGAAATGGAACTATAGGGTTGCAATGGCAAAATATTAATTTTGGAAATATGGGTTCGAACCAACAACGGATTACAACTTTTGGAACTGATTTTTATACAACAACAAACTACAGCTATGAAACCAATGTTTTATTATTGAATTTTAGTTATAATTTTAATAAAATCAATAGCAAAAACAAACTTCCATCAAGTGAGATTGGAGAAAAAGAATTTTAGTTTTAATCTATAATTTATGAATTCAAAACCACTTAATTATTCAACGAGATTCCATTTGAAAATTGGAATGATTTCAGCAATTATAATTATAAAAACATCGGTTGTATTTTCACAAGTAATTTTAAATGCAAACGGACCAGGAAATACCTACGAAAGAATTACAAGTATTTTTGCTCCAGGAAATGGCGTAAGTGCATTAGAAGCTCCAGACTTATATCATCCTTGGAAATGGGAAAGTGCATAGCCAGAAACTGTAAAAGATTTAATGCTTTTGCTTATTTTTATGGAAAACAATTACAAGAAATTTTAGACGTTCCTATAGGTTTAATAATGACTTCATGGGGGGGAACTCGGATTCAACCCTAGAACGAATGATTGGGAATAAATATCAAAAATTCCACAAGTTTTCACAATATTAAGAGTAAAAATTTGTGGAATCTAAATTGGACTAATTGTGTAAAGGGTCTGCTTATTTAATCTTTACAATAAGTGGACTATTAATTTTAGTAGCATATTGTTCTAAATACTTTTCCCAAGCTTCTTTAGTTGTGAATTCACCTTGTTTTTTCCAACCAAATCCAGTGTAATAGGTCACTTTATTATTTACCACTTTCAGGGCTGCATACAAATTACAAAGTTCTTTATTTGGATTCATGTATTTTTCTGCACTAATCATAGTATTTTTTGGAAAAACAATACCCGTACCTAATTCAGAATCATCAATAGGTTGCCAATAATCAATCCAACCTGCATTAAAATTAGATTCCGTTTTACCATCGTTATTGTGCAAAGTAATTCCTGTAGAAAGTGTATTTATGCCAGAAACTTGAATTTCAAATTTAGAAAGAAAACTTCCGTAATCTAAACTGATGTGTTTTACCTCTTTAATTTTATTTCCTTTGGCATCCCAATCAGCATAAGTTAGTGTAAAACTTGTTCTAAGAGGTCCAGTGGTAATTGTTTTCCAAGAAATGAAGTTTTTAGAATAGTAATATGTTGAATCTATTTTAACCGCTATTCCTCCAATTCCGCGACTATCACCAACGTGAAAGTTATCTAAACCCTCACCAGTATCTTTGTGATAAGTTCCTGTTCCTGTAGTATATTTTTCATACCATTTATTTATCACGGGATATTCAACTCTCTTTAACCAAGCGTCAATTCCACTAGTTAAAGTTCCGCCTTTTACTTTGTCTTCGGCCATTTTTTGAGCCACAGGTCCGTAAGTTCTAAATGCCACTTTGTTGTTTTCCCAGGCGTAATCATCAGTTCTTTCGGGAACAAATCTGGAATAACAAAAAATTATTGGGTCTTTAGTTTTAGTATCTGTATTGAATACGATTTCGTATTTATTTGTAGCTAACGCTTTGATTTTAGGTTGGAATAACAACACGTCGTTAATTTCATCACCATTTTCATCCACACATTGAGAAATTAAGAAAGTAGAAGTTCCCAATTCTTTAACCCGGTATTTTTCTAATTTATCAGAAGATTTTAGTCCTAATGAAGTTTTGGATAATTCTACAGTTTCAAACTCTCTATCGGTATTTAAAGAATTGGAAATGGTAATTATTTTATTTTTTTGTGAAAACGATAATAACGTTGTGGATAGCAGTATTGCTGCAAAAACATTGCTTAGTTTCATGCTCTTATTCGTTTGAAGGTTTTCCAATTGTAGCTAATATTCCGCCATCTACATATAAAATATGACCGTTAACGAAATCACTCGCTTTTGAAGAAAGAAATATAGCTGCGCCTGATAAATCATCCGGATTTCCCCATTTTGCTGCTGGAGTTCTGTTTATAATAAATTCGTTAAACGGATGTCCATCTACCCGAATTAGTTCTGTTTGTGCTGTAGCAAAATATCCTGGCCCAATTCCGTTGACTTGAACATTGTGTTTTGCCCATTCTGTTGCCATGTTTTTGGTAAGCATTTTTAGTCCTCCTTTTGCAGCAGCATAAGCCCCTACTCCATTTCTACCCAATTCACTCATCATAGAACAGATATTAATTATTTTTCCTTGTTGTCTATCAATCATTCCTTTTGCAACATGTTTTGAAACGATAAAAGGACTTACCAAATCAATATCAACAACTTCTTTAAAATCAGTAACTTCCATTTCAATTAATGGGATACGTTTGATAATTCCAGCGTTATTAATTAAAATATCGATTGTACCCACTTCACTTTCAATTTTGCTAATAGCAGCAATAACTTCACTTTCAACAGCTACATTAAATTTGTAACCAAAAGCAGTGATACCTTCTTTTTTAAATTCCAATACCGCTTCATCAATTTTAGGTTGAGAAGAATTTCCATTTATAATAATAGTGGCGCCAGCATGTCCTAAACCTTTGGCCATAGCCATACCTAAACCGTGCGTACTACCTGTTACTAAAGCTATTTTTCCTTTTATGTCAAATAATGAGTTTCCCATATTATCTTAAATCTGTTATTTTGCAAACATCCATATCTCCATAATCCAGATTTTCTCCTGCCATTCCCCAAATAAAAGTATAATTAGAAGTTCCTGCACCCGAATGAATTGACCATGGTGGAGAAATTACCGCTTGGTGGTTGTTCATCCAAATGTGACGAGTTTCATCAGTTTGTCCCATAAAATGACATACCGCTTGGTTTTCTGGAATATCTAAATAGAAATACACTTCCATTCTTCTGTCGTGCACATGAGCTGGCATTGTGTTCCAAACACTTCCCGTTTTTAATTCCGTCATTCCCATTTGCAATTGGCATGTAGTTACAATTCCACCAATTATCATTTGGTTTACCGTGCGATGATTTGCAGTTTCCATTGAACCCAGTTGCAATTTATTTGCTTCAGCAAGACTAACTTTTTTATTTGGATAATTGGTGTGTGCAGGAGCAGAATTTAGGTAAAATTTTGCTGGATTATTAGAATCCTGACTTTTAAAAAGTACTTCTTTAATTCCACTTCCAATATATAGTGCATCTTTAAATCCCAATTCGTAAACCACACCATCGGCAGTAACCGTTCCGTTTCCACCTACGTTTATAATTCCTAATTCTCTTCTTTCAAGAAAATAACTAGATTTTAAAGGGTCTATGGTTTCTAGAGTTAATGGTTCTAATGGAACTGCTGAACCCGCAATATATCTGTCGTAATGAGAATACGTAAGATTAACTTTACCTACTTCCATTAAATTGTCAATTAAAAATTCGGCTCTTAATTGTGCAGTATTATATTCTTTTCCGGCTTGCGGACTTGAAGCGTATCTTGTTTCGTAAGAGGTAGACA